>CAZMCW010000187.1:0-2818 GCA_964564405.1 uncultured bacterium
TAACCTTAATTCTACCCATCTGGATAGTATAAGATATTTTTACTGGGGTACTTAGTACCGCATGTTCAACACTAGAAATTACACTCATGTGTCACGCCCAATTCTTTGAACACACCTAATCTTCAAACATATTCAAGAACACCACTCGAGCTGTTTAAGCAGGTTTACGGAATATCATAAGGACTCATTTAAAATTGTACCGCTACTTTAACACAATCCCCTTCAATTTCCTTGACCCGTTTCCTTGAAGGATCAATCTTGATTTTATCTTGTTACTTGACAACCTATCTTGAATGAGTAATTGTATTGGTTAATCAATACGCAAATGACTTATGGGGTTGAGGTTTTTTAGTTAGGTTCCAAGCCCGTCTAAAGCCACATGAAATTGGGGGAAACTTGAAAATTTTGATAAGTGCCGTCATCGAAGCGCATTACGTTAGTGAACTTACTACGCGCTTCTACGAACACACCTTTGTACATATGAATGACAACGCAACGATTCCCCCGGACATTGAATCTGTTGAGGTGTTTTTACGTTGTGCTATCCCAGTTGATCAACAAGAGCGTTTAATCTCGTTAGCTCCACAACTAAAATGGATTCATACCTGCAGTGCTGGGTTTGACTATCTTCCATTAGAGCTAATTCACCAACGAGGATTAACTCTAACGCGCTCAGCCCAAACAAATAACATACCGATCGCCGAATACGTTCTGGCTCATATTTTAAGCTTTAGTAAGCGCCTACCAGAATTTGCGTCTGCTCAGGCGCGCCATGTTTGGCAGCGCCGATCTGATCTCGAGGAGTTAGGGGATAAAACTGTAGGTATTATCGGGGCAGGATCTATTGGCCAGGCACTTGCCAAACGCTGTCAGGCGTTAGGAATGCGTGTTGTCGCCGTTAAACGCAATCCTGAGCCGCTTGCAAACTTCGATGAGATATTATCTTCCAAACAGCTTGATTTACTTCTTAAACAGTCTGATTTTGTGGTTGTTGCGTGTCCTCTCATAGCAGAAACTAGGGGCATGCTTGGAGCAGCTGAGTTGGCACTTATGAAAGAAACAGCACGTCTTATCAACGTTGCACGCGGTCCCATCATTGTTACATCCGCTTTAACTGAAGCACTTACATCAGGACGTCTAGCTGGTGCTGCCCTTGATGTGTTTGATGAAGAGCCGCTTCCTGCTGACAGTCCTTTGTGGACAACACCCAACTTGATACTTACGCCCCATATTTCCTATACATCGCCCCATATTATGTCACGTGTTCTCGAAGAATTTGCGACTAACCTAGAACGCTATTTAGCAGGTGAACCTCTACTTAACAAGATAAAAGATAAAAACCTCGGTTACTAAGATTTGGTTACTAAGGTTCTGTTATTAAGGTATTGATAACCTCAGAAGGGATGTTGAATGTCTTATAGTTCCACACTCAAAGAGTTACCAGCCGATAACAAGTGGCATATCGCTCGTTTACCGGTAAGTACGGATATGAACGGCATGGAAGTATCAATTTTGGTACACGCCATTAGCAAGGGAGAAGGTCCGACTCTAACGCTATTATCAGGCTTACATGGCAATGAATGGTTACACCTAAACTTCTTTATGGAATTGCGCGACATACTATCAGCTCAAGATTTTCAAGGGCGTGTAGTGATGGTCCCGCTAGCTAATGCGGTTGCTTTTGGAAGCTTGACTAGAAATATTCAGGATAACTCTGATAGTCCAGATGCCAACCGTCTTTTTCCCATAGGTGGTGCGATTAACACAGGACTAAGCGAACAGATTGCGTTAACGTTAGCTCAGGACGTACTTCCTGAAACCAACTATCTGCTCGACTTTCACCTTGGTATATGGGGTTCAACATTAGGATCGACAATTGTAGGAATTGACTATTCGGATGATCGTGTGAATGAAGAAAGTCGGCGTATGAGCCGCGCTTTTGGGGTACCCCTTATTTACCGCGCGCACATGCAAAGTAAATTTCCTGGTCCACGTGCAAGTCAACCTTATGCTGGAGAGGTACTCAAAATCCCCTGCTGTGGGAGTTTTCTTGGGGGTGCTGGCTTTGATAGCGATCTCGAGCAAACTTGGACTCAGGGTAATGTCCAAGGTGTCCTCAACGTGATGTCTGAACTCGGCATGCAACAAACAGAACAGGTCTTACCCGAACGCTATTTAGTCTATGAATCCATTCGCCGTCTAAATCCTAAAGTAGGTGGGCTTTTGCAGCCTACCCAAGCGCGCGACGACTTTGGGCGTGAGGTCACTGCTGGAGAAGTACTAGGCAAGGTTGTGAGTCCTTTTACGTTTGAGGTCCTCGAGGAATTAACCTCTCCTTTTGATGGCTATCTTGGGTATTGGTCTCGTTCGTATCCTGTTCGCCCGGGCGACTGGGCGTTTTCAGTCATTCCCAAAGATCACCCTGGTACAGCTTGGTTAACGCGCGATGAGGTGTGATGACTTTACTTAAGACGGTGTGCTAACGTCCTAGCATGGCATCAACACCTGTACTTGTGAGGCGGCGTTTAATGTGGCGTTGCTTAGGCAGAGGATTCACCCTTCTGCTCGCTGCTGGTATTGCTAGTTGGTTGTTTTTACCGATATCACCCGTGTTGACGGAACGACTTTACAGTACAGGAATATACCCACAGATTGCGCGCGTGCTTATTCCCATCACCAGCGCGGTGCCGTTTTCAATTACGGGGGGTTTGCTAGTTGCGCTACCGGTTGTGTTTGTAGTCAGTATGGTGCGCAGTTGGCGTCAGCATTATGGACATCAACCTCAGTATGGACATCAACCTCAGTATGGACATCAACC
>CAZMCW010000187.1:2918-9033 GCA_964564405.1 uncultured bacterium
AGCATTATGGACATCAACCTCAGTATGGACATCAACCTCAGTATGGACATCAACCCCAACAAGTAAGACAAGAGCAGGTTACAAGGCTAAGTTGGCTAGTGATGTGGCTCGAGCGCCTCATCACTAGCCTTGTCATCATCGCCGGGCTTTTTTTACTGACGTGGGGACTCAATTACAACCGCCTTGCGCTTGAAGATGTGCTTGCGCTGAGCGATTACCAAGCTAGTCAAGAAGACCTAGAAGCGCTGAGCGAATATCTTCTAAACATCATGCAACAAACCCAGCTCGAGGCAGCGGCGCGAATATCAGCAGACGTAGATACCGCCTTGCAAGCAGGACGAACATCACTGCAAACTGTTATTTGGGAACTAACCGACCAACGTGTCACCCTACCCACGCAACCCAAATACACCCTGCCGGGCTTGCTGATGCGCAGCGGTAATGCTATTGGCGTGGTTTCACCTTGGCTTTTGGAAGCCCATGTTGACGGCGCGTTGCCGGCACCTTTTGCACTCATGGTGAGCTTGCACGAGTTTGTGCATTTAGCAGGCTACGCAGGTGAAGCTGATGCCGACTTTTTAGCTGTTGTTGCCGGTTTGCGGGCAGACAACCCGCTGATGCGCTACAGCGCCGCGCTCACTTTATTTAGAAGCCTAGCCTGGCGCTTGCCGCAAACAAGTTACCGCGAGCTTTACGACAGATTGCCGCAGCAGGCTCGAGCTGACCTTAGCGAGAGGCGTGCTGTGAGCGCTCGTTACCGCATGCCCCATTGGTTTCAGAGCGCCCAAATACGCGTTTACGACAGCTATTTGCGCAGTCAAGGGGTTGAGGCTGGCATTGCTGACTATGGGCGTATGGTGAACTGGTTAACCCAAGCTTATGCTCGAGGCATGTTGGCAGATGAACCCCTCGTTCCTAGTGTTACTGTTAGATGAGCGGTTATTATCAGAAAGTGTGTATTCGCATCAATTTGAAATGTACGCTGTGTAGCAACGCGATTCATCATTGATCTCATGAATATGCTTTTGTGATAGCCACTGAGCCTGCAGACGCGCGCGTCTTTTTATAATGGCCTACGTGCACCCAACGACGCGGGCTTACCTATTTCGCCGCTTAAGTATTCCTATCAGCTTACTTGTGGCTGTCATTGTATTTGGAATTGCTGGCTATTATTTCATGTGGCGTGATCAAGGTGGCACTTTAAGTGACGCGCTCTACATGACCTTTATTACCATCACAACGATTGGTTACGGTGAGGTCTACACCTTAGATCATACCGAGCGGCTATTTACCATAGGTGTGTCTATTTTGGGTATTGGCTCACTGAGTTACGTGATTGGCACCACCATGGAACACGTTGTTGCCAGACAGGTGAGCGACGTTAGGGGAAGGCGCAAAATGCGTGAAGCAATTACCACTATGTCCCAGCACATTATTGTGGCGGGGTTAGGGCAAATGGGTAAACAAGTCGCCAGAGAATTACACGAGCAAGAGCAAACCTTTGTCATTGTTGACTTAGACGAGCAGAATGAAGACTTTGCTAAAGAGCACAAATACCTTTATGTGCTGGGTGATGCCAGTGAAGAAGACACCCTTATGGCGGCTGGTGTCATGCGTGCACGCGGTCTTATTGCCACAGCAGATAACGACGCTAGTAACGCGTTTATTATTATGACAGCACGAAGTCTCAAGTCTGATTTGCCGATAGTTGTGCGCGCTGAAAATGACACGGCACACAAAAAACTACTGCGGGCAGGGGCGAATAAAGTTATCAACCCCTATGTAATTGGCAGCCGCCGCATTGTCAACCAAGTCTTGCGACCAGCACTGGTAAGCCTTATGGAAATGAATCCTGCCAACGGTGAAGACGCGCTACGCATAGAAGAACTAGAAGTGCGCTCGGGCAGTAGCCTAGCTGACTACACGCTGCGGCATTTGGACTTGCGTAATCGTTGTGGTGTGAATGTGGTGGCGGTTATTCGTGCCAGCAAAATCATCAGCCCACCAGACCCTGACATGCAACTTGCGACGAACGATCATTTGTTGGTACTGGGCACGCAAAAGCAGTTTGAAAAGCTCGAGCAAATCGAAATTACCGACGTCGACATTGTCAGCTAAGTTTATTGTCAGCTAATACTAAAGTGATGTTTTGATGCCGCTTTGCGACATCAAAATCGCTCGTGAGAGCGTACCTTTAGATGATTCAGACTATGACATTCAAGAGTCAATTTGGTATAAGTTTGTTGTTCACTAAGTTTATCGCCTACAACCGTGAAGGGTGCGTACACCGCATGCGCAAGTGTTCAAGTAGAAGCTAACGCCGCTACCGTTGCAACAGGAAAATGTAGGCTCACTTGGGTGCCTTGCTCGAGCCGCTCAACTACCAACTCACCTTCAATTTGACTGGCCAGTGTGTTCACAATTGACATTCCTAAACTTGTCATGCTGTCTATAGCTTGGGGATCTAGCTGGGCTGGCATGCCAACGCCGTTGTCTTCAACACTGAGCTGAACGCGCGCGCCCACTTGCCGCAAATGGATTGTGACCTGCTGCGCGTTAAGCTGCTCAGGGGCGTTAAAAAACCTAGCATAAGAACGACCCGCGTGTTCAGGTTGCGCGTTTGTCACGTTTGAAAACGCGTGCTCAAACGCATTGTCGAGCAGTTCGTTGACAATAAGTCCGCAGGGAATAGCTTGGTCGATGTGCAATTTTATGTTTTCCAAGTCCAGTACAACTTCAACCCCTGCAGCTTGAGGTGGGCGCACCATGTTAGGCACAATGGCTTCCAAGTACTGACGAAAATCAACTTGTGACAGAGAGCCTTTTTCGTACATGACCTTGTGCACAGTTGCCATTGCTACTACCCGCTTACGACTTTCTTCGAGGGCAAGTTTAGCGGCTTCGTTAGGTAACGAGCGTCCTTGTAACATGAGTAAAGAGGCAATAACTTGCAAGTTGTTTTTGACACGATGATGAATTTCTTTTAAAAGTACGTTTTGTTCTTCAAGGGCTTGTTCAAGTTTAAAATCAGCTTGTTTACGCTCGGTAATATCGCGTACAACAACAATACAAGTGTCTTCATCAAAAGGAACCAAACGTGCGTCACGGTACCTTAAAACATCATCAATAAGAACGGTGTGTTCAAATGTTTGCATTTCAGAGGTTGCAAATACTCGTTTGATGTACTCGCGAAAACGCCGTGCAAGGTCTTTTGGAAGCACCTCTTCAAGGGTTTTGCCTATTATTTCAGTGTGATCTATCAGGGGTACATAGTTATCAGAGTGAAGAACCTCGAGGTAGCGACCTTCTCGACTCATCCAAGCGATGCCGTCTGGTAAGGCTTTCATCATCGCGCGCAAACGTGACTCGTTGTTTTTAAGTGCTTGTTCAGCTTGTTTACGCTCGGTAATATCTCGTGTTGAGCCAATTACGCGTAGGTTTGCTGGTTCGTTTTTATCTAGATCGTAGGTGTATATCTGCTGGTTACTAAGCCTGCTTGCTAGCACACCTGTAGCAAGTTCTGTTGAAGCTGGGTCTGCTGTGCGTGTAGCACCGTCAGAAGCTGCTACCGACCGAACAAAAGTGTGGGTAGCAAGCCAGCGTATGTCGCCATCTGGTTTGACAATGCGGTACTCGAACAAATCTGAACGGCCTGTCCTAAGGTTGCTATACGCAGTTTCCAACAAACTTTGATCATCTTTGTGTATGTAGTCTCTAATAGCTTCGGGATTTCTGTACAAAACATCGCGGCTGTGACCAAAAATCTGCTCGTATTTGGGGCTTAAATAGCTAAAGCGCGCTTGGCTTACATTAAACACAAAAAAAACGGCATCAACTGTTTCGGTAATTTCGCGGAAGCGGCCTTCACTAGCTTGCAGCGCGCGTTCCATGAGCACTTGGTCGGTGACATCCCGAATGAGGCCGATGTGCTCGTTGTCGGTAAGTGGCGATAGCAAAGCGTCACGGTAATAACGTGTACCGTCGTCAGCGTCTATATGGTAGCGCACCTGTTGCACTTCACCGGTTTCATACATCAGTTCAATGTAGTGTTGCAAGCGAGCAGCAGATGCTTCAGGCAAAAAGCTTTTCATATGCCGGCCTTCCAAGCGCAGTCGGGGTACGGCTTCAGAAAATTTGCCTTGGTTGACAATCTCGAGGTAATAACCTTCACGGTTGAACCGTCCAATAGCATCGGGAATGGCATTTAAAACTGTCAGTGCGCGTTCTTCACTAGCTTCTAAGGCTTGTTGCATGTGTACTTCTTCGGTAATGTCGCGCACGAGGACGAGGCACTCGCTATCATCTACAAAAATCCAGCGTACATCGCGGTACTCGAGCCGGCCGTCTACCTCAAAACTCGCTTCGTACTGTTGCGGTTCACGGCTTGCAAACAAGCGCTCGAGGCACTGGCGCGCTTGCTTGGCATCAACGTCTGGCAGCACGTCTTCAAGCGGCCTACCGAGCACCTCTTGGAGCGGCACAACGTACTGAAAAAGTTCAGGACGTTTAACTTCTAAGATAGTACCGTCACGATCAACCCGGCACACGCCATCTGGGATAGCGTCAATAACAAGGCGTGTGCGCAATTCACTTTCTCTAAGAGCGCGCTCAACTTTAGCAACTTCAGCTTCGCTTGCTAGCAAACTGCTCATGTCCTGGTTCATGTCATGTTGCTGTTGGGTGAAGCGCGTTAAGTTATTAGTTGCCACCCTCAACTTATTCAAGCTCGCAATTAACACAGCAGCCAACACGCTTAGGGTAAGCCCTACGCTGAGCAGTTGAAGTGCTCGTAGCCACCTTAGGCCCTGCGCACTGCTTGCCTCAAGCCTGTTGCTAAGCACGTGTAATAGCTCGAGCACGGCCATATTGTGCTCACGCGCGTAGCTCGCAGCGCGCTCGAGTTCCGCTACTGTGTTTGACATACGCGTTGTATCAGTTGCGTTAACTGGATCTAGCAATCGGCTCATGGGCGCACGTGCTTGTCCAGTTAAAGTGATGGAAAACACGGTACTTGGTAGTGTGTTATTTATAACTACTCCGCTTAGCTCATCTTGCGCATCAACTTCATTCAAAAGTGTATTTAAATGATTGTGTAAAGGCGACCATAAGGTAATTGTTTCAATAAGGTAACTGCGCGCACGCAGATCACTAATCGCAACTACCTCGAGCTCGCTATATGTACTGTCTACTTCACCAAAAATATAACCATTGGCAACACGACCACCTGAAGCTAACGCGTTGAGACTGGTGTGGAATAGGTTTACATGTTGTTGAAGTACGGTATACAGATCGCGTTGCGCGCGTTGTAAGTCTTCAGAAGCTAGGTCAGCGGATTGAGCTAGGTCAGCGGGTTGAGACAAGTCCTGCAAGTTTAGCAAGGTTGTGACGATCATTTGTAAAACAATTTGCCCTTGTTGTACTACCTTACTGCGAACCCGGTTGCGGTGAATACGTGTATTCAAAATGCCTATGCCTACGAATGCTAGCAGCACACATAAACACGCCATTAAAACAACGCGCGTAAGATATGATTTTTGAAACAACCTGAGTAGATTCATAGTCTCGCGTTACGTCTTAACCCAAATAATGACAACATATGCCATTGTTTCTGTTTAGGATTCATGGTGTCTAAAGTTCATCGTGTTCAGAACGATGTGGCTTTGCACGACAAAAGCGTTGGTTTGCGTTGGTTTACATTAGGTTACGTTGGTTTATATTAGGTTACGTTGCTTTACATTGCCTTACACGACAATCTTTAAGAGCGTAAAAACCTAATCTAGTAACACCCTATTCAGTAAGCAGCTAATCTGGAGACATTGGATAGAGGTTAACACCTAAACACGTTTGAACCTACCTAAATTAACGTTGACATACGCCGATGAATACCACAATTCTCACATAACCCGCAACACAGACGCATATGTATCGCTGAGTGTTTACTCATTGTAGAGTTTACATACAAGCACGTCTAGGAACCTTAGAAGATAATCTTAGAAGTTGCATCTTTTTGCATCTCAATTTGAGTTAGCAGCAACGTTACTTTGTAGAAGTTACAATTTAAGTTGTTATACCAAGTCCGACAAAACACATCATAAACTCCTACGGAGTTCATTAC
>CAZMCW010000188.1:0-9026 GCA_964564405.1 uncultured bacterium
TGGTCATTCGTCCGCTAGCCTATATTAATGAACGGGATATTGCCCGTTATGCTCGAGCCCGCAACTTCCCAATCATTCCTTGTACCCTTTGCGGCAGCCAACCCAACTTGCAACGCCAACACATCAAAACGATGCTCCAAACCTGGCACCAAGCTGATCCCAAACGCCTTGACACCATCTTTCGGGCGCTTGGCCATACCTCACCGTCCCACTTGCTGGATGGCAACTTGTTCGACTTTGCAAGCTTAACAATGAGCACACAAGTGATTGAAGGAGACACTGCCTTTGACACTGAAACCTTTGGTGATGAAGATGGCTGTACTGCACCTCTTCACCCCGAGGTGACGCAAGGTCTAATGCTAGACATGCACTAAACGCGTGCTCAAGGTATCAGGTAAACAAAAAATGTGCGTAGATGATGTAGTTAATTCAGATAAACAGCCATATCAATCAGTTGGCCATTCATACACATAACCCTGTACTGCCCTTGTGCTAGGCAAGTGCAAGTTCCTATGTCAGACTGCTACTATGGCGCGTTTTTGGGCTCACGTTGTTGATTATCTAACCGTACAACCTATTAGCAAACGTCACTGGCGTAGTGATGTCCTGGGTGGTGTTATCACAGCTATTGTGTCGTTACCGCTAGCGCTCACCTTTGGCGTGTCGTCTGGCTTGGGGGCAGAAGCTGGGCTTTATGGAGCGATTGTTGTGGGGCTGGTAGCTGCACTTTTTGGGGGTACACCCACGCTCATTTCTGAACCCACCGGGCCGATGACCGTGCTGATGACAACTATCCTTGCCAGCATGATGGCAAGCCACCCGGAGCAAGGTGCGGCTATGGCGCTTACTGTGGTCATGCTAGCGGGCGTCTTCCAGATAATTTTTGGCATTTTGAAACTTGGGCGTTACATTACCTTGATGCCTTACAGCGTGATCTCTGGGTTTATGTCTGGTATTGGGGTAATTTTAATTGTGTTACAACTAGGACCCATTCTGGGACAACGCAGCCCAGATGGCGGCGTTTTAGGCACCCTCCAGCACCTACCAACACTGCTAATGGAAGCACACTGGCTCGAGGCCATTTTAGCCGTCCTCACCCTAGCTGTGCTTATGTTTACACCCAAACGCGTGCGCCGTTACATACCTGCTCAACTTTTAGCTTTGCTAGTGGGAACACTTGTCTCGCTACTTATGGCAGATGCAGCCATTCGCCGCATTGGGCCGCTCGAGGTTGGCCTTCCCAACTTAACTGTCCCCACCTTCTCGGGAGATATGTGGCGGGTCATCTTGGTAGACGCCGTGGTGCTGGGTATATTGGGGTCAATTGATACCTTGCTTACAGCCATGATTGCTGACAGCCTCACCCGCAGTGAGCACAATTCTGATAAAGAACTTGTTGGGCAGGGGCTAGCCAATTTCCTATCTGGTCTAATTGGCGGCCTGCCTGGTGCAGGTGCCACTATGGGCACCGTGGTGAACATTCAAACTGGCGCACGCTCAGCCCTTTCGGGCATCACTAGAGCACTTTTACTGCTGGTCGTAGCACTTGGCGCTGCCCGCCTCACCGCGACGATTCCTCTAGCTGTACTTGCCGCCATTGCACTGAATGTAGGGCTTAACATCCTCGACTGGAGTTTTTTGCGGCGCGCGCACACCATTTCCAAACGCGCTAGCACGGTGATGTACGGCGTACTGGTGCTCACGGTATTTGTGGATTTAATTGTGGCTGTGGCGGTGGGTGTATTTATTGCCAACATGTTTACAATTGAACAGCTCAGCAAGTACCAAGCCAGTCAAGTGCGTGCCATTAACGATGCTGACGATGAGGTGCCGCTGTCTGCGGTTGAAACGCGGCTGCTCGAGGCTGCCAGAGGTCAAGTTCTACTGGTCTATTTAAGTGGACCCCTTATCTTCGGTGTCTCCAAAGCCATCGCCAAGCAGCACAGTGCCATTGCTAATTGTAAGGTTGTTGTGTTTGACCTCAACCACGTGCCTATGCTGGATGTCACGGTGTCACTCGCCATTGAAAACGCCATTAAAGACGCCGTAGAAGCTGACAAACACGTCTTGATTGTGAGTAGCCAAAGCCAAATTCGCAGCCGCCTAACCCGGCTTGGGCTTTTTGAAATTCTACCCAAAGATGCTTTGTTAACAGATCGGACAGACGCGCTTACCAAAGCGTGTGATTTAATATGAGGCAGTTATGTTTTTAAGGCAACTATGTTTTTAGGCATCGACCTCGGTACAGGTTCAGTCAAAGCTCTCCTTCTCTTGCCAGACGGTACAGTAAGTGCAGAAGCGTCCCGCCGCTACGCCGTTAGCGCACCTCAACCTGGCTGGGCCGAAAGTGACCCAGACGCATGGTGGCAGATGACCTGCGAGGCTGTACAAGAAGCATGTCAAAAGGCTAACTCTACAGATATTCAAGCCATTGGCTTATCTGGTCAGATGCACGGGCTCGTCGTGTGTGATGCAAACGGTCATCCACTGCGCCCTGCTATCTTGTGGGCGGATGGACGCAGTAGTCATGTTCTACGCAAATACCAAGACTTACCTGAAGCAATGCTCACCCAACTCGCCAACCCGCTCGCAACGGGTATGGCTGGGGCAAGTTTGTTGTGGCTCAAAGATCACGACCCAGATGTTTATGAGCAGGTAGCGTGGGCGCTTCAACCCAAAGATTGGTTGCGGTTTAAGTTAACGGGTGAGGTTTATGCTGACCCTTCGGATGCGTCGGCAACGCTGCTTTACGGCCTCACCCAAAACGGTTGGGCGGAGGACATTGTGGACGCGCTAGGGCTTAAAGCAGACTATTTAGCACCGCTCAAAGATTCAGCTGAGGTTGCGGGATGGCTCACCCAAGAAGCTGCAACAGACCTCGAGCTCCCTCCTAACATTCCCATAGCCACAGGTGCTGGCGACGCCTCAGCCGCATTACTCGGTAGTGGTCTTTTGGACGAAGGTGCCGTACAACTGACCGTGGGCACCGCCGCCCAAATTACCGCCATTCGGGAAACGCCTATGGTAGACGTCAGCTTGCGAACACATTTGTACCGCGCGGCGCGGCCTGAACGCTACTTTGCCATGGCAGCGATGCAAAACGCCGGGCTCGCCCTCGAGTGGGTACGGCGCGTCCTCGGCTTATCTTGGGAGCTTTTGTACGACGAAGCCTTTGCAGTTCGGGCAGGTAGTTCAGGACTTATCTTTGTGCCGCACTTATCTGGTGAGCGCACGCCGCATTTAGATGGTCAAGCACGGGGCGCATGGATTGGCTTAGGGCTTAATCACGAACGCGGACACATGGCAAGGGCAGCTCTCGAGGGCGTTGCGTTTGCACTCAAAGAAGGCTATCTGGCGTTGCAAAATGTGGGCATCTCACCAAACGTCATGCGTTTAGCGGGGGGTGGCACAACCGAGCTTGTCTGGCAACAGCTTTTAGCCACCATTCTCGAAATATCTCTTGCCCCAGTAGATGTTCCTTCTGCATCAGCTCGAGGCGCAGCCTACCTGGCCGCTTTATCCATAGGTGAACTTACTGACGCCGACATCGTTCACTTCAGTGCCAACCTCAGCCCAGACCCCAGTAGCCAAATTGACCCCGAACCTTTTGAAGGTGACCTTGCTGCAGCTTGGCACCACTACCGTGCGCTTTATCCTGCGCTTAAAAAGGCACGTGAGCAAGCTGTAACATCAAGCTAGCCCAAACAGACGTAGCATACAGCCATGACAGCTGAAACACCTCAACCAGATGATGTTAACCCTTTTCAAGATGATGCTACCCGCATCCCGGTAGACGGTGCAGAACTTTACGTCGAGCGGGTCGGACCACATGACGCGCCGGTTATCTATTATTTACACGGCGGTCCCGGTTACAACAGTTATTCGTTCCGCGACCTCATAGACGATGATCTACAAGACTATCAACTTATTTACGCAGATCAACGCGGCGCAGGGCGCAGCCGTGCAGACACCCTGACGAGCAGTTTAGATGTCACAGTTCTGGCAGATGATGTAGCTGCTGTCGCTGAGGCCTTGAAGCTGCCGCCAGTTACCCTACTAGCCCACGGCTTTGGTGCACAGATTGCGGTGGAAACAGCACTCCAACATCCTGAACGTGTAACGCGTTTGATCCTGGTGAATCCTTGGGTGGACATGCCACTGTTAGCTCGAGTGATGCAACGCCACGCCGCGTTTATGAGCGGCAACACTGAAGAAGCTATCCCTGCTGAAGACATTCTTGAAAGTGACCCTGACCCCGCGCTGGTCGTAGAACAAGCGGTTACGTGGGTGGGCGGTAAAGAACTACTCGATACCTTACAGTTTCCCAAACCGAGTAGCAGATTACGGCTCGAGCACAGCGACAGTGAAGCTTTGGTCATTATGGAAGCTCTTGGGCAGTTTTACATTGCTGATGACGACGACAGCTTGGTAGATATTCCGCTGTGGAGTTTATCTAAGCAAGACGCTTTAACAAGTATTCGCGTGCCGGTGGTAGTTTTACTCAGTCAAGATGACAAAACTGCCTACCCAGAACAAGGTGAGGTTGTTTTACAAGCGTTACCCAATGCACTTGTGAGTGTACTCGAGGGTGGCCATTATCCCTGGTTAGACGACCCCGAAACATTTTTAACGCTCGTTACTGAAATTATGAAGCCAGACCTAGCCAATTAAAGCTTTGTTTAGAGATACTCACTAACGTTAAACGTTATGTTTTAAAGATTAAGGCACATTTGAGCTTTTAAGTATCTCCTATCTGTATCTACAAGATACAGATATCGGTAATGGTTAAGGAACGTGATTCATTCACGTTCCTTTTCGCAAAGTTACTATGGAGACACTTAAAACCAAGTAATACCTATGCTGCCACCATCAGTTGCAAGGCTGATAAAATAACCAACGTCAACAACATCACACTGTTTAAAGCTTTAAGTTTGAGGTCATAAATTTAGATGCCAGAGCGTTAATGTGCTGTGCTGTTTGCATCATCAACTGCAAACGTATCATTATACTAAAGTGATGTCTTGATGTCGCTTTGCGGCATTAAAATCGCTCGTGTTTACGAAGTACAGCGCAGCTCGAGCGTACCCTTAGATGATTCAGACGATGACATTAAAGAGTCAATTTGGTATTAGCTATTGAGGGCGTACAAAACCCTCAGCATCACAGCATCTTAAAGGAGCGTGACATGTACGAACCAACCGCAGCAGATAAGTTTACGTTTGGGCTATGGACGGTAGGCAATCCTGGGCGTGACCCGTTTGGTGAACCTACCCGCACGGCTCTTAAACCTACCTACATTGTCGAAAAACTAGCTGAACTTGGCGCGTGGGGCGTGAACTTACACGACAACGACCTCGTGCCCATAGATGCTACTGCCAGCGAGCAAGATGCTATTGTCAACGAATTTAAGCAAGCGCTAAGTGACCACGGCATGGTTGTACCCATGGCGACGACGAACTTGTTTAGCGACCCAGCGTTTAAAGACGGTGCGTTTACCTCGGCAGATGCGCGGGTGCGAGCTTACGCGCTACAAAAAACCATGCGCGCCATTGACCTTGGGGTGGAGTTGGGCGCTAGTACCTACGTGTTTTGGGGTGGGCGCGAAGGTAGCGAAGTTGATGCTAGTGGCAATCCCCTCGACGGTCTTAAGTACTTTCGTGACTGCCTCAACTTCCTGTGTGATTACGTTAAAGATCAAGGTTACGACCTCAAGTTTGCCCTAGAACCTAAACCT
This sequence comes from uncultured bacterium, assembly GCA_964564405.1. GTDB lineage: Bacteria > Deinococcota > Deinococci > Deinococcales > Trueperaceae > JBCCBI01. Next base: position 5,735 of record CAZMCW010000188.1, read on the forward strand.
AACGAACCTAGAGCAGATATTTATTTGCCCACCGTGGGGTCTATGTTGGGCTTTATTGCAACGCTCGAGCCCAGCCATCAACTTATGGTCGGCGTGAATCCTGAATTTGCTCACGACACCATGGCCGGGTTGAACTTTGTACACGCGTTGGCGCAAGCTATCGACGCAGGTAAACTGTTTCATATTGACCTCAACGATCAAAAGATGTCCCGCTTTGATCAAGATTTGCGTTTTGGTGCTGAGAACATTAAAGCTGCGTTTTTCACCGTCAAACTGCTAGAAGATAGCGGTTACAACGGTCCGCGCCATTTTGACGCACACGCCTTACGCACTGAAGACGAAGCTGGCGTGTGGACGTTTGCGAGGGGCTGTATGCGCACGTACTTGATGTTTAAAGAGAAAGTGGCTGCGTTTAACGCTGACAGCGAGATTCAAGCGGCGCTGGCAAGTTACAATGTCAGTGACGACAGTTTGCAGTCTCTTATGACGTATAGTAGCGACAACGCACAAAGCCTCAAAGCACAAACGTTTGACCGTGCCGTTTTAGGTCAGCGTGGGCCGGGGCTCGAGCACCTCGACCAACTCACTGTCGAACTACTGCTAGGTATGCGCTGAGGTAAATCAACTGTTAAAGATAATGTTGCCACCAACAATCTTGCACTATTTGATGATGACACATCTGACTATCAGCATCACCGCATCTAAACAACACCGACCTGACGCGTACATCATAAACTTAGACTATGGATATTGGTCTCGTCCTCGGTGGTGGCGGCGCACGTGGCTACGCACACATAGGCGTATTGCAAGCGCTACAAGAGCAAGATTTGCAGCCTGTCGCCATCAGCGGGTGTTCAATGGGTGCTTTAGTTGGGGCATTTTTTGCAGCAGGTTACGCCGCAGAAGATATCCGCGATCTAGCTAACGAGATTACCTTTTTGAAACTCCTTACCCCCGGCGTGTTGGGCGGTCTGGTAGGAGGTAGTAAGCTCGAGGCACTGCTCAGCAAACACTTGCCCGAAACGTTTGAAGATTTGTCGTTACCCCTAGCAGTCACAACGGTTGATGTACAGTGTGGTGAACTATTTATTTTTCGTAGCGGTCAACTTATGCCAGCACTGCGGGCAACCTCTGCGTTGCCGGGAATTATTGCGCCCATTTACTATGAGGGGCGCTATTTTATTGATGGTGGCATGCTCAACAACCTACCCGTAGATGTTATTAAAACCATGACCCACGCGCCAGTGATTGCTGTAGATGTCGCCGCACCACCTGACCGCAAGCTAGCGTTTACCAAAACAGAACCAAGTTTTTCAACCCGCTTTCAAAGTTTGTTTACCGATGACGTCCAAAATTTTGCGGATAACCTCAAACAACTTGTCGCACCGTCGCTCGAGCTCTTCAAGCGCTCACTAACCATAGAACTGTTTATGAAATCATTTGATGTGCCGCAAGCTGTGCTCACCCAAATGCGTTTGGCCATGCACCCACCTGCGCTGTGCATTGTGCCAGAGCTTGATACGCAGTTTGGGGTGGAAGACTTTGGACGTTTAGACGAGGGCATTGAGGTTGGCTATGAAGCGGCTCGAGCTGCGTTACAGCAGTTTCGCTAGTATTTTTCGACAAGCTAGTCTGAAGATTCTGTCAATAAAATTACATACAGTTACTATAGCGACATGCATAAGTACTGAGCTGTTCACTGAGTGGGTTTATTGGTACTCGCGCTGCTCGGTCAGTATTGAGCTAGCTAAATACTAACGGCTAACGCTATAGATTAATTATCTTGATCAAGATGTAACGCCGTACCTATCGCCGCATGGGTAAGATATATGTCACACTGACATGAATGTAGTAGCAGCTCCAGGATTAGTTCCCCCACACTAAGGGGTTGATTTCTACTCCGCTAGGTCGCACGCATAACTGCCTGTGGCAATTGTGCGTGGAAACGCTATAACTACAAAGTTTCTGTAGGAGGCCGTCATGCCCACAACCAAACAACGCTTTGAAGGTGCGCTACTTGGACTTGCTACTGGTGACGCACTTGGTGTGCCTGTTGCATTTAAGTCGCCGGGGCAGTTTCCAGCTGTGCAAGACATGCTCGGTGGCGGTATCTTTAAGTTAGCACCAGGGCAGTGGACTAAGCACACCTCTATGGCGCTATGTGTCGCGGAAAGTTTTGTGGAAACGCGCAGTTTTAATCCGGCTGACCAGCTCGAGCGTTACTTGCGTTGGTGGCGTACGGGCCACATGAGCAGTACCAGCACCTGCTTTGACATTGACACCACTATGAAAGCTGCACTAAGGCGGTTTGAAAAAAACCCTCAGGATTACAGCGGCCTAACCAGTTTTGGTACTGCTGGCAATGGGTCGCTAGCGCGTATTGTTGCTATTCCGCTTGTCTACGCCCAGCGTCCACAAGAAGCGCTCGAGAAAGCGGCACTTTCATCTCGCACAACGCATGCAGCCATTGAACCGTTGGATGCATGCCGCTACTTAAGCGCGCTCATTTTGGGTGCGCTACGCGGGCAACCTAAAAAAGTCTTGCTGGCACCTTATTACACGCCAGTTCCCAATATTTGGCAAGATTTTCCATTGGTACCTGCGGTAGATGCTGTTGTAGCTGGCTCATTTAGCAGCAAAATGCCCCCAGACATTCGCGCCGAAAGTTACGTTGTGACGTCCTTAGAAGCTGCATTGTGGGCGTTTTACCAAAGCAACAGTTTTGAAGAAGGTGCGTTACTAGCCGTCAACTTAGGGGAAGATGCTGAGGCAGTAGGCGCTATTTATGGCCAGCTAGCAGGTGCTTATTACGGTACAGACGCGATTCCCGGTAGGTGGCTCGAGCGTCTCAGCAAATTACCTTTACTCCAAAAAATGGCTCAACAGCTGTTCAACCTGGCTAAGCAAACAACCGCCGTCGCCTAGCTCGTGGTAAACTCAAAATCGGTTTATACTATCTTTGTATAATGTTAAGGTAATATTTATTAGAGTAGGCTAAATTTGAATATGTTTAGTGCGTACGTAGATACTACTGGTCACAGCGAGAGTGCAACCACTGTGAATATGTAACTGATGTGCCATGATTTACTGTTAGCAGTTGTACGAGATACTGCCGACGTATAATGTTGCTTTTTGAAAATGAAGAAAGCGAGCACAGGAGAAAAGAAGAGAGCTCATCAGCTAGAGCCTAAACTCATCGTAATGCGTCTATCATGGCAGCATGAGATTGCTATCTTATACCAAGTCCGACAAAACACATCATAAACTCCTGCGGAGTTCATTACGTTTTAGT
>CAZMCW010000189.1:0-2246 GCA_964564405.1 uncultured bacterium
TCAATGCGAATGTTGCCGATGGCGCAGCCCACAAATAACGCTGTACCTACTGGCGGTGTGGTGAGTCCCAAGCCCAAATTCATCAGCAAGACAATGCCAAAATGCACTGGACTCATGTTCACGGGGGGCGCGGTGACAATGGGCAAAAGCACCGGCGTCAAAATTAAAATAAGCGGCGACATGTCCATGATGGCACCGAGTAACAGTAAAAGCACGTTGATAATGAGCAAAATCACCAGGGGGTTAGAGGTGATGCTAAGCACGCCGTCTGCTAACGCTGTTGGAATGCGTAAATAGGCCATGAGCCAAGCAAACGCACTAGCTGAGGCTATCAGCAAAATGACGATAGAAATAGTGCGTACCGATTGCAAGGTGGCGTGCCACAGTTTGGCAGGTGTTAATTCCCGGTAGACAAGTGTGGCAACCAAAAACGCCGTTACCGCGCCAATGGCGGCTGCTTCTGTAGCCGTAAAAAAGCCAAACGCAATCCCACCCACAATAATAAACCCCACAGCTAAACTAGGAATGGAACCAATGATAATGCGCGTGCTTTCACCTAGAGGTGGGCGTTGCTCTGATGGGTAGCCGCGCCGTACTGCCAAAATGTAGCTGGCGACCATGAGTGCTAGGCCAATCATGATGCCGGGAATGTAGCCACCTAAAAACAGCGCGCCAATCGAGACACCACCTGCCGCCAAACTGTAAATAACCGCGTTGTGACTTGGCGGAATAATCAGCCCTTGGGTGGAACTGGCAACCGTGATGCCCACGCTAAAGTCGGTGTCGTAACCTTTGCGGTCCATCATGGGAATGAGGATAGAGCCGTTGGCGCTTACATCTGCTACCGACGACCCGGAAGCACCGCCAAACAACATCGACGCAACAATGTTGACCATGGCTAAACCGCCGCGCAAGGGGCCAACGAGCACCCTTGCAAAGTCCACAAAGCGCTGGGCGATGCCGCCTTCAGCCATAATCTGACCCGCCAAAATGAAAAACGGAATCGCTAATAATGGCGTGGAGTTGATGCCGTTAGCCATGCGCTGCGCGACAATAAGCGGGGGCAGGGCTCGAGCGTCAAACAAGGGAAAACTCAAGACTGTCGCCAAACTCGCTAACCCCAAGGCCATCGCAATTGGCACGCCAATCACCAAGAGCAGGGCAAACCCGCCCAGCAAAACCCCTACCGGACTGCTCAACGTCTCAACGCCAAATAGTGCTACTGACCCACCAACAAGAATGACAGCAATGGCTAATAAACTTAACCGCAAGGTCCACCGGCTGGCGGCAACCGTCGAGGATACATCTGCATCAGCTGTAGGTGATAGTGAGGCTTTGATGCGCCATATATTCGTCATATTGATACCGCTATAAAGCGCAATTAAGAACCCACCCAGGGGCAGTCCCAAATACATGAGGCCGATGGGTAGCTTGGTCGCAGAAAACGTTTGGCGCATGGTGCGACCTACTAGTTCACTTCCAAAAATAACGAGGTAGACACCAAACGCCACAACTAATAGCGCAACAAAGGTGGCTAGTACCTTTTGCAAAGGTTTGGGGAATAGCCTGACGACAACATCCATGGCGAGGTGTTCACCTTTGCGGACGGCTAAACCGCTCCCTAGCATGGATAACCAAACCATCATGATGAGACTGATTTCTTCTGTCCAGCGGGGAATACGCACGCCGGGCAAGTAGCGGGCGAGCACTTGGTAGGTGATGACGAGCACGATGCCAAGCAGGAGTAGCGCGGTGATAGCTTGGACGATTCTGGTGAAATTGTGCTCGAGCTTCACCCACAAAGAAAGAGGGGCAGATTGCCCCCCTGAAGTATCAGATGACGTGTTTTGCACAGTATTGGTAGGGGTACTCACAAATTATTCGACGGCGAGGATGCGCTCGAGCAAGTCGCCATACGCAGCCCCGTATTGCTCGTACAGTGGTCCCATGGCATCTTGAAATTCTTGGGTATCCACCGTGATGATTTCGCTACCAGCGTCTACGACTGCTGTGCGGCTAGCATCAGATAGGGCGTCCCACAACGCAGCTTGAACGGCTACGCTAGCTTGGGCAGCTTCACGAATGAGCGCTTGATCTTCGGCAGCAAGGCCGTCCCAAACAATATTACTAATTAGCACAACTTCAGGCACGCGAGCATGACCGTCCAAGGTGAAGAAGGGTGCAACTTCGTAATGACGTACGCCAGAAGGCCCGTACGAAGGAAAGTTATTTTCAGCGCCGTCAAT
>CAZMCW010000189.1:2297-7654 GCA_964564405.1 uncultured bacterium
GCCAGTTTGCAAGCTGCTGTAAACCTCAGCGAAGGCCATGGGTACAGGTTCTGCGCCTAAAGCTTCCATCATGTCTAAGACAATTTGGCTTTGTTGGGTGCGAATGCGTAAGCCCTCGAGGTCAGCCACACTGCGAATGGGCACGTCGGTTGTATAAAAGTTGCGGCTGCCAGAGTCGTAGTAGGCAAGGCCAACTAAATCAGAATCAGCGAGGCCGTCTAAGAGTTCGCGTCCAATAGGCCCCTGCAAGACTTTCCAGAAATGCGCTTCATCGCGGAAGATGTAGGGCAAGCTAAACACACCGATCGGCTCGTAAAATTCACCAACTGGACTTGTTGAGGTACGGGTGATGTCAATAACCCCCAGTTGAACTTGCTCAATAACTGAGCGCTCATCGCCAAGTTGTCCGCCGGGGAAGACTTCCATTTGAATGCGCCCGTTTGAGCGTTGATTCAAATAGTCCGCCATAAAAAATAAACCTTGAGTGGTGGGATAGTCTTCGGGTTGGTTGTCAGCAGCGCGCAGCACAATATCTTGCGCAACAACGCCAGTTAACAGACTTAGTAGCAGGGCTAGTCCTGCAATCTTAGTGAGATGCTTCATGGTGTGTCCCTTTCTGTAACATCAATTTTGTAAGGTCAGCTGATGTTACTCAAACAGCTTATAAAAATCATTTCAGGCTGTCGTAACGAGACGGAGTCTGAGCCTTGCGTAACTAAGCAACTCGACAATGATACTCGAGCAATATCATCAACCATATACTTTGGTAGCCAGGCGAAAACAGCCTCAATCCCAAACGCGTATCCACAAACTGAACTTTTCTGTAACTTAACATAGGCGTCAGCAGCTTGCAACCAGCAGGACGGGATTTACAAGCTGTCCAACAGGTTACTAGTGAAGCTTTCATCAACTCGTCTAGAACCCAACCTAATGTAAAACGCGTCACCATTTCAGTGGCGCGTTTTTAGCTTTGGTCAAGAGCTTAATCGGGACTGTCTGTGTTCACATTTGACGAGCTTTTGAGCAAGTCAGACTTAAACCACGGTTTGCTGGGTTTGTTGTTGGGATCATTCCCCTCAATGCGGTCAATAACTTTGATGTCGCGAATGTTTTTTTGGACTGTTACAGCTGCAAACAAGCTCATGGCAAAAGTGATGCCGTAAAAGCCTTTTTCAGCCAGTGTAAATGTCGCGTTCCACAGCCCGATGAGCATGAGCAGCAGTGAAAGCAGAACCGCCGCCCACGAAATACCGTGGTAGAGGTCGCTTGTGGGAATTTCTTCCTGTCTATCGCGCACACTTTTTTGAAGTGACACCACCGAATACAAGCCAAATAACATAAGCACAACGTAGTACCCTTTTTCGCCAAGGCCAACATCTGCGTTCCAAAGACCGATGAAATAAATAAAACTACCAATAAGCAATGCGCTCCAAGACGCGCCAATGAAAGCGCTGGTGGGTTTGGGGAATTTTAAAGCCATAATTTGATGTCTCCTTTGAGTGACAAACAGGGGTTGTCAAGATTTACCCAGATTCACATACAATTAGGTTCACGTATGGGTGTGCTAGCTCGAGCGCAGCCGTAGTGATTGCTCGAGCATGTAAGTTGATGCGTTTCTAGGTAATTTTATTATGACGAAATTTCATAATATCTTAGTCAGATAGAATCAGATTTGCTAATCAAGATGGTTTAGAATTTATCTTTGTCGCCATATACAATTTAGCTTTAACCTAGATGCATGGGCAAGCTCGAGCTTGTGTCTAGATGTACTTGGAATGTCGTGAATAAGTGTTTTTGAGGGAAACCTGCGTTATTATGAAGATATTCAAACAGTCATTCTGAGGTTACGGTGGGCGTATTGCACGCACTTGTAACCACGTTATGAATCATTACTGCGCAAATAGTAACTACCTAAGTTGCAGCGATGACCGACTCAAGGAGATAATTATGACCAATCCAAGCATGAGCTTAGAGAAGCTAAACACGCAATTTCCAGATGCGTACAGTGCTTCATTGATGCATGAAGGGGAGGTGTCGCTGTGGCTTGGACGAGAAAGCGGCCAAAAATACCTGTATGTTCTTGCCCCCAAACAACACGCGAACCTCAACGACTTTGCGGGTCACAGTGAGGCATTTGATGACGGTCATGTACTTAAACGTTGTCCCTTACAATTTGAAAACGCCACCAGCCTCATGGCCCTGTTTCCAGAATTTAAGCCCGTGCCGTTGGGCTTACAAACCTCGGCTGGGTTCGGTGACCGTTTAGGAATTGCCACACCAGGACATGTGCGGGCGTTACAAGCTACACTAGAAACCGGCAGTAGCATTAGCCCTATTTTTGCGCAGCAGTCCATTCGGGAGATGACCCGTACCAAGCGCACCCCACGGGATGTCATGAACGACGTCACCTGGGGGACGCTCGAGACTGGCTGGCGCGGCGGGGTAGGCGCAGACGCCGATCACCTCAAAACCCCTGAAGATATTGACAATTGTGTACGTGCTGGGTTTAGTTTTTTTACGATTGATCCCGGCGAACACGTTGACAATAGCGCGCCTGACCTCGGCGAAACTGAGTTAGCTGAGGCCTTTATGAAGTTACCTTGGGACGTGCTAGAAACGCGCCCGAATGAGCTCGAGCGTCACTATCTCACCTACAGTCAAGACATTGACATGCAAGGGGAGATGTACCGCTTCAAGTTTGACAAAGGCATTTTGCAGCAAGCAGCGGTGAAATACGGGCGGGCCATTGCCCACGTGGTGAGCATGTACCGTCATTTGGAGAGTCACAACATTCCATTTGAACTCGAAGTCTCCGTCGATGAAACCGACTTACCAACCTCCCACCATGAGCACGTGTATTTTGCCAGCGAACTCAAACGCTTGGGCGTGCGCTGGGTGAGTTTGGCACCGCGTTTTGTCGGGCAGTTTGAAAAAGGCATTGATTATATTGGCGATTTGCAGAAGCTCGAAGCTGACCTTGCTGGCCACGCCGCCATCGCCAAAGCTCTTGGCCCCTACAAGTTGTCGCTTCACTCGGGTTCAGATAAGTTTAGTGTCTACCCGCGTATCACAGCCGTCACCAAAGGTCTGGTTCATCTTAAAACTGCTGGGACCAGTTATCTGGAGGCATTGCGTGTCATTGCCAATCACGACACAGCCTTGTTTAAAGAGATTCTTGACCTCGCCCGCGACCGTTTTGAGGCCGACAAAAAGAGCTATCACATTTCAGCCGTCCTCACCAACGTACCTGCTGCTAGCACAGTGAGTGATGACGTCTTACCTGAGCTTTTGAACGATAACGACGCCCGCCAAGTTTTACATGTCACCTTTGGGTCTGCGTTGGACGCGTTTAAGCCGCGCATTATGGACGTACTAGACAACTACGAAGAAGCTCATTATGCGACGTTGCAGCGGCATTTTGAAAGACATCTCGAGCCCTTTGGGTACAGCTCTGTCTAGCCTGAATAGGCATCGTCTAATCAGCAGATATCAAGCTAAATAATAACTTCATGCTGCAATTGGATTGATGCCAAAAACATCCTTCACTGATATTTTAGGTTTGTTTGACGGCCACACATCAAATCTCAATGGTACGACGAAGATACTGTCACAGACGGTGCCTTTTGTTGAGATGTAAGTCTTTAACGTTACCAAGTTCGTGGTAAAACGAAGCATGAAAGTTCTCCTCCCAACCACCGTTGAACTCAATCCTTCTGCCCTGGACGGCGTTACCTACATTCACTACGATGTACAGCAGCCTATTCCAGAAGACCACCGTGACGCTGAGGCCGTTGTTGTCTGGGGCAATCCACGTGCGCGCCTTCAAGAGATGGTTACTAACTTACCGAAGCTGCGCTGGGTACAAGGGCTCGCCGCAGGCCCCAATAGCATCATCTCGGCAGGCTTTCCTGAGGATGTCACCATCACCTCGGGGCGCGGCCTGCACGACACAACCGTAGCTGAACACGCCCTTGCGTTGATGCTGTCGGCGGTGCGCAAGTTGTATTTAATGCGCGATGCACAGCTCGAGAACCGCTATCCGAAAGAACTCGGCGGCCTCCAACCGGTTGATCCTGCAAATAATCTGACGAGTTTACTAGGCGCGCGGGTGCTCATTTGGGGCTTTGGTAGCATCGCCAAAACCCTTGCGCCATTTTTAGTCACGTTGGGTGCCAAGGTTGAAGGCGTCGCTAGAAGCAGCGGCGAGCGTGACGGCTTTACGGTTCATGCTGAGGCTGACCTAGAAACTCACTTACCAAATACAGACATCCTCGTGATGATCTTACCGTCCACACCTGCCAATCATCACGCGTTAGCTGCTGAACGTCTGGCTAAGTTACCAGCCCACGCGTGGGTTGTGAACGTCGGCCGCGGCGATACCATCAATGAAACTGATTTAGCGGATGTACTTCACGCAGGCAACTTAGCAGGTGCCGCGCTAGATGTTTTTGAAACTGAACCCCTCCCAGCAGAGTCAGTTCTTTGGAATGCGCCTAACCTCATCATGTCGCCACACGCTGCGGGGGGGCGACCGCGTGGCGCAGATGAGCTTATTGTGCATAATGTAAAAGCATTGCTTGCTAATGAAGAACTCGAGAACACCATCGACCGTGAGAAGGGGTACTGACCTCGAGTATGTCTAACGAAATCTTTACAGCCTCACCATGAACCAACTCAGCTAAACTAATGGGGTGACTGTCCGCGTCTTAACTGTCGTCTTGCCTTATTCAATAAAAACATTCTGATGAGTTACGTCATTGGTGACATTCACGGCTCAGACGAGTTATTAGCACGTTTGTTAGACAAGCTTTTACCAACCTCCGAAAAACTTATCTTTTTAGGAGACTATGTCAACAAAGGTGCTCAAAGTCGCGCTGTGATTGACAGGTTGCTAATTTTGAGGCAAGAGGCTGACATCGTCACCATTCAAGGGAATCACGACCGCTTTAGCCTGCAGATTTTAGCGGATGAAGCGTTGTTTGCCCGCTACCGTACGGTTGACTTTTTCGTGGCTACGTTGGAGTCCTACTTGCCGCGTGAGCTTCATGAACATTTGCCGAGTCTCGAGCTAACTGACATGCTTACCTACATTCCACCACAACATCTAGCGTTTTTGGCTAATCTGGCACCGTATTATCAAGATGATGAACTCATTGCTATTCACGCGGGATTAGATATTACTTTACCGCTGGACGCCCAACCTGACGACGTGCGGCTTAGGAAACGGCCGTGGGAGGTTGGGCTCGAGCACTACCCAGGCCCCAAATGGCTTGCTGTGGGGCATACCCCAACTCAACAACTTGATCCTGCTGCGTTTGGTGTGCCGCTTATTCGGGGGCGCGTGTTGTACATGGATA
>CAZMCW010000189.1:7664-9011 GCA_964564405.1 uncultured bacterium
GCACCTGTGAGTTCTGGTCGGCTTTGTGCGGTGCACCTGCCTAGCTTGCGGGTTGTCAGTAGTGATTGAGGTGGACGCTTGATGCAGCTTAATCTTTCAGTACTGCCAACACGTCTGGTAACAATTGTTGTGTCGTACTCAGCGCTTCATTAGCGTAAATACTTTCCTGCCCGTCCCAGCCCCCAAAAAACCCACCTGCCTCACGCAAAAGCACCGGGAACGGCCCGCAATCCCACGGGTTCATAATGGGGTCGAGCATCACCTCGAGCCGGCCACTGGCAACCAGCGCGTGACCGTAAGCATCTGACCAGCCCACGCGGTAGTAAGTTTGCTGTATGACGCGCTGCCACGCTTGTTCACGCCCGTAAGCAGCAAAGTTAGCAGCATCGGTAAAGGACACAACTGATCTAGCTAGCGTTGGCGTGTCGATGACTTTGACCTGTCGTCCATTCAAAAAACAGCCTTGCCCGCTAGCTGCGTAGAGCATTTCGTCGAGTGCAGGGAAGTAAGCTGCGCCGACCTCCACGCGGCCGTTTATCTCGAGCCCAATCAATACCCCATACAACGGCACACCCCGCACAAATGACTTGGTGCCGTCAATGGGGTCTACAAACCAGCGGTGACTAGCGTCAGGATTGTGTTCGCCAAACTCTTCGCCGATGATGGCGTGGATTGGGTAGGCTGCCTCGAGCTTCTGTCGAATGAGTTCCTCAGCTTGTTTGTCAGCGATGGTTACCGGGGAGTCGTCTGCTTTGAACTCTGCTTGAATGCCCCGTTGAAAGTAGCCCAAGGTCAAGCGCCCAGCTTCGTAAGCACAATTCACAGCAAGATTGAGGTAGGCATCTAGCGACTTGGTCATATCTCTAACCTCGGCATCTACTAAGCACTCTGTAATTCTGACAGACGCTCAAAAAAGTTTGGAAAAGTTTTAGTGACACACTGCGGGTCGTGAATGACCACGTTTGGAATGCGCAGGCCTGCGAGTGCAAACGCCATGGCCATGCGGTGGTCGCCATAGGTGTCAATATGAATCTTGCCCGTGGGCAGGGTTTTAAGCGGGTGAATGATGATGTCGTCATCGCCTTCTTCGACCCGTGCACCAAACTTGACCAACTCGTTGCGCACGGCGCGCAGTCTATCCGTTTCTTTGATGCGCATGTTCCACACGTTGGTAATGTGAACGGGACTATCTGCAAATAACGCCACCACCGCGAGGGTTTGGGCTTGGTCGGGAATATCGTTGAGGTCGAACGTGCCGCCTTTTAGAATGCCATCTTCTGGTGCACGCAAGGTTGAGGAGGTTGCCGTGGTGGTGAGGGTGCAACCCATTTGCTCGAGCACATACAT
>CAZMCW010000190.1:0-8994 GCA_964564405.1 uncultured bacterium
ACGAGTAACTGCCACAGGCAGTTGCGCGTGCGACCTAGGGGAGTAGAAAGCGACCCACTTAGTGTGGGGGAACTAATCTTGGAATTGCTATTATAAAGTAAGTTTAGGTTAGTAAAGAAAGTGTTCTGTAGAACAGTCTATGAGGTGCTGCCATATGAAACTGGTATCAAATATCATGTTTTTAGGAAAGAAAGCTAAAAAGGTTTCATCGTAGTTCTGTGGGTATCATTGCTAGCAAAGTAAAATCTAATAGCAACAAGTTGCGAAATGCCTACCGAAACCTAATGAATAATTAAAAGATTTTCGATGTTCAAACGCCACCAATCCGTTTGACTCGTGGTGTCTACAAATCCTAACACCAAAAATTCAGGATTGCCTAGATGTGGGTTGTAGCGCACTTGAATAGGAACGTTTTGATCTACCATCACTTCGAGTTCGGTAAACATATCTGAAACAGTGCTATAACGTGCAAACACACTGGGTTCACGCACAAATTCACCTGTGTCCAAATAACGAGCTGAGGTGACGATGCCATTGCGAACTAAAACTCGAGCAGGTCGCATCATTTCTTTGGGGCAATTACAGTACAAGCGAAACGTATAGTCATAAGCGCTAATATTGTGGTCAAGCCAGCGGTTACGTTGCTGGATGAGTCGCATATTAGTTAGCGAATTAGTATTACACGAGGTCATAAGGCTCAAGCAAAAGAGTACGAGTACGACACGAATCATCTAATTCAATGTACTTAGTTAAACGGACAAACCGTGACCGAATTTCAACATCTTCCAGTCAGTTGAGGACAAATGTGAAGTTTTACGTGCAAGAGATGGCATTTCCGGCTGGAGTTAGCCCTACCCAGCAACTTCAGATGCAAGCTAGACGAGCCTACCCAAACCCACTGAATGTAAAGAGACTTGTCCTATAATTATTGATACGCTTCAAAGCTTAACAGATAGCGTTTCCACGAGTGACTGCCACAGGCAGTCACTCGTGGAACTTAGGAGAGTAGAAATCGACCCACTTAGTGTGGGGGAACTAATACCAAGTTCGGTAAAACACATCGTAAACTCCTACGGAGTTCATTACGTTCTAGTCGGACTTGGTATCTATTTCTGCTCGCGAGTTGTCTCGCGAAACGCTCGGAGCCGCTCGGGTTACTTTGTTACCAAAATAACCGGAAAGGGTATAAGTACCTCCCAGTTGAAAAGCAATACTTATTGAACTTAGTAGCTGCCCACATTCTTAACCGCTAACTGCTAACTGCTAACCGCTAACTAAAAACGGCGATTTCTAGATAGAAGGCACTTAATCCTGAAACTGCTAAAAAACATGAATCAAACGCGAATCAAGTAAAAAGCGAGCATGTGTTACTTCCACGATGCTCGCTTGCGAGTATTAAGTATAAAAACTTTAGAGGTCGTAGCGTGCGCCGACAGCAAGTCCAAATACGGAAAAGCTACCATCACCAAAAAAGGTGTTAAACCGCAATTCACCAAATACGCTAACAGGTTCAAAGATCGCGTAGGTTGCACCGCCACGGAAACCAAGGCCAAAAAAAGTCTCTGACGCTAAGAAAAGTTGCGGACCAGCACCCACATACAGGTCTAACGGCAAGTCTTCAATAAAAAAGTTGTAGAGGGCGTTGGCACCAATTTCAAAGTCGTTACCATCAAAGTAAAACGTGCCGTCGATGCGAACATCAACTTCGGGTAGCAAAAGTTCTTTAATGCCAAAGTGACCTGCTAACGTACCACTACTGTTGCCGTCATTAGTTGCAAAGCCAAGCGAAACACCAGCATAAAAGTTGGAGCCACTGTCACCTTCGTTAACGACCACAACGCTGTCTTGTGCCCATGCACAAGCAAAGCTTAAAGCTAGAACGAGAAATAATGCGCGCATAATATATATCCTCCGGTTGAACTTACGTGAATTTGAGCCTATACGAATTTAAGCTTGTGTAAATTTAACCTTGTGTAAATTTAACCTATTCAAATTAAACCCGTACAGATTTACCCATGTGAATGGTGTGAAGGGATGGATCACTCGCGTTGATATCAGCAGTTTAGATTGCCGTCTAACTTGGATAATCAATATTCGGCTTAGTTAGCAAATATTATCTTTAAGCAACCTAAGATTAACAGCAATATACGTGCAAATATGACGTTTGTGACGTTAACGATACACAAAAATGTGTATGTACTCGACTGAACAGGATGAGGGTTGCGGTACAGCATAAACACTTTCCACCGTCAAAACACGCTAGGTAGCTGCAGATATGCCAAGAGGTATGACGGTAGTACCGCGTACATGGTGAAATCTCCTTTCACTCGAGCCATTTTTCATTAACAGTTATAGCATGTCCACAAGGTCTGTGGCTAGGTTAGAGGTACCTGAGCAAACTTGCTCGAGGTTGTGTCCAGTGACATTTTATCTTAGATGTGCGTTGTGTCTATCGTTATTTTGGACTAATCGAAAACTTAGAAATAAAACCCTACTCCTAAAGCTGCTCGCCAACTGCCAAACAAGTTACTGCTAACATCGCTTTGAGCGGGTGTGTCCTCGAGCAAAAACCCATAGCGGAACGCACCGCCAGCTTCCGCAAAAATACTCAAATTACGGCTCAAACGAAAGTTGAGCCCGGTAAAGCCAGCTGCACCCAGCCCAAAAAAGTCGTAACTAACCTCAGCACTATCATCTTGAAAATAGCTTAGCTCAGGTGCTATACCCACATAGGCTGTGAGGTCTTGGCTTAGCGTAGCAACATTAAAAAGTAAATCTGCAGCAAGCCGCAGGTCAAAGTTGTCATAGAAGCTAGCGCTCACCCGCACCCGCAAGTCGCCACCTGCAACCGGGTCTTGAAAGCCCACGTGAAGACTCACCGTAGGTAGCCCAAAAGATAACGCTGCATACGTACTAGCAGAAGCTGGTGGCGTTTGAGCGTAGCTTACCTGGCTTGTTAAAAGAACGCTGAACAGGCTAACAGCCACTAGCACAGTGCAAATGCGTTTAACAAGGTAACACTGATATACGAAGTAGCACTGCTTGACGAGAGATACTGTATTCATAAATTTAGTTTAGAGACGAACCTATCGAGTTGCCATAAAAAAAGTGGCTCGAGCTGCTCGAGCCACTAATTCACCAACATTACCTTACAACGTGCTGTTGATAGGGTATTCATCTACAGGGTGCTAAAAACTGTAAACAACACCCACTTTGACGTTGACAGCTAACGAAGGTTGGTTGATGAGCCCATCGTAATCGTCGTAGGCGGTATCACCTGGTTCAACACCTAGATCACCAAAGTCGTCAGCTAGGTTGAACGTAGAGTCAAAATAGATGTCCACGCCAACATCACCTACAAGGCTCAAGTTGTCGCTAAGCGGGTAAAACGCAAGTGATCCAAACCCTAAGCCAAACTGGTTGCTGGTCACACTGGCGATGCTGTCATCAACTTCAAGACTGCCGCTAAAAAAGTTAAGTCTAGGTCCAGCGTAAACGCTTGCCGTAAACGGCAAACTGTCCATGCTAAACACTTCAGATAGATCAAACGTACCGTCTAAGCTGACGGTAAAGTTGCGCCCACTTTCGCTCGTGTCGAAGTTGAGGCTGTCTTTGTAGTCGCTGATGCGGGTAAAGCTGCTGTCAGGTGCGGCACCGCTAGCCCCGTAAAACGCGTTGTCGTCCTCGAATGCGTCGGTAAATGAAAAGCCAAACCCCACGCGAGCCCCAAACGCTGACCCGCCAATGTTTTGGGCGTAACCGTGAAATGCTAAAGATAGACCAAAGTCATATCCGCCAACCGTCACCCCAGCGGCTAGATTCAAAGGTTGTGCTTGAGCTAACCCTAAACTCAGCAGGATGAGGGATAAAACAGTAACTTTGCGCATGTTGCCTCCTAAAGTATGTTGCCTAAAGTAGGTTGGTAGCACACCCGATTTGCGGTGCTAATGCGCTACAACCTACGAAATGACTGTGAAGATGCTGTGTGTCAAGCGATGTTGGGGCTTAGTCGAGGCTTAAATTGAATGAGCTCGAGCCTACAGCTCATCAGCTTGCTAGTTATTTTGCTCGAGGGCGTCAATTTACAGTGGCTAAAATTCACAGTGGCTAAAATTCCATACTAGCTAAAAACCTAAGTGCAGTGTGTTATTTAGCAGTGTGACAGTAGCATGTCTAGTAATACCCCAACAGCTGGTGACACAGCTATCTTTTGTGATGTTTATAACACGCTCACGAAGGACTCACAAGAGATTGTGGACAGACGTAGGTTAATGTCGAGCTATAAAGCGCCTCATGAAGCTGTGTACAAACGTGAAATTGAGTGCAAAGGTAAAGTTAAGCGCAAAAACGTTTAAGGTGCGTTGACAGAGCACTCTAACTCGTGTATCATGCGTTTTGCCTTTGGTGGTAACGCATAATTCTTACCTCAAAGTACAATGCTTTATTTACAGCATCTTAGTTACAACATCTTAGTTACAACACCTTGGTGAGGCCAGATAGCTCAGTTGGTAGAGCATACGACTGAAAATCGTAGTGTCGGCGGTTCAATCCCGCCTCTGGCCACCATCTTATTTACAAGTTAGTGGCTCCTAAGTTTGTAACAAGTGCTGCTAAGACCCTAACTTTGCCTAAAAGCGTAAGATACATAGTGCAAAGGGTTACTTTTTAGGTACTTCTAGTACCAAAACATCGAACTTTAAATTGAACGTACTAACCTCAAAAACTCATCTATGCCAATTCATCTGTGTTATCTGTGCCAATGTAGCTCAGGGGTAGAGCAATCGATTCGTAATCGATAGGTCGTCGGTTCAAATCCGACCATTGGCTCCATGTCTTCGACTACAACTTGATGCTTTGGTCAAATTTACAAAACAGTTGAGTATCAAATCTTTAGGTGATGTCTTTGCAAAGGCAACCTCCTCAAGCTGATATTATGATGAGGGCAACTTCAAAAAATGCATCAGGAGTTGTCTTGAGCTATAAGCGCAAGAGTGTGTCTGTGTTAACAGCTAATACTGCATCACCAAACTGATTTTGCAACAAGGATCATCTCAAGGTCATACGCTAAAGATCACCTTAGAGCGTCAAATGTAGTGATGAATTTGTTTTACCTCTATCTTAGTCGTGCAATACTAAGTCCGAAAAAACACATCATCAATCCCTGTAGGATTCCCATCTGTTTAGCACGGATTTGGTATCTGTTGCTACGCGCAAGTGATCTCGCGAAACGCTCGGAGCCGCTCGGAGCCGCTCGGGTTACTTTGTTACCAAAATAACCGGAAATAGTGTAACGCGGTTATGGGATACTAAGTCAAACCGAACAAATATAAATACATACTGACCACAACCGTACCAAGTGACCTAGCTAATTGCACAGATAATTGCTTTAAGCAAAGACTACTGCTATTGAATAGTAGTTCCAAGATTGGTTCCCCATACTGAGTGGGTCGATTTCTGCTCCCCTAGGTCGCACGCACAATTGCCTGTGGCAGTTATTCGTGGAAACGCTATAGATTGCACACAAAAGTTAAACAACGCCGCAAGCTAGTCTGGCTGCGGCGTTGAACTGTTTGACTTAGATGCGTGGTTGTAAATAAATAGATCCCGTGAGCTAACACCTATATCTCTAACACCTATATCTCTAACACCTATATCTCTAACACCTATATCTAGGGTGTACTCAAACGATATCTTCTTTTGTTTTGGAAAATGAAAAGGATACATTGTTGACAAACTTAGCGACAATGCCAGCAATAAGAAGAATATAAAATCCAAATGGGACAATAAATGCAACTAGTAAAAGAATTAAAAAATTGAGGGGTAAGTTAAGTTGCATGTGTCCGTTACTATCTCTAACACTTAAACTACGACCGTTGCCTGCATTCCACGCTTTGCCTAGTGCTTCTGAAATTTTAGCAAGACCGTGGGGGTCATTAACTGGCTCAGTTGCAGCTGCTTCTTGAGGGTCGCTAGTGGGGACACTGTTGGGGACTGTCTCACTGGGCTGTTGATCTGACATAGAATCTCCTTACATAATATGTAATATAAACACATGTGATACAAAGTCCGAAAAACATATTTTAAATACCTGTAAGATTCCTATATGTTCAACATAAACTTAGTATCTGTTGTCATTCACGAGTTGCCTTACCAATACTTGGCGTTGCTCGAGTTACTTTGTCATTAAAATAACCGGAAAAGGTAGTTATGTCTAGCCTACCCTATAAGCTCGAGCAACGCTTAATCTGTAGTAAGCGCTCTAGCTGGGTATTCAGTGAACAGAGAAACAGGGCTCGAGGTAAACAACTCGAACCCTGCTGACGAATAAAACACTAAAATTTGCTAAGTGGTTAAAAGCTTAGTCACCTGCGGGTGCAGGAATAGCTTGTCCTTGTGCAGCTTTATCGTTACGAGTTTTGGCAACAGCAATGGCAAAGATAAGTAAGCCAAACCCAGGTTTTGCAAGGACATCTGCAAGGGTATAACCGAGTTGCACGCCCATAATTGCTTCAGGTCCGTTGAGTCCAAAAAACGGCAACATATAAGCAATTGGGTAAACGCCCCATGTACCCAAGAGCAAAAGGCGCAAGTTGCGCACTAAAATGCGTACTTCGTCGGTTTGGCGCTTAATGACCTCACCCAATTCGCCCCAAAGTACCCAAAGGATGTAAACAAAAGGAATGGTGCTAGCAAAACCCCAACCGAAGCGGACGCCAAATTGAGAGCTGATCTCACCTGGATAGCCTAGACCAATCATGAGGGCTGCAGCGATAACTAGACGAGCTGTCAAAGATTTAGCTTGCTCTTTGGGTAGGTTGAGTACCGAAATTGCTTCAACTAAGAGCAGCGGAACTGTGAGTAACCAGTCAACGTAGCGGTAAGCATCTTGAAAATTTTCACCTGTTGGTTCGTATACAGCTCCGTTGAGCATGTACGCATGGCTCCAACTGCTGAAAATTCTGAAGTAGTGGTACGCAGCGATAATAACCACAAGTGCAGAAACAATAAGCGCTGGGCGATATCTTTCGCTAACTTGTGTCCGGGCCATCAAAAAGAAGATGGCAGAAGCACCCATACAGGCAATTGCAAATGAAAACCCTTGGTAGACAAGATCAAATTGCCCTTGTGTTAAAACGGGTAAATCCATAGTCACTAAACCTCCGAGAATTTTGAGAGAAACGCAAATAGCTATGTGTGCATTGCGTTGCTCGAGGATTCAAAAGCTCATACTTTGAGCATGTCTCAGCGTAGTTTGTGTAACCGCACTTATCATGCGCTTATGCTTGACCTAATAAAAAGGCGTCATGCTACAGTTGCTGGTATGTAAATATGAAATCCAAACCTATAATTTGTACGCAATAAGTGTACAAATGTACGGTTAAACAAGCTTTTAGTTGTGTCTAGCACGGGAGAGTACACGTCCCTTTGAGCTTCAAGATAGGCAGTTTGTTTTGATGAAGCCATTTTAATGAAAAGGAATTGCGACAGACGATTGAGGCCTTGATTGTGATGTGAGCGTATACCTACAACGATACTTATGTGATCCGGTTGTACAAGCTTTGAATACATCTACATCTAAAATTTAATAGGGTGATTTCACGGAAGAGCCTTTATGGGGTTGCTGTGTAAGCTACCCTGAAAATGCTGGTGAATGTGTGCCGCTATGATAGCACTATGCTTTTTATTGAACTCGCTATCATTGACGCCATACTTATTTTGGCGGCATTTCTCTGTTATACGGTCGTTAGCAACCGCCACCCGAAAATGGGTGCTGGGGTAGGTACGTTGATGCTGGGTATCGCTGCAATCACTACATTTCCGTTTTTTCCATGGATTGGTGCAGCAGTTATATTAATAGGATTGTGGATTTTAAGCGTGCGATCCCCTCAAACCTAAAAGTTAACTAAGCAGATCAGTACGCTCGACCTAGATAAAAATATGCTAAATCTTCATGGAAAGTTAACAATAACTATCAGCTAGCCTTGATCGCTAGTTTGGCGTTTGTTTAGTTTAGCGTTTGTTAAAGCGCTTTGAGTCACTTTGTAACAGCTACACTTGGCAATCTTTTGTGTAGTCTTTGTGGAAAGTGTGTTCAAGGCTATGTTGACGAAAGACACAGCCTGTTAGTGTACGTGAGGATTCAGAAGTTCATTTTTGGGTAGTTTGTCTTGGTTTAGTCTCAACCTAGGTGATGTGAAGTTAGCGCTTGATAGACTTCAAGCTTTCACAATCACAAGGAAGGATGTTGACACATGAAGTCTCCTTGGTTGCTAGGCTTTGTCCTATTGGCAACACTTTTGCTGAGCGCATGCGATACAGAAGATGCGGTTCAGTCTTTATCTGAAGATAGACAAGCATTACAAGAAACTGTCGTTAACCTTGAAGCAGAGGTAACGCGTCTCAAGGAAGAAAATTCAACTCTGCGCAGCACACTTGCAAGTATCGGTGAACTTTCTGCAGATTTTGCAGAAGGTCAAACGGAAGGTCAAGAAGAGTCTGCCCAAGTTTTAGAAGGCGCTCCATCTGAAGGTAGTGGTGAAGAACTGGTAGCAGAAGATAGCGCTATAGTCGAACCAAGTTCAGCTGAGACTGTTGAAGCTAGTACTGAGATATCGTCATTGCTAGATACAATTAGTGATTTACAAACGCGCGTTGAAGGTATTGCAACCCAGCAAAGCACTCAATAGTTCCCAGAATTACAGTTGACTTTGTTTAATTAGACGCATCAAAAATCAATCGCAGGGTTTGCATCAGCGAAGAGTTGGTGCAAGCCCTTTTGGCAACTTTGAACGTTAGTAACTTATTCGAAAAGCCTTCAGCACGGTAGCTTCCTGTGCCCATATCTAGCGGTGACACAAGCGGCTGATGACGGATAATGTTTCCATCAATAGCATCATTAATACAAGTGCGTTGCTCTTTAATATATTACTAGCAGTTCCAGGATTAGTTTCCCCACACTGAGTGGGTCAATTTCTACTCCCCTAGGTCGCACGC
>CAZMCW010000191.1:0-8941 GCA_964564405.1 uncultured bacterium
CGCACGCGCAACCCGAAACTCTGCCCGACCGCTGGATATTAAGCCGCTTGCAGCGTGCCGTTGCAGATGTCACTGAGTTGTTAGATGCCTACGATATTGGTGCTGCCAACCGCCGCTTGTATGACTTTGTTTGGTCCGAGTTTTGTGACTGGTACTTGGAAGCCGCCAAACCTGCCTTGCGTGAGGGTAACGCTAGCACCAAAGCAGTACTTGGGCGCGTGTTTACAGACATACTCAAACTTTTACACCCACTGATTCCGTTCATTACCAGCGAGCTGTATGAAGCGTTTGGCTCCACTACGCAACTTGGTTGGGCAACATATCCAGAAGTTGACGATAACCTCATCAATTCAGATGCTGAGCAGCATTTCAAGAATTTGCAAGATGCGGTGACTGCTTCACGCAATTTACGAACCGAGGCCAACATCGCGCCAAATCAAGAAATTCCACTCATGATTGGTGGAGCTGCTAAGCAAGTGATTGATGACAATACAGCGGTGCTCGAGAGTCTAGCGCGGGTGAAATTACAAACTGACGTTCAAGGCGCATCCCTCTCGCAAATTGTGCCAGACTTAGAGTTAACACTGCCGCTCGAGGGACTCATCGACATAGACGCTTGGCAAGCCCGCCAACAAAAACGCCTTGCTAGTTTACAAAAAGACATTACCAAAAGCGAGAAAAAACTGGGCAATGCCAAGTTTGTAGACAACGCGCCCGCCGAGGTTGTGGCTGAGGAAAAACGGCGTTTAGAAGAAGCTAAAGGGCTACTTGCTGGGATTGAAGCAAGTTTGGCGCAGTTAAGTTAGTTTATTAAAGTACTTACTATTTATTAGTATCTAGGAGTTTATATGGATTGGATTTGGATCTTTGTACCTCTTACGGCACTTTCGATTCCTATTATCGCTATTTTATCTAGTGCATTTGAAAAAATTGCTAAAGCACAAGCACAACAAGCAGGTCCTGTAATAGAAGAAGTAACGGCTGATTTGGCAATCTTGAAAGAGCAACATCAACGCGATAAGCAGCGCATTAGTAACCTCGAGGCAATTGTAATTGCCCAAGCTGAGCAAATCTCGCAGTTACCTGCGTTATCACCTGCAAATGAACGTTACCCCGCACCTGATTTTGGGCAGTTGCAAGATCAAAAGGATGACCAAAAACTAGCAGCTATGGTTGAGCAACTTAAGAAGTAGTACTGTGACAGAAGCAAAAAAGTATTTGAAAGAAGTCAAAGATTTGTTCGCTAGAATTGAGGCAAGCTTGATGCAACTCAACTAGATGTCATTTCAAAGCAATTTAAACATAAGGTGTGTCATTAGAATTCAATACTCTAATGACACATTTTGTTGTAAAATGATAAAATGTCTGTTTCACACGAATTTGGAGGAAGGTGGACTCAAGAAAAACTTGAGAGCTTACGTCGTTACTTGCAAGCTTATATGACAATTATGTCTAAAAACCCTAGGGCATCGTATTTTGAAACGATCTATCTTGATGCTTTTGCAGGTACAGGTTACCGCAGTGAGAGTACTACACCTATACAATCCGATAACAGCTTAAATATCATCCAAGAAGTGTACACAGATGACGAAGTTCAGTCTTTTCAAAAAGGTAGCGCATCTATAGCTTTAGAGATTGAAGAGCCATTTGATAAGTACGTTTTTATCGATGCAAAGGAAAATCACGTCCAAGGTTTAGAAAAACTACGAGATAAACATCCACAGCTAAATAATCGCATCGAAATCCATCTTGGTGACGCAAATGCCTTTCTTCAAAAATGGTGTATAGAGACAAGTTGGCGCAACTGTCGTGCTGTCTTGTTTTTAGATCCTTATGGAATGCAAGTACAGTGGAAGACTCTTGAAACTATCGCAAATACAAAAGCAATCGACATGTTTATTTTGTTTCCACTTGGACAAGCAGTAAATAGGCTATTACCAAGAAAGCGTTTGCCGGATGATGCGTATGCAAAAACACTTACACAGTTCTTTGGTACAGATAAGTGGAAAGACGCTTTTTACATGCAAAGCCCACAAGGCAATCTTTTTTCAGATGACTCTTCAGTCAACAAAATAGCGAATTTTGAAAACATTGGAAGATTTTTTGTCGAGCGTCTAGGCACAGTGTTTGAGGGGGTTGCCCCCAATCCAAAGCCTCTTTACAATTCCAAGAAAGTTCCTCTATTTCTTCTTTGTTTTGCAGCAGGTAATTCAAAAGGCGCAACAGTTGCCGTTAGAATTGCCAAACATATTTTAGATATGTAGCTTAGTCACTTGCGATAGCATATTCAATTGTAGGAATTTGATTCCAAACCTTTCCATCTAAAAGTCGTCCCTTTGACTTGGGGTGGGTACCGCCCCATTGCTTATGAAAATAGGCTACATGGTTTTGCAGGCATTGGTCTCGAATATTGCGTACCCATTCAGGATCACAGGGTCTTGCTTTGTGCCCACTCTCACCACCAGTAATAACCCAGTGTATGTCAGTTAAATCAAGTTTTAACGGACCTAGTAGAGGCTCACAAGAAAGAAATCGCACTTTCGCAGGGACTTGGCGTAAGTAGTCAATACGATGAACGTATTTTTGGTTTTCAACAGAGACGCCCATCCAAATATTGTCTGCCCAAGGTAGTAAAGGTGCTAACTCGAGCATTCTTTCATGGCGTTTAGTCAAGATTTGGAAGACATGTTTGGGACAATCATTCATAACTTCAAAAATCTTCATCAAGAAATCGACTGGCATTTCCTCATGAAACAAGTCACTCATTGAATTAACAAAAACGCGACTAGGCTTACGCCATTTACGCGGTTCATTGATTCGTTTGGGGTGCATAGTAAAC
Organism: uncultured bacterium; assembly: GCA_964564405.1. Taxonomy (GTDB): domain Bacteria; phylum Deinococcota; class Deinococci; order Deinococcales; family Trueperaceae; genus JBCCBI01. Next base: position 2,840 of record CAZMCW010000191.1, read on the forward strand.
TCAAAACCATTAGGAAAGTTTGTATGAAATCTTTTGGTAATTGTTTCTGCATAGCAAAACTTGCAACCTGGACTCACTTTGTTACAACCAGTCGTAGGATTCCAAGTTTTATCTGTCCATTCAATGCCAGTACTGGTACTTGCCATGCTAAGACCTCTTACCTTAAAATTTAAGTATGAATTATGGTAGCTTGACTACAAAATTACGTAAGTAACTCATCTTACACAAAATACTCACTATTAGATGAAAATCCATTGCATGACCTGAATACATTTGCAAAGTAGTATGAATGTACGCAGAGAGTCAAATTCATCTGTCGTAAGCTAATTGAGTTGAGTTTTTTCTAGATCACTACCAAATTCCACTTGCCTCAACCATTACTTTCGCCATGCACCAGACTATTAAGTTGTATCACTTCAACCTTTGGAAAATCACCATCGTTATTTGTATGTTGGTCGGACTTGCCACCGCCATTGCGCAAGAATCACCACCTCAGGAAGCATCACCAGCTGTACCTGCTCAAGAACAAACTGTGGAAGAAGATTCGCCCGAGGGCACCGCAGCAGACAATTTCCAGCTTGGGGCCAGCGAGTTTGAAGGCACAGCCCTAGAAGAAACCGCTGAAGAGCGCGAAGAAACAGAAACCCTTAACAAACGCATACAGCGCATTTTGGCGTCCATTCCAAACTTCCAAGACATCACCGCCAGTGTGACCGATGGCGTTGTAACGTTAGCTGGTAGTGTGCCGACAGCAGCGGCTAGGGAAAACGCGCTCGAGCTTGTTAACACCATGGACGGCGTTATCTATGTTGTCAATGACATTACGTTAGACACCCAAGTTAATACAGCGCTTAACCCTGTTGCTGTGCGTTTACGTGATTATTGGACGAACATCATTGCATTTTTGCCACTTATTGCTGTTGCCATCGTTGTGGTGATTGTCTTTTGGTTTGTAGCTAGAGCCATTGGACGCTGGCAAGCACCTTACACCCGCCTTAACGTTAACGCTTTGTTGAGGTCGTTTTTACGGCAACTTGTGCGCACAATTATTTTTGCAATTGGCTTGCTGTTAGCGCTCGATATTGTTGGCGCAACACCGTTCGTCACGGCCATTTTGGGGACGGCTGGGGTGGCCGGTCTAGCAGTTGGTTTTGCCTTCAAAGACATTATTGAAAATTACCTCGCCGGGATTTTGCTGAGTTTGCGGCAACCGTTCAACAAAAGTGATTTTGTTCAAGTTGGCAGTCACGAAGGTAAAGTAGTGCGCTTAACCGCCCGCGAACTGGTCCTCATGACCTTTGATGGCAACCACGTGGTCATCCCTAATGCAACCGTGTTTAAAAGTGAAATCCTCAATTACAGTCGCAACCCGCGTCGCCGTTTTGACTTTGTGGTTGGAGTTGACGTTCAAGAAGATTTAAGTTACGTACAAACCCTTGGGCTCGACACCCTCAATAATGTTAACGGGGTGATGGTTGAACCTGCGTCGTTTTCTGCTATTGATGAACTAGGCGACTTTAATGTACTTGTGCACTTTTTTGGTTGGGTTGACCAACGCAGTGCCGACTTCCTCAAGGTGCGTAGTCAAGCGATCCGACTCGTGAAAGAGGCCTTTGACGAAGCCGGTGTGCTTATGCCTGAACCCATCAACAATGTACGAGTTAAACAAATTCCGGCGGACGCACCGCTCATTTCTGCTAGTGAAACTGGTGAGGACGCGCTTCCTCAGGCCATCCAACAAGACACCGAACATGACAAATCTGCTGAGGACATCAAAGCCGAAGCGCGTTCGGTAGATGTATCCATTGATACGTCAATTGATGAGCAAATTGAAGAAGAAGAAGCTGCGTCTCAAGAAGAGAATTTGCTCGAGCAACCGCCAACTCAAAAAGACCCAGCATTAGTTTCGTCTGCAAGTTGATGCTAAATCATCCTGCCACCAATACGAGGCAGGATGATTTGCGTTAGAGATTGTACGAATTAGCGTTTGGGTGACTTGATCGATATTGACTTAGACGCTCGCCGTCCAGTATCTTGAGCTGGTTCAGGTGATTGCCGCCCACTACCAACCGTCAGCTTGTAAGCAATGGTGATGGTATGGCTAAACTCCAAGTAGGAGTCGCTGCTTTCGGGTGTGCGCATGATAGCTGTAGACGATGCGGATATGGCGATTATTTCTGGCTTGAGTTTATTGGCCTCGAGCCACTCGTTTGTACGTTGCTCAGCGTCTTCAGCTGCATCTTCTTGGCCTATGGCGCTTGTACCTGTAAATGTTTTGATGCCTTGGGAAATACTCATGGTAAACGTCTGCCACTTCTAAAATACATAACACCCAAATAAGATAGGATCAACATGTCCTCAAACATAAACGCATCATCCTCCTGCTAAGTATGCCCGCCAACTACCCAAGTGTGTAATCTCGGCGGCATCCTCTAAGACATAGGGTTCACACAAAAATCCTTTGACCCAGGTGTCATCTTCTAGCTCTACCTTGCCGATGACAAGCGGGGCTGGCACAAGTGCCACAAAACTACCAAACGCCTCTGCTGACATCTCCCAGATTTCTGTCTCAATAGCTGCACCACCAGCTTGCACGCGCACTAAACCGGGTTTCGCAGGGCTACTTTCTGAAAGCACATAAAACTTGTAAGTCTGCGCTGTATGGCATGTTTTGATGAGCTTCGCACCACGTTCAGTCAGTTGACTGTTGAGCGGTTGCCCTTGCAAATGCGCACCAAACACAGCCAGTTGAATTGTCGTTGCATCTGCGTTTTTAGAAAAAGGTACAAGGGTAGATGTTGGCAACGGGTGCTGGGTTGCACCAAGGGGTAGTGCATTGGCAGCTTGGAAACACGCGCCGAGTTTAGCAAGCATGGTGTCCTGCCAGAAGGTAAACCATCATTTGTAAATCCTGCAGGTAGCGCGAGCGCAGCATAGTTCAGCAAGTTGACAAAGTTAGTGTAGTAACCGAGTTGACTGTTGAGCTCGAGCGGCTCCTCCTCAACTTCCTCAATTGTAAAAACACGGCTCGTTGTTGGCGTCACCAGTACGTCAATGTCTTCCCAAACCGCATCACAGCGGCGGCGTAGGGATTCCAGTTTGTGCATGGCGTTAAACACATCCACCGCGTTATAACGTTCGGCATTTTCTAAAATTGTGCGCAAAACCGGGTGTAAATCATCTTTATGGTCAGCATAAAAGCTTTCGATAGCGCTGACTCGTTCACTGACCCATGGCCCGCCGTACAAAAGCTCCGCAGTTTCCCGGAACGGCGTAAAGTCAACCTCTTGTACGCTGTGACCGAGGTGCTCGAGCGTCTTGATAGCCTTGTTATATAAACTCTCATAATCTGGTTGGGTAAATGCTTGCAACGCATCTGGTCTAGGAATTCCAATACGCAAAGGTGATGAAGACGCTGCCATTTGCTGGCTTGCTTGTCGCGAATAAGGATCATCCGCATCAAAACTAGCAGCAACATCTAGGACAGCATGAGCATCACTAACAGTGAGGGCAAAGATGGAGACACAGTCGAGTGATTGGCAGGCAGGAACCACACCTTTGGCGCTGATGAGTCCTCGAGTTGGTTTAAGCCCGACGAGATTATTAAACGCGGCGGGTACGCGCCCCGAGCCAGCTGTGTCTGTGCCAAGCGCAAAACTGACCAGACCTGCAGCCACGGCGACGGCTGAGCCAGCGCTCGAGCCGCCACTAATGTACCCAGCATCAAACGCATTTTTAGCTGGCCCATACGGCGAGCGCACCCCCACCAAGCCCGTTGCAAACTGGTCCATATTGGTTTTACCGATGAGAATGGCACCCGCCGCTTGCAAATTGGCAACCACCGTCGCATTATCATCAGGCGTGTAAGCGTAGGCAGGACAGCCTGCTGTAGTTGGATGACCTGCTACGTCGATGTTGTCTTTAATCGCAAACGGGATGCCGTAAAGAGGTGCGTTTTCATCTGCAGCATCAAGCTGGGCGAGGGCAACATCTTCCGGGATGAGGTAAATCCAAGTGTTGTCGTTAGCTCTAGTTTGAATACGCCGATAAATCTCACGAATAACGTCTCGAGCTAAAATTTGCCCGCTTGCATATGCATGTTTAAGGCTAGTTAGATCAAGGCTTTGAGCGGTTACGTCAGTCACAGACTAGCTCACCACGCTTTCACCAGCGCTTCCATCACGCGGCACGCAGTATCAATATCGCTCAAAGGTACAAACTCATCCGCCGTGTGGGCAATGTCGGACGAACCCGGCCCAAACGCCACACAGGAGGCACTGCCGTTAAGTGCGGCAATCATGGCGGCGTCGGTGTAGGCTTCGTGACCGTCAGCACCTCCGGAGTGCAAGGGGTTGCCAGTCACCTGCTGATAAGCTGCTTGCAAGCCAGTGACAATTTTGGCGTCGTCAGCCGCGCGGATGGGCGGCCGTGCTACGCCCAACCCGCCAATCTCAAATGCACCTTGATACTCAGCCTCAGCAAACCCAGCAAGCACCTCAGCAAAGGTGTCTTGAACAAGGTTTTCCACCTCATCTTTAGTCATGGGAGGGACTAAGCGCAAGTCAAACTGAGCGTCGCAACGCCCCGGCACTACGTTGGTTGCCACGCCACCACTGACCATGCCGCAAGTAAACCGCACGTTGCCAAGTAGCGGGTCTTCATAAGGTAACGCCGCCACTTTAGTTTTAAGCGTGCAAATCGCTTCCGCCATCATGTGATTGGCGTCCACCCCTAAATGCGCGCGCCCCGCGTGAGCCATACGTCCATGAGTGGTTACGTTCATCCAGCGCAGGCCTACGTGGGCAATGCGCAAGAACAAGCCAGTGGGCTCGAGCGCCACCACTTGATCAGTATCTTGAATAAACCCCTCTTCAACCAGCTTATGCACGCCTTTCATGTGGGGTGCTTCTTCATCGACAGTGAGCGCCAGCACCACATCACTTGCTGGTGGGCCGCTTTTGGTGAGGGCTTCTATCACACCTAAGCCCACCGCCAAACCAGATTTCATGTCGGCAGAGCCGCGCCCGTAAAGTTTGCCGTCTTGCACTAGCGCGTCAAACGCAGGTTTTGTCCAGCCGTCTCCTACAGGAACCACGTCGGTGTGGGCAGATAGCACGAGGCGCGGCCCTTCGCTGCGCCCAGGAATAACTGCAATGAGGTTGTCGCGGCCGGGTTCTACAGATTGGATAGTAAGGTCAACACCCATGCCTTGGAGTCTCGAGCCCAACCACTCCACACAGGCACCTTCCTGGGGGCCAGGATTTTGCGAGTCAATCTTGACAAGTTGTTTGGTGTCTTCGATAACTTGTTCGGTATTGATAGTTAGGGTACTGATAGTTGAGATCAATGGCATCACCGCTTTCTTGAATCGTTGTGTAGAGAGGCGAGAGGGGGAAGGGGGGAACGGGAGAAAGGGGGATTTCGTCAGATGCTGCGTCTGTGTCACCACATTGTGAAATTGCCCGATAAAAACGTCCGCATGAGTAACCCCCTAGCGCCGCCATCTCAGCCGCTAAGCGCGCCAGCATCCACGTTGATAGCCTCACCAGTAATGCCAGACGCTGCTGGACTGCAAAGCCACAAGCAGGTTTCAGCAATCTCAGCAGGCGTGACTAAACGCTTGGCTGCAGCAACATTTGCTAGTTCTTGCCACACATCCGCTTCAGGTCGCGCTTGGTTACTGGCGATGTCTTTGGCAACCCGGCGCAACATGGGCGTGTCAACATTGCCAGGGCAAATGGCGTTCACGCGAATGTCTTGCACAGCAACCTCGGCTGCAAAACTTTGTGTAAGTCCAATAATGCCAAACTTGGACGCACAATAAGCAGACGCGCCTGCTTCGCCGCGTTTACCTGCCATCGACGACAAAAACACAAAACTGCCTGGACGCGTTGCTGCTAACATCGGCTGAACGAAGGCTTGCCCAACGTAAAACGCACCATCTAGGTTGACCCGCATGAGATCGCGATATTTTTGCCACGGCATATCGGCAAGATTCGATGTAAATACCAAACCAGGCGCGTAAATGACGGCATCAACTGGCTGACCTGCCCAAATATCACTCGCCATAGCTTGAACATCGTCAATATCGGTGACATCAAG
>CAZMCW010000192.1:0-8892 GCA_964564405.1 uncultured bacterium
CAACCACGTACATTGTTGCAGCACTTGTGCCGGTGGCTTGGGTGTTTATTGATTTATTTTTCATCACTAAACGGTTTAATTTTATTACCACGTACATGGGTATATTTGCGCTGGGTGGTGGTTTATTGACCTTTTGGTTTGTAGACGGCGTTCAATATGCCATCAAAGACACGCTAGGGCATATGTTTACAGTTGTCGTTTTTGCAGGATCTATTCTGCTGGGCAAGCCAATTATGTACTACTTTTTGAGGCAAGGGTTGAACCCAACAACGCCTAAGCAAAACAAGCTACTTAAAAAGTTTTTAGCAGTGCCAAAGGTGTACAGGTCGCTTGTAAATGGCACGCTGATTATTTTGGGCGTGAATATCTGCACGGGTATTATCAATTTTTTCCTGAACCTCAACATGGTAGTGGCTGAGTTTGGGACGGTTGCATTTAACGAGCAAGTAGCCCAGGTTAATGCCATTACGCGGATTGCGCTGACGATACCGGGGTATGCAGGTCTTGGTCTTGCCATATTTTTAATACGCCGGGCGATAAGTGCGTCTTTACCAGAAGATGATGCTGAGGACGAAGAGGATGAGCTCGAGTTTTGGGAGTTGCTCGAGCTACGTGAAGCTTAGAAGACGACTCACAAGCTATAAAATTGTCATCTAATGACACTCAAAAAGGCTTAAATGCGTTTTGCCAGTAGTACGGCTGAACTTCGCGGAGTGCTTTGGACTGCCACTTGCTTGGGTCATCTGGATGAGGTACGGCAACCTGAACATCACTACCCCAAAACGCAAGCCTCTCTTGACAGATACCACAAGGTGTTAGGACGAGGAAAGGTTCATTATTGTCCTCTCGTGAGATACAAATGCTAGCAGAGATGGCAACATTGAGCTTATGAGCTTCACAAATGCAGCCTGTTTCCATGCATAATTCTGCGCCAGTGTTGTTGGTATCTACGTAAACACTGGTTAAAATTTTCCTGTCTGCTGTGTACATGGCTGCCGCGCCCGCCCACCCCTCTGGATAGCGATTAACTGCTAAGTCTACTGCGGCATCGTAAAGTCGTTGGTCAGCAGTCATAGCTTGTTCCCTCGTAGTTAATATCTTACGCAGCTTGTGACACTTGAGCCGATCCCGTAAATACTGTGGCAACATACACTAATCCAGCAAGCACAAGTAATGCCACAATCGTTGCTGACCAAAAAGGTACAGCCGCCAAAAGTAACGGTGCCAACCACAGGTAACGGTCATGGTTGCGGTTAAACACAGGTTGCCCACCAAAAAAGAAAGCCACAGCTAACGTAAATGTAACACCTGCCGTCACGGCTTGCACAATGGCTAACCCACCACCGCGCCCCAACATGCCTGGATAGAGTAAAAACAAGAGTGGTAATGCATAGGCTGTAGCACCAAGCCGCATGGCGTAACTGGCAACTTTAAGCCACGATTCTTGGGCGATAGCTGCCGCCACAAACACACCCACGCAAACTGGTGGCGTAATCACCGACAAGGTAGCGTAAAAGAGCACAAAAAAGTGCACGGTGAGGTCGTTGATACCCAGTTGAATTAAGGCTGGCGCAAACACCACCGATACCAAAATGTAGGCTGCTGAAGTTGGTAAGCCCATACCGGCAATTAGACAGACAACACCCATCAGTAACGCAATAAGCCAAATGCTGTCACCTGCCACCGCTAGCACTACGCTGGTAATGGCAATCCCTAAGCCAGTGAGGTTGAGCATGGCGACAAACACCTGCGCAGCAGTAAGAAGCACACCAACCACAACGACACCTTTGCCGCCATCTTCAAGTGCACCCAGCAGTTTCTTCGTCGTGGCCCACAGGCCGTCACCAGCGGTTAAGCTAGCTATATAAAACGTGACAATCATGGCTAAAATACCAAAAAAAGCCGTTGTTTCAATCGAATTACCATTAAAAATACCGTAGCCAATGCCAAAGATAGACGCGACAATGGGTGCTAATCTGCGCCAGTCGAGCGCGCTACGCCAGTCGGGTAGGTCGTCACTGGCAACGCTGCCTAGGTTTTGTTGCTTGGCAATCACGTGTACGGTCACAAACACGCCTAAGTAAAAAAGAATTGCTGGCAAAACAGCCGCTGCTGCAATGCGCCAGTAGTTTACGCCGACGACCTCTGCCATGACAAACGCGGCCGTGCCCATAATCGGTGGGGCCAGTTGCCCACCCGTTGAGGCGATGGCCTCTACGCCAGCGGCATAGCCCGCCGGGTAGTTGAGGCGTTTCATGAGTGGGATGGTGAAGTTGCCAGTTGTAGCCACATTCGCAACCGTGCTGCCGTTAATCGCCCCAAAAAAGCTCGAGGCAATCGTTGCTATCTTAGCGGCACCGCCAGTACTGCGTCCGCTCATACGGGCTGACAAATCAAAAAAGGTTTGCCCGGCACCTGTGTAGAGTAAAAAACTGCCGAACAGCACAAACGTGGCAAGCGTCCTCGAGGCAATGCCCACCAACCGCCCCCACAGCCCCCGGTCACTCAAAAAGATAGTTTCAACCACAAAGCCCAAACTGAACCCACGGTGCCCAAACGCGCCGGGAATGCGTTCGCCGACGAGTGCATAAATAATAGTTGCCGCAACGAGTAAGGGGAAGAGCCAGCCGACGGCCCGACGAGCCAGCTCGAGCACTGCCAGTGTCGTCACTAAGCCCATGACAATATCTGCTCGAGTTGCTAACGGCGGCAAACCCCCACCCATAATGTCCTCAAAGCGCACGATGATATAGATGCTGCTAATGACAACACTGAGCACGATAATGACATCAATACCTGCACCGATAGGTCGCCATGACTTTTTGCGCCCCAAAGGATACAAAAGTACACCCAGCACGCTGATGGTGGCCACAAAACTAGCCCGCTGGATGAGCGTTTCAAACACACCAAACGCCGCCGTGTAAAAGACAAAACAGCCTAGTAAAAACGCAATGACTGTAATGGCTCGTTGACGCCATTTTTCAACGGTAGAGGTAGCCTCATCAGCAGCATCTACAGGTACAAATGAGGCGTTCTCTGAGATTGTGGCGTTTGCAGTTGGGTCAGTGGGCTCGAGCGGCTTAGGCATCGTTACTCCTAATGGATGGTTGTAGCACAGCTGAGGTTAATGGCAGCTTCTGTGAGGGAAAGGGAGCAGGGGAGAAAGGGGGAAAGGGAGAGAAAATCAGATGCAGCACATACATCAAGGCATCGTGGGAGTGCTGTCAGGTTTAAAAAGAGGTTGCCATAAAAAGCAACAGCATCAGGCTAGATACTGATACTGTTGCGGACTTGCTCAATCTTAAAATCAACTTAGCGGTGCTTCAAGGGTATCAATAACTCTAAACTACTCGCCTATAAGTCGCTCAGGGACTTCGTAACCCGCTTCTTGGTAGTAGCGAATGGCACCGGGGTGAAGTGGTGACGTGGCGTATTGCAAGGTGAGGGCGGCTAAATCTACGCCTTCTAGCCCTGGAAACGCAGAGGCTTGCTCGACCTCGTCTTCCATGACAGCTTTGGTAACTTGATACGCGAGTTCTTCGTCTAGCTCAGGGGCAGCGCTCACACCAATCAAAAAGCCATAGGTGGTGTAAGGACCGGTGCCTTCAGCATCGCCGCCGGGCATGTCTACAATGGAAAGTTCGGGTAAGTTTTCTTGAATAAGCGCCACTTGCTCGTCGCTCAGTCCCAGGACTTGTAAAGGCGTAAAGGTAGCAATATCTTGTGTGAGGGCGTCAAAACTTTGATTCACCGCAGATTTTACAAAGCCGTTGGCGCGGTTATCTTTAATAGCCGCTGACAGTTCATCGTTTGATCCGCGTACCCAGTCGGGTGAAACTCCAAAAAGGTCAAACACCAGTTGTGCGGTTGCCTCGGTAGATGATCCGCGTTGGCCGGGGCCGTAGCGCATACCCTCGAGTTCAGCAATGCTACCGATACCCGAATCGCGCCGCACAATGATGTTTTGTGGCGCTAAGCTGTAGACCCAAAGCAGTTTGGATTCAATCGGTTGATCTTCAAAACTTTGCTGACCAAAATACGCGTGGTAAAGGGTGTTGGTGGTAATGAGTCCCATGTCGAGCTGGCCGCGTTGCATCCGGGCGAGGTTATCGACCGTTGCGCCAGTTTCCACGACAGACGCTTGAACGTCATCTAACGAGTCGTTGATAACTTTGGCGAGTGCGGCAAAATAACCGTAGTGGCTCGAGGTGGCATTGGTTGCGCCTAAAGCAATCCGCTGCTGGGCAAACCCACCTGCAACAAGCCCTAAAATCAAAACAAATGTACCAACCCGAAACATCTTTTGAAATGTCTTTATCATAAACCCCTCCAATATTAGCTAGTCACGTGTGCTAAACGTAAAATAGCTCAATGTGTTTTGTTTGACAAGTGTTATTTTGTCACAGGCGCTAGTTGCAGACTTTAGGCAAGCTGACGATTGGATCGTTTATAAGGTTGTTCGTTTACAATATAAAGATGCTCGAGCCTCCGGTTAAGGTGTGACTCGAGCAACAAATAACGCACCGTAAAGACAATTTGTTAGTCGTTGATCACATCACGATTAAGTTATAGCGGACGTTTTGATATTCACTATCAGCGCGGTTGATGGTACCGCAAATGTGGGCAACGAGCATTGAAAGTACATGGTATATACATCAAAACCATTACAACTAAAATTGCTAATACAAGCTCACCTGTGTTCATCATCAGATTAAGCTATAAATCTTGACTAACGTTGACTATTAGCTGTGACAAGCTGCGTCCCACTTACCAGCACAAAATCACGCGGATGTGCTTGCCAACCCTCAACTCGAGACGACACGCCATAAAGCGACGCTGGTGCCCACAAATAAATACCAACAGGGTCGTCGTAGGTTATTTGCGCAACTTGTTGGTAATAGGTCGCGCGCACGTCTGGGTCAAGTTCAGCTTGGGCGGCAGCCAGCAGCTCATCAACTTGGGCGTTGCTGTAATAACTAGCGCGCGCGTCACTGGCGAGGAAAAAACTTTGCGAACCGGGGTCAAATAGCCCGCCCCAACTGGCGATGAATAACGCACTCATAGCAGGCTCACTGTCGCGCACCCAAGCGTCATTAAACGCGGCTAGGTCAAGAAACTGCAAGCGAACGTTGAGGCCAACATCTTCTAGATAACTCAGCACAGCTTCGGCGATGGTTCGGTTGATGTTCGGTGGCACGCTGAGGCTGAGTTCTGTATCGAATGGAAAGTTGGCGGCCTCGAGCAATGCTCGTGCTTGTTCTGGGTTGTAAGGGTAAGGCTCGAGGCTATCCTCAAAGCCAAGGCTTAATGGCGTCAGCGTCGAGGCTAGGCGCACACCATACCCACCTTGTAAGGTCGTCAAAATGGTCTCAACATCAACTGCATAGTTCAGCGCTTGCCGCACGCGGCTGTCTTGTAAGACATCAACCTCGCCGCCAAACGCGTTAAACCAAACCATGTTGAGTGTGGGCACGTCCCGACTGATAATTTGTCCACCTGCCCGGCTTACCAACGGGGTAAAGTCGGCAGGTAAACTACTGACAATGTCAACATTGCCTGCTTGAAATTCAGCCAGTGCGGTGGCTGCTTCTGGGATCACCCGAAAACGTACAAACGGTACGTCGGGTTGACCTTTGTAGCTGCCTTGCCAGTAGTTGGGGTTAGCGGTGAGCAACGCATCAACATCACGTGTGTGCTGTACAAACTGGAAGGGTCCTGTACCAACTGGCTGAGCAGCAAAACCTTGTGAACCAACTTCTGTGTAGTAATTCGCAGGCACCATCACCAGTTGAGCGGTGAGTTTGTCAAAAATAGAGGCGTCCGTGCTGCTCAGGTGAAGGCGCACGGTGTAATTGCCTACGACTTCAACGCGGTCGATGGCACTAAATTGCCCGGCGTTGGCATAGTTAGCATCTGGATTGAGTAGTTGCTCAACTGAGAACACAACTGAGCGGGCGTCAAAGACCTCACCGTTGTGAAAGGTGACGCCACGGCGCAAGTCAAACTCAATAGTCGTGGGGTTGATGATGGTGTAGTGGGTGGCAAGTCCGGGGACGAGATTACCCTCGAGGTCACGCTCGAGCAAGTTATCAAACAACGCCCGCACCAGCGACTCACCCGCTACCTCGTTGACTGCAAACGGGTCAAAGGTTTGAATGTCTTGGGAAATGGCTACAACCAAAGTGTTAGCGAGAGTGGCATCGTTTGGATTCACCTCTAAAACTTGAGTTAAATCAGACTGAGCACTACCGAGCGCAACTAGCATCACCATCACCAAACTGATGATGCATCTCATCACCGTGTGTGATGGTTGTCGAACGTCTGATCGAGGTAGGAAATTCCTAAACCGCTGCTGGAAAAGCATCCAAAAAATCAACATAACGTTGTACGCTTAAGCCAAAGCTCGAGCGCACGTCACCTCCTTCTCTCATCCGGACTATGACCGTCGGTGTTGGATTTGTACCAACTCGGGCGCGTGAGGTTGGGATTACACGCGCTTCGCGGACTCGTCTTCTGGTATTGAGGGTATCAATAGCGAAGCATCGCCGCCGGTGGGGAATTTCGCCCCGCCCTGAAGGATTATGTTGTGGTGAGGTGCAAGACCAAACTTGCGCCTCACCCTTGTCATCATGGCGTGTAATAGCCTGCTGGGGTGTAATTCAGACTCGAACATCTAATGCGAGTTATTGAAAGGTTCACGAAGATAATTAAACTAGGCTTCGCTTAGCTGAAGAAATATCTGAACAAAGACCCCAGTAATACAAAGTATGAAAAGTGTAAAGAGTAATGGCGTGGTCAGGTTAAACTGCCGTGCTAGAACCCCTCCTAAAAGGCTGCCTAAGGGTGATAATCCTGATGATAGTAAACGATGTGATCCGCCTACTCTACCTAGAAGCTGATCTGGTACTAGTCTCTGTCTGATAGAGGTACCAATGATCCCCCAAACAATAATTGCAAAGCCAGTTGCAAAAAGAGCTGTCCAAGTAATAATGAATGGTGGAGTAAGATAAAGAACACCGTATGCTGCCATCAAAGTAACAATGCAAAGTTTAAGAACGAAAGTTCTGTTCAAAATTTGAATGAGTCGTGTGGCGCTCATACTGCCAACAAAACCACCTATGCCAAACGCCATAGAGAGCATGCCATAGGTTAGTTCAGATGAACTTAGAACCTCGAGGACATAAAGAACGAAGATGGCAAAAAATGCTCGATTAGCTAATGAAATTGCTCCAGTTGCCAGTGATAACGTTCTGAGTGTAGATGATGACCACAAAAAGTGAAGTCCTTCTCGAATGTCGACAAGTGTACCACTGGTAATTTGGTTGCTTCTGGTTTGATATGAGCCTTGTAGTCGTGTGATTAGAACAGCAGAAACTGCTAGTGCCAGCGTATGGAATATAAAAGGTACAACAGTAGCTAGTGAGAAAAGCCAAGCACCCAGAGGAGGTCCTAAAAAGCTGTCACTTATTATTGTTCCTGTGTAAACACGGCTGTAGGCTTGTTCAAGCTTACTTTTGCTAACTGTTTGTTTGACTAGAATTGAAAAAGCACTATCTGCCGTAAGCTCGGCAATACCTAAAAGAAACGAAACTATATATAAAAATATTATATTGATTGAGTTTGCGAAGAGCGAGACTAGTAAGGCAGTCATTAAAAATATTCTAAAACTGTCGGCAAAAACCTTCGCCCAACGTCGATTGTAGCGATCTAACCATAAGCCGACAAAAAGAGAGAATAATGGAATTGAAACGAATCTGGCAGTCTCAATGAACGCAATGAGGAGAGGATCGCGAGTAACTAAAGTTGCAACAAGGGGTAAGGTAATGCCAACAACGCCATCACCTAGATTGGTAACAGTACCCGAGAACCAAACAGTCCAAAATTGGATGGGTAAAGCTTCTTTCTCTTCTTGATTAAAGATAGATAGTAACCTCAATTTGATCTATTCCTGTGAACTCATGCACTCAAGCGAATAGCTAGCACATGTAGTTTACGTACTAGCTATTCGCTCAAAGGGGTTAGTAAAAGTAGTGTAGCTTATGCTGCTAAGATGGCTAGTTCAAAAAATTAGTCACCTTCCAGATAACACCATTACCCGAACCACATACATACATGGTCTCCCCATCGGCACTAAAACGTGGGCAAGTAGGCATGTTTAAACCTTGAACAACAGGTGGCTCAAATCGTTGATTTTGAGGCTGCTCTGGATCAAATGATACGATGCTACCTTCTTCTGGCTGTACAGCGTAGACTCGATTATTGATCGGATGTGTTTTCAAACCCCCCATTCTTTTTAGACCCCACGCTGCAAGATAACCTCCATCAGCGAGTTTTCGAAAGTCACCACCACCACTTGGGGCTTTCAAAACTTGACCTACTGCTCCTGCTGCCACAAGTAAATCTCCATCAATCCATGGATCTGTCCAGCACTTTACACACCCTGCTGCGGCATAGTCTTCCCAGTTATCCGGCCAAGCGTGCAAAGGTGTGAGGCCAGGTTCACCTGGTATTGAAGGTATATCAGTTACGTAAGGTGTGAAGTTTTCTCGTGTACCTCCCTCATTCAAGTTGGTGATTTGACCACGAAAAGGCCCAAAGCTTTCACTTATAGTAATGATTTTTTTACCTTGATCACTTGTAGGATATCCTAAACTGTAAGGCATTGACAATCCTGTGGCAAAAGGTTCTTGCTTTAAAACATCTCCACCATTACTGATCTCGGCAACTCGCCCTCCCCATGTTTCACTTATGAAGATACGGCCATCCTCTAAAGGAAGAATGCTAGCGGGACCTTCAAGGTTCCATGCGAATGGCTTGGCGTTTAGCATGTCACCCCCTTTAAGTATATCCATAGTAAGATTGCAACATGGCAGCGGCGAGATATGTAAGCTT
>CAZMCW010000193.1:0-8862 GCA_964564405.1 uncultured bacterium
AATTTTTGATGAGTGCAGAGACCAACTCTAAACTATCGTCGATTGCCAATGCGTTTCCCGGTAATGTTAACGCCACCCCTGATTTTGTTGAATCAGATGAGCTATTTGCGGCTGCGTTTGACGTTTTTCAAAGCGGCTACTTAGCCAATGAGTTTGTAGGCTTGCCCGTAGCTGAAACCCTCATGCGGGAATTTAATGAGCAGTTCCAACTCTATTTAGATGGTGACATAACGCTAGATGAGTCGCTTATGAACGCTCAAGAAGCTTGGGTTGACAACTTCTAAAGTCTAATTTGCAAAGGTTGGCAGGCACTATAAGTAAAAGTGCCTGCCAACTCTAAGAAAGGGTGACCATAGCGCTCGTGGCAAGTATTCAGCATGCAAAAGGGTTCAAAAAGTCAACTGGGAACAAGCTAAAAAAACAGCTTATTCCTTTTGCGTATTTGTCTCCAACGCTACTTTTACTCATTGTTTTGTCGCTTGTCCCCATTGCAACAGTTTTTTACTATTCGCTGATGGATAACGTCATTATTATTAGTGACGCACCGTCATTCGTTGGTTTAAAAAATTATGTAGATATCCTCTCGAGCAGCGATTTTCGTCAAGCTCTTGGCAACACCTTATTTTTAGCTATTGTGAGCGTGATTGCGCACTTTATTCTTGGTCTGTCATTTGCGCTACTACTCAATACAGACCTTATTCACCCGATGACCAAAGCGTTATTTAGGGTTATTTATATTCTTCCTTGGGTATTTACAGCATCGATCATTGCTATTTTATGGCGACTTCTGCTCAATCCAAACGGTGTTGTAAATTACCTACTTATTGCTGTAGGACTAGCTGACGGTCCCATTGAATGGTTGAGCTCGAGAGAGCTAGCTCTGTCAACGGTGACCTTTATCAATATCTGGGCAGGCTATCCCTTTTACATGGTGAGTTTCTTGGCAGGCTTACAGGGTATACCGCGTAGTCTGTACGAGGCCGGCAGGATTGATGGGGCGAGTGGTGTTCAACTCTTCCGGCATATAACACTGCCCCAACTCAAGCCCATTATCAGCAGCTTGGCCATGCTTGACTTTATTTGGACAACGCATCAGTTCACCCTCATTTGGATGACGACAGGCGGCGGTCCAATACGTGCCTCTGAAATGTTGAGCACCTTTACCTACAAACTAGCGTTTAGTTCGTATCAGTTTTCACAAGCATCCACGGTAGCTGTTATTATTTTGTTGCTATCTGTCGTTGTAGGCGTGTTCTATGTCCGTAACCAGAGATCGGCAAGTACCTAAATGACACGTCACGCTAACAAAACAACAACCAAAGTGCTCGTCATTGTTGGCTTGCTGCTAGGTGCGCTGTTTGCTGGGCTTCCTGTGTTGTGGATGCTATCTTCATCGTTTAAGTCCAACAAAGAAATTTTTGCCTATCCGCCTCGCTTGATTGATGCATCATTCTCCTGGGCGGCCTACCGTGCTGTGCTTACGGATCCTGAGCAGCGGCGCTTTTTCTTGAATAGCTACTTGGTGTCAACACTTGTGACAGTGTGTACCTCGGTTGTGGGCATTTTGGCGGGCTACAGTTTTAGCCGCTATTCGTTTAGGTTTAAAAACGCACTCAACTTACTGATTATTGGCGTTCAATCTGTACCGCCGATTACCTTGATGATTCCTTATTTTGGACTTATTGTTTGGTTGCGGTTGTACAACAGCTATTGGGCACTCATTTTGACTTACATGGTGTTTACACTGCCTTACGCCATCATTATGATGACGGGTTACTTCAACACCTTGCCCAAAGATTTAGATGAAGCGGTGTTGATTGACGGCGGAAGTAGTTTTGTTATTTTGTGGCGAATCCTTGTTCCCATCTCCTTACCTGGCATCGTATCGGTAGGTGTTTACACGTTCATGTTGGCTTGGAACGAGTTTTTGTTTGCGCTGACCTTAACCAGAACCAATGACATGCGAACCGTGCCTGTGGGGATACAACTGCTCATGGGACAGCACTCGTTTGAGTGGAACCAGATGATGGCTATGAGCGTCCTAGGCTCGCTACCCGTACTTATTCTTTTCCTACTATTCCAGCGCTACTTTATTACAGGTATGTCTGCCGGGTCTGTTAAAGGTTAGCCGTGACAGACACAAGAACAAACCGTCTGTCGTATCCTACCCGTTGTGCAACACGTCAGCGCGTTCTAAATCTGAGTGCGTTCTAACTCATGGAGGCTTTTTATGTTAATGAACATGCGAGACCTACTAGCTGTCGCTCACAAGAACTATTTTGCTGTCCCGGCGTTTAATATCAGCAGCAATATGCTGTTAACAGGTGCCATTGAAGCTTCTGAAGAAGCATCATCACCTGTTATTTTAGCCATTCACCCAGATGAATTAGCATTTGTACGCCCTTCTTTTGCTAAAGCTGCTATCTATGAGGCTGTTAACGCGAGCGTACCAGTTTGTATTCACTTAGATCATGGGTCGTCACTCGAGCAGATTATGCAAGCTATTCAAGTTGGCTTTACGTCGGTGATGATTGACGCCTCAACCCAGCCTCTCGAAGAAAACATCCGCATTAGCAAAAAAATTGTGGAACTTGCCCACGCGGTTGATGTCTCTGTTGAGGGTGAGCTGGGCACCATCGGTACAACCGGTCCTGAAGCAGAGGCGGGTACAGAAGAGATTATCTACGTTAACCCTGATGATGTCGAGACCTTCGTGGGAGAAACAGGGGTTGATACGTTAGCTGTTGCTGTGGGAACTGCCCACGGCATCTATCCAAAAGATAAAAAGCCTGAACTTAAACTTGACCTTATTAGGGAAATAGCGTCGAGGGTTGACATACCCCTAGTGTTACATGGGGGCTCTGCAAATCCTGATGAAGAGATTGCTCGAGCTGTCAAATTAGGTATTAACAAAATCAATATCTCGAGCGACATTAAAAATGCGTTTTATCAGCAGTGCCGTAAGGTACTTGCCAACCCAGATTTAAGGGAACCCAACTCCATTTATCCGAGCTGCATCGATGCGATGAAAGAAGTCGCCCACCAAAAGATTGAACTTTTTAATACCAAGGGAAAAGCCGAACTTTATTAGCATTTACGTTTTTAGTAGTCTTTTGAATTAGGAAAGCATGAAAGAACGCATTGCGCTAGGATTTGGCAATAACATTGATTACGAAATCGTTTGGGACACGCAAGTTCTAGAAAAGCTTGTAGCACGTTATGCGATTCAACCAACAGATATAGCGAATAAGCAGCCTATTCGCAGTGAACGTGATCTGGTCATTTCGATTCTTGGTTTTGCGGCCTCAGCTTCGGGTGGTGAGCGGATTGTCGCGTCTAATGCTTTGCTCGAGCAGTTTGCAGACAAATTTGCCAAAAAAATTACGCTGGGTGGAACATCAGTCCGAGCTGCACTTGCGATGCGTAAACTTGGGTATACCGCAGCGCTTCATCTTGTGACCATGAATGAACAGGTACAACAACTTCTACCAGAAGACTGCCCTTATGTTTGCAGCAATGCAGAAGCCAGTTTTTACCCCCATTTAATTGTGCAGTTTGCCCAAGATACTGCTATTAGGGTGGGGGATACAACGATTCATGCTGCGCGAGCAAACCGCATTATTTATCATAATGATGACGATAATCGGCGTATGAGGCTTAGCGAGAGTTTTGCTGAGCTCATTGACGAAGCACATATTCTTTTAATATCTGGGTTTAATGCCATAAGTGATACTACGCTGTTGGCTACAAGCTTAGAAGTACTAAAAAAGCACATAGGTGCCCTGCCAGAAGATGCTCTACTATTTTATGAAGATGCGGGTAACTATGAACCTGCGTGTAGGCAACTGATGCTAGACTTGCTTGTTGGACGGCCTCATATTGTCAGTTTGAATGAAGATGAGTTTCAAGAGTATCTGGGAAACGAACTAGATCTTTTAGACGCCCGGCAAGTTAAAGACGGGCTTTTAAAATTGCGACAACGCCTTCCAGAAGCACATATCATTATCCATAGTAGTATCTGGGCGCTTGTGTTCTCGCATCAAGCTGCTAGGTTTACAAAGAGCCTGCAGGCAGGTATGACCATGGCAACAGCACGTTTTTGCTTTGGAGATGCATTTACGCCAGACGATTGTGCATGGGTTGAGACGCTGCTGCCCAATGTTAATGGCGCAGCAGTTTCAGCAGCACTATCATCTTTATTAGGTGAGAACGTCACAGTATTACCTGTCGCAGAAGTTGCCCCCCTAACCCCGACGACCATTGGGTTGGGGGATGCGTTTGTGGGTGGGTTTATTGCTGAATATGCCAACATGTCCAGTTAGTTAGGTATTTAGCTGCCTAATAGACTTCTAAGCTATTTGACTTTGGCAACCTCTAAGCACTGAGACAAGGATGCTAGTCAGCGACGGCCCCACAAGCAATTTGCATTAGTTCAGTGCCCTGTTAGGCTGTGAGACATTGATGAGAGCAGGTAGATACTGACCTGCGCCATTGACCAGATTACAAAAAACACCTGTTATCCCTATTCACAACGTTTGAACGTGTCCAACAGTGGGTGCAAAAAGCTTGGCAATAGCACTACAGAGGTCGCAAAGGTCAGCTTGATACAGATGAAACGTGGCAATATCCCAAGCAATATGAACAATGCCGTCACAATAGGTACACGCAGCGACATAACGAAACTTGCTGTGTTTAGCAAGTATTTTGGCACGTTGGCACGTCACAGATGTCACCCCCCTAAATTGACGCTACAGCGCATTTATCGTGAGAATGAATCTAATCCCGAGTGATGTACTCAGGATTCAGCTCATCTTGTCAGATTTAATCTTGACTGTCAAGCTCGGGATTAAACCTGATGTTATTAATCTCTGCTTGTACACACACTCAAACTACGGGTATCGCGGTATGCTAAATACTAGTAGTGAATAACGTTAGCCCGTTGTAGACGTTTTTAAGGTGAGAGTACAAATGCTCGAGCATTACGGACGTTAAAGACGTTAGAGATGTAAGGATATTGTTATTTTGAATAAGCTTTCATCCACTATAGGTCAACCCACTGCTGATCCTCACACAGATGCCCTCACCGGTGCCAAAACCCGTGCTGTATTTGATGATGTGTTGCACGCGTTTACCCAAAACTTCCAACAAGGTAAGGCCTTTTCACTGGCTGTGATGGATGTTGATTACCTCAAGCGGGTGAATGATTCGTTTGGTCACGCTAGGGGAGACCAAGTTATCAAAGCGGCGGCGCAGTGTATGGCTTCTGTGCTGCGCAAAGATGAAATTCTCGTCCGCTACGGCGGCGACGAGTTTGTGGTTTTTTTAGCACGTTCGTTCGAGGCATCTCAGCACCTTTTACAGCACATGTTGCAGCAAGCCAATGCTCTTGTGCTCGAGGGCAACCCGCCGTTACAACTAAGCCTTAGCATTGGGCTTGCGTCTGCTACTGAAGTGTTTGCTAGCAGCGATCTTGTGTCTGGGCCAGAAGCTGTCCCCCAAGCTCTGTTTGAACTCGCTGATTTTCGGACCTTACGCGCTAAACGCATAGGAAGAAATCAAGTTGTCGCTACGGGTAGTACTCAAGACGATACAGACCACAAGTTTACAGGTCGCCATTTTAAGGATGAGTTACGCTTAATTGAACGAGATAATATTTTGGCAAGAGCAGGCGAATTTTTTCAACACCTTGTCACCCACAAACGCGGTACCTTGCGCGTTCAAGGACCCCCAGGTGCTGGACACAGTCGGTTAATAGATGAACTGGTCACCCTAGCCAGGTTACAACATTTTAAGGTGTTACATATTACAGCTACGCCCGCGTACAAGTACCGTGCGTTTGCTGCGCTTGATCAAAGTTTACAAGCCAAACTCGAGCAACGCAATGTTGCCCCCGTTATTTGCGGGGGAGCTATGCGGCAGCAAGTTTTGCAAGACGTGTTGGCAACACATGAACAGGTAGCAACCAACCCTAAACGTGATCGTGTTGATAACTTGGCCGCGCCTCCCAAACAGGGGGTGATTGTGCTTGTTGACCGTTTGGATAACCTTGATGTAGATACGGTTGCGCTCTTATCACAAATGCTCAGGTTGCAGGCTGCAAACAAAGTGGATACAAGCGTACGTTTTACGGACGACGCTGTATTGGGTGTGATTTATTCAACGCTTCCCGCCACTAGAGGGTTGCGGCTCGAGCATCCTCTCAATGTTGAACTTGACCTCGAGCCGCTGTCATTGCAGGGCAGTCAAATGTTGCTGCAAAGTTTATTGCACAAAGTTGTACCCAACACCCTTGCAGAATGGTTTTTGAACCACACCCAAGGCCTCCCCAAGCACCTTGTTGACGCGTTGCACGCGCTTGAATCTGAAGCTATCCTGCAAGAAGACGCTGCAGGTTGGCGTTTTAATGACTACGAGGCATTTGACTTAGCTTCCCATCTAACGCAGGTCCACAAGTCAACACTTCCCCCTAGCCACGACTACTTTGTGGGGCGCAGCGATGACATCGCCCAGATTAAAGCAGCGCTCGAGCAGCGAATTGTCACCATTGTGGGCATTGGGGGTATTGGCAAAAGCCATGTGGCGTTGCAAGTTGCCAGAGAGTTAAACCGTTCTAGCTACAGTGAGGTCAATTACAGCAACGTAAATTATGGGGAAGTGCGCTATATTCCGTTAGCGGGATTGCGGTCAGCTAAGTTTTTGCCGCTCACCATTGCGAGCGCGCTCGAGCTGACGGTCCAAGAAACGCAGCACAAAAGCCTCGAAACACACCTGTGCGAGCGGCTTGGGGCACACCAAGTACTCCTTGTCTTAGATAACTACGAGCACTTACTCCCAGACACCCAATTGCTAAGTTGGTTGCTTGACGCTTGTCCTAACTTAAGTGTCATTGTGACCTCGAGGCAGCGCTTAGGGTTAGCCGGCGAGCAAGTTGTGCAACTAGCTGGCTTGGATTATCCAGACACAGTCGAAGACAATCATTTTCAGTCTTACAGCGCGGTGCAGCTTTTTATCAACAACGCCAAAGCGTTGGCACGCACAACTATAATGCCAGCAGACTATCCTCATGTGCTGGCCATAGTGCAGGCGTTACAAGGCATGCCTTTGGCGCTCGAGCTTGTTGCGTCTTGGTTGGCGACGTTTTCGCTAGAAACGACCAAAACCAAAGTGCTAGCCAATTTGACAACCTTAGATAGCGCGTCGACGAGTAGTGCTGAGCAAAGCCTGGAAGCAGCTGTAAGCTATTTTTGGCAGCAACTTTCAAGTTCAGAACAAAGTGTCGTACAGCGTTTGTCTGTGTTTAAAGGAGGCTTTGAGGCAGCGGCAGCAGCGCACGTGGCTGATGCGTCGCCATTTTTACTACAAGGGCTTATCGACAGAGCGTTTTTGCGCTTTGCGAATGGTCGTTACAGTATTCATGAACTTTTGCGGCAGTTTGCTGCGCGCAAGTTAGCAGACCACCCGCGTCGCCAGCGGCGTGCTAAAAATTGTCATGCAAACTACTACGCGCAAATCTACACCTCACCTAATCCTGCGCAACCTCAGTTCACTCAAGCCCAATCAGCTCGAGCCCAATCAGCTCAAACGATACCCCAAGCGAACACACCGGACTTTTTAGCCCTCGAGCAAGACCTCAACAACTTCCGGGCAGGATGGTTTTGGCTTTTAGACGTGCACAATTATACCTTGCTAGCTAATTATGTGAGGTTATTTAGCAACCTACTTGAATTTCGGGGTCAGTACAGCCTTGCGTGTCAACTGTTTGAAGCAGCTGAACAAAAGCTTACGGACGTGCCCCCAGACCCTGCTCGAGATGCATTTTTGGGGGAACTCTACGGACGCTACAGTTGGTTACTGCGCAATTTAGGACAGTTTGCCAAAGGTCAAACTTACGTGGCACGTAGCCTGGCTCTGTTAGAACCGCTAGGCGTAAGTGAGGCTCTGGGTGACAGCTACTATTATCAAGGCTATATGTTGCGAGCTAAGTCTAAGTACGACGCTGCGATAAGCTCGCTCGAAGCCAGTTTGCAAGTTGCGAAAACTCTTGGTAATCAGCGTTTACACGCCAACGCACTCAGAGGGTTGGGCTTTGTAGCCCATGCCAAAGCTGAATTTCAAACTGCTTTGGAGTACTACCAACACGCGCTCGAGCACTACCATGATACAGGTGATGTTTTGAACGTGCTGGTGGCCAGTAACCTCAGTGGACACGTTACTTTAGCGCTAGGAGACGTAGCGGCTGCCCAAACCGTGTTTGAACGTGCAGACGCCCTAGCACTCGAGCACAACGCCCTCAGCAGTCGGCCGTCTATTCAACACGGCCTTGGTGACGTAGCCTATCTGCAAGCTGACTACGCGCGTGCTAAAAAACACTATCAGATAAGTTTTGATCTTTCGCTAGCAAGTCAAGCTCAATACCGCTTGAGCACAATTTGCAGACGGCTGGCAGATATTGCCTTACAAGAAAACGACTACGGCCACGCGCAGACCCTATTACAGCAAAGTTACCAGCACGCGCAAGCGACTGGCACGGAGCGCAGTTTATTTTTTCCTCTAGTTGGCTTTGTGCGTTTGTGGTTAGCTACGGGACACTATGACCATGCGCTTGAGCTCGTTGCCTATATTCACAATCACCCCTCACCTAGCCGCAATACTTTAGATGAAGCTTGCGAATGTGTGGACACTTTAAAAGATTTAATCGGTCAAGTTCGGGTTGAAGCAGCCCTGTCAGCGTGCTGTCAAGATGATTTGTTAAGCTATTTGGAACACACCTTTCCTAAGTTGCAGAACCTTACTAACGACGAATCGCCAGAGGTCTAAGTGTTTACATATAGCGTTTCCACAAGTAACTGCCACAGGCAGTTT
>CAZMCW010000194.1:0-5831 GCA_964564405.1 uncultured bacterium
AAGGTGCTCGGGGGCAAGGTGCTCGGGGGCAAGGTGCTCGGGGGCAAGGTGCTCGGGGGCAAGGTGCTCGAGCATCTCTAGCGCTAACTGCGTTGTGATGTGATGCCCGCTACCAAACGCCAACCCCGGATCTAACCAAATAATAAGCGCTTGTTCATCAGCTAATACGCCATTAGCCGATACACCATCAATCCGCTCGTCATTACCCACTCCACCACCAACTCGTCCGTTATCGGCAAACGAAGGTGTCCAATGTTTGGGCGCAATCACCAGACGGCGAATTTGCAAAGGATGCATGTCTTCGTTGTATTGGGCGACATAGTCTGTAGTATCAGCAGCTTCCCACCGGCCTGCTGAGAGGGCAGCTGGCAAAACGGGCAGCGCACTGTCAGGCACATCAAAATAGGCGATGAGGTCGCTACCATCTTCAACGATGCCACTACAACCTGCTTGCCACAAATTTGCGGTGAGCTGGTCGTCATCTATGTCGCCGAGCAGTCTGAGCACAATCATGTAAAGACCATCATGACTTACTTTTAACCTGTTTGTGTGTTGGTGAGATGTCAATCTTGTAAACAATAGCATTTCCACGAGTAATTGCCACAGGCAATTGCGCGTGCGACCTAGGGGAGTAGAAATCGACCCACTCAGTGTGGGGGAACCAATCTTGGAACTGCTACAAGTAGCATAGATGTTCGCTAGCCCGTGTCCAGTTACTCAGATCAAGCAACGTTGCGGGCAAAAATGGAAGATGTGATAGCTGTGAGTAATTTTTGTTTAGACTTCAGCAGGGTGGCTGTCGGAGTGACTTGCTCGAGCTACCGACTCTTCATGTGAGATACCATCTTTGACAGGATCACTTAGCTCGTCATCCACTGTATGAGGACTCCCTTTCAAAACGCGATAGGTAGGTGCTGGTTGCGGTTGCATGACCAGTTCAAAACCAAGGTTGCTACCTTGCTCGAGGTAGAACGTCATGTTGCGCGTTTTAGTTTGGGGTCCCAGCGACTTGCGGTCATAAGCTTTGGTTGCTGTCATAATCATTGTTTCAGCTAAACAAGCTGGAATAAACCCTTTACCAAAGTGAATGTCAAGTTGACAGTCGAACTCACTTGTGCCTGGCGGTCGCACAATGCCGCCGGGAATCACCTGAACGCCGGCAACATCGTAGACATCCCCGGCAACGTCACTAGGCCGGCCGAGGTCGTAAATCCAACAGCCTTCCTGTATGTGGTTTGCATGTAACACAGGTAGCGGGCTCGAGGTTGCCGTCACGATAAGGTGCGCTTCCCTACACGCACTCATGTTGGTTGTAGTGATGAGCTCAAGGTCAGCATAGCGCCGCCTAAGCGTGGCCGCACTGCGTTCTAGCCGCGTTAAATCGCGGCCAACTAAGATAAGACGGTGCACTTTTGGGGCAAGTTGGCGGGCTGCGCCAAACGCAACCACGCCACTTGCGCCCACAACAGCAGCACAAAGATGCGTGTTAGGCGTGTGCTCACGGACTTGCTCGAGCCATGCCGGAATGGCCGCTTTGACTGTTGCAGCCGTGTAGGCACCGCCGTTGGTGACATGAATTGCTGGAACAGCATCTTGCACGTCTTGCCCTTTGTTACCTACCGTTGACCAGTAAGCGCCCAAACCAAAACTTTCCGCTCCAAATTCGTGGGCAAGTCGGGCCCCTTGGACTGCCATCCGCAGCGCTTCAGCAGGGTAAGCCCGAATTTGCTCCGGCAACATGGGCGCGCCAATCAACATAACCCGCAGATCACGCCCATCTGCTAGGGTGATACCGCGCATATCAGCTACTTTTTGAGGCCGCCACCACAACAAACTGCGCCTTAATAGTTGTTCCGGGATAAGTTTATGTACTAACAGGTTCCCTAACCAGCCGTAGCTGCGCAGTTGCCACATATCATCTAACGTGATGGGGTGAATCATGAACGCAGCGTAAACCTTACCCGGATCACGCCCGTGCACAGCAGGCGGCTCACCAAGTTTAGTTTCCACCCGGTTGACAATGCGTATGAGACTTGCTTTTTGCCGCCACAACGCTAACAGGGCAATACCAACAGCAGCTACAACAAGGTGCGTATCATGTGTTGTCATAACTAACAAAACAGGCAAGCTAATAAATGCAGCAAGTACACCCACCGTGATGTAGCGGCTCATAAGTAGACCTAGTCCGTAAGCAATAAGTGGAATGATGGCGAGGTGAACAGGAAGTTGTCCATAGAGCACTAAACCCAAACTGATGCCAGTAAGCACGCCGCCACCGCGTCCTCGAGGAATACGGCTGTGTGTGAGTAACCGTAACGGATACAGATGGCCTACAAATACCGTTAGCATCATGATGGCTAAACTGTATGTAAACGCGCTAGACGTGACAGCTAGGCCGCTCAAAGGCACAAGTGACAAAGCTAACACGCTTTTGACTGCATCCAACGCAAACGAAGCAAACGCCAAAGGTGCACCTACGAAGTGGTAGAGGTTTTCAATGCCCAAGGTATACACATGAACATCTTTAGCATTGTGACCGCTAAGAAGTTTAACCAGGTGTCCACCTAAAGGTAGTGCGCCTAACAAATAGCCGCTCAGTGCATAAGCCAGCCCGTAAAGCACAAGTTGTATTGGGGTAAGCCCCAGCAGATGAGGCTCGAGCGCCGCTAAAACACCTGACTGCGTGCCGAGGTTAATCACAGAACTATCCTAGTTACATAATTATAGGTATGAGTTTTACCTCGAGCATCTTTATCTTGATAAACATCTTTATCTTGATAAACGTCTTTACCTTGATAAGGGTCATATCTGCAAAGACCCAACTCTTTTAATTGAAGAAATACCACTACAGCTAGCGACGTAAGCTTGAACACAGTGCTTACCATCTTAGGCACTAATGTGTTGAGAGACGTGACTCGAGCTGACGTTACAGAACTATTGTCTAACTCTGAGAGCCCTTAAAAACACCCTGCTGAAGAATTAAATGAAGTTGAAAATAAATTATTACGTTTTCTATTTGTGGAATTGCTGTATGATTTTACATTCGCCAGCTAAAATGTCGAGATATGCCTTTTAGGACGTGTTCTAGAGACTAGACCGAGATCGTCACAAGCTGTGATTTAGCACGCAAATTAACACCTGTCAAGAAAAATCACCTACGTATTCTTACATCTTTTAGCGTAAGATTAGCTTCCTATGGAAAGCCGCTTGCCGCCCCAAAACCTTGATGCCGAGCAAAGCGTGCTGGGCAGCATTTTGCTAGACAACGAAGTTTTTTCTTATCTCGAAGGCAAACTTCGCTCAGATAGTTTTTATAAAGAAGCACATCGCAAAATTTTTAGAGCTTGCGAAAAGTTATTTCAAAGCAACGAACCTGTTGACCTTGTTACCTTAACTGAAGAACTGCGGCAAACCAATGAACTCGAGGCTGTAGGCAGCGTGCCTTATCTTATTGGCCTGGCAGATAGCGTACCTACTGCAGCTTATGCTGAAAACTACGCGCGTATTGTGCTAGAAAAAGCAACACTGCGCGATCTTATCTCCACCAGTTCGCAAATCATGCAAACCGCTTACGACCAAGCGCTACCTATTGAACAAATTCTAGATAAAGCCGAGTCGGGCATTTTTGAGCTTGCTAGCAACAAACGCAACCACAGTTTTGAGGGCATGACGAGCCTTGTTACTGAAACCTTTGAACACATACAAGACCTGTTTACTAATGGTGATAGCGTTACGGGTTTGCCAACAGGATTTCGTGAGTTGGACGGTCTCACAGCAGGTTTACAGCCAAGTAGCTTGAACGTGCTAGCGGCCCGTCCCTCCATGGGCAAAACAGCTTTAGCACTCACGATCAGTGCCAATGCTGCGTTACGTCATGCGAAGACGGTAGGTATTTTTTCGCTCGAGATGTCAGCTGTGCAACTTGTGATGCGCATGATCTGCAGTGAAGCGCGCGTAGACATGAGCCGACTGCGCGGGCGTGAGCCTTCTGAACGCGACTTTCAACGTTTAGCTGAAGCGGCTGGCAAAATGTCAGACGCCAACATTTTTATAGATGACAGCGTGGACATGACCGTCATGGAACTGCGCTCGAGGGCGCGCAGGCTCATGGCTGAACATGGCCTCGACCTGGTGGTGATTGACTATTTAACCCTCATGCAAGGTAGCGGGCGCGGTGGTGGCGGCGAAAACCGCCAACAAGAGATATCATCGATTTCACGCGGGCTCAAAGCACTTGCACGTGAGCTAGATATACCTGTTTTGGTTTTATCGCAGCTGTCGCGGGCGGTTGAATCCCGCCCTAACAAACGCCCTATGTTGTCTGATCTACGTGAGTCGGGTGCCATTGAGCAAGATGCTGACTTGGTTATGTTTATTTACCGAGACGAGTACTACAACAAAGAGTCCGAAAAACAAGGTATTGCTGAGGTGGTCATTGGCAAGCAGCGCAACGGCCCAACGGGTACAGTCGAACTTCAATTTCACAGTTCTCATGTGCGCTTTAATGATTTGGCTCGAGTTGACTGAGGATCACCTTCAACTGGCAGGTTCATGACGTTATTGCTGTGGATAACAAGGTAAACTAATCCTATATGGGCAAGTTTCCACTTCGCAGTCTGCTCATCGCAGTTGCCGTACTCGGCGTCATCATTTTTATTGCATCTCAAAATAATGCACGTCAGCAAGGGCAATCTCGAGACCTGAGTTATTTCCTCCAACAAGTTGAATCCGGTGCAATCGAAAGCATCTCCGTTCAAAACACCAAAATTGAAGTCACTCCCCGTGGCGAAGACGCTTACACAACACGCGTTGCCGCGCCACCTACAACCCAAGATTTAGAACGCTATGCCAAGCGCGATATTCGCGTTGAGGTTGCCGCCGAAGGCCAAAACTGGGGTGGTATGCTCATCACACTATTGCCTTTTGTGTTAATGATTGCGTTTTTGTGGTACATCATGCGCGGTATGCGCGGCGGTGGCGACGGTGCTATGCAATTTGGCAAGTCCAAAGCCCGCTTAGTGACTGAAGAAACCTCTCAAACCCTTTTTCGAGATGTGGCGGGGGCAGACGAAGCCAAAAGTGACCTCTACGAAGTTGTTGAGTTTTTGCGCAACCCCGGTAAATTTCACGCCCTAGGTGCGCGTATTCCCCACGGTGTGCTCATGGTAGGGCCGCCCGGCTGTGGTAAAACTCATTTAGCCAAAGCTGTTGCTGGCGAAGCCAAAGTGCCCTTTTTCAGCATTTCGGGTTCCGATTTTGTTGAGATGTTTGTAGGGGTAGGTGCTGCCCGCGTGCGCGACCTGTTTGAAAACGCCAAGAAAAGTGCGCCGTGTATCGTGTTTATAGATGAAATTGATGCGGTGGGCCGCCGCCGTGGTATGAACATTAACGGCGGTAACGACGAACGCGAGCAAACCCTCAACGCACTGCTAGTTGAGATGGACGGGTTTGAATCTAAGCACGATATTATCATCATTGCGGCAACAAACCGCCCGGATGTACTTGATCCAGCACTGCTACGTCCTGGCCGCTTTGACCGCCAAGTGGTAGTTGACGCGCCCGATGTACGCGGCCGCGAAGCCATCTTACTGATTCATGCTGCTGGTAAACCGCTAGCAAGTAATGTCGATATGAAAACGGTGGCGCGGCGTACACCGGGGTTTGTAGGGGCTGACCTCGAAAACCTGCTCAATGAAGCTGCGCTGGTTGCAGCTAGAGCTGGCCGCAAAGAAATTCAACCGCAAGACGTTGATGAAGCGGCCGACCGCGTAGTCATGGGTCCTGAGCGGCGCAGCCGGGTGATTAGCCCGCGCGAAAAAAAGATTACTGCT
>CAZMCW010000194.1:5841-8860 GCA_964564405.1 uncultured bacterium
TACCACGAAGCAGGACACGCGCTTGCTGCCCACTTTTTGGAATATGCTGATCCAGTTCACAAGATCACCATCGTGCCGCGCGGTCGGGCCATGGGTTACATGATGCAGTCGCCTGAGGGTGACCGCATGTCTATGAGTAAAAACATGTTGCTGGATAGAATTGGTGTAGCTTTAGCCGGGCGTGCCGTTGAAGCACTTATTTTTGAAGACGTCACCACGGGCGCTCAAAACGACTTTGAACAAGCTACCAACATTGCCAAACGCATGGTCACCAGTTGGGGCATGAGTCCACAGCTAGGACGGGTTGCGCTAGCTAGTGGTAACGAGTCTTATTTAGGCGACTACGAAGGCGGACGCAGTTACAGTGAAGCCACGGCCAAATTGGTGGACAGCGAAGTCAAAGCCATTATAGAAACCCAGTACAAACGCGTTATGGCGCTCATTGAAACGCACAGGGAATTACTCGAGCAAATCGTTGAGGTATTGCTCGAGCGCGAAACACTTCATGCAGATGAATTTGCCACGATTATGCGCGGGGAACCTTTACCCGCACTAGCCCCTCTGCAGGAAACACCCGTAGTTACTACTCCCAACCGCAACCGCGACAAAGAACCACGCTTACCCCCAACGATGATGCCCAAACCGGGTTAGTACTTGCGTCAGTGCATTTAGTAGAAAATCTAGTTACACACATATTACATGAACTAGCAAAAAGAACTTAAAGAGATCAACCGTTGATTACGTTAACGGATTAAACAAGCAGCATTGGCATTACAAATAAGTTTCCAGATGCACTCGAAGCATACTTTGCTGCTTGGAACACGTTTGATGCTATAGGACATTAAGGTTAGGATGCTACAATCATTGTTCCGGATTTACCACCTGTAACATCATGTTTGCAGGTTGCAGGTGTAGCTGGCCAAATAATATCTACTAGCATTTCCACGAGTAATTGCCACAGGCAATTGCGCGTGCGACCTAGGGGAGTAGAAATCGACCCACTCAGTGTGGGGGAACCAATCTTGGAACTGCTATACTATAGTGAGTGGGAAAACTGATAGAAACTTGCTTTTGTCGTTGATTTTTAAATTAACGTTAGCAACTAACGTTCAATGTCTAAGGGGCTAGCAGAAAGCAGTGTCTCGAGCTCGTTTTTGTGAGTCACAACTTGGTCACCGTATTGGCTGAGGGCCATAGCTGCACAGGTCACGCCGTAGTTGAGCCCTTTGAGAAAATCGTCTTGCAAGTAACCGTGGAGTACGCCGGCAACCATGGCATCCCCAGCGCCAATGCGGTCAAGAATTGTTACATTTTTGGCAGGCACGCAGTGATAGTCACCATCCCACGCAATCAAGCCTTCGTGCGAAAGTGTTGTGACGATGTAACGCGCGTTGCTAAGCTCTCTTAAACCGTCAATAACTGTTTGAGGAGGTCCATCTAAGCCAAACATGAGCTGAGTATCACGGCGGCCACAAAAGAGGATGTCAACCTCGTTAAAAATGGGTTTAACAGCCTCGGCAGCTTCTTTTGGCGTCCACAATTTACTGCGGTAGTTCATGTCAAAACTCACCGGAATATCAGCAGCTTTTGCGCGGTCAATGGCTTCTAAAAAGATTGTTCTGACCGATGGCGAGAGCGCTAGCGTCAACCCAGATAAGTGTAACAAACGGGTGTCAAGCAAGTAGCTCCAAGCGATGTCATCAACAGTTAGGTTGGTAAAACAGGTGTCTGCTCGGTCGTAGTAAACCTGAGTAGCGCGCGGGGGCACTGCGTATTCAACATAGTAGGTAGCTAAACGGTGGCAGTCCGACCAGTGCACCGCAGACAAATCTAGCCCAGTAAGTTGATATTCGTTTTTAACGCGCTGACCTAGTGGTGAATTGGGCAACCCTGTCACCAACCCGCACAACCAACCCAAGCGAGATAGTAAGCCGGTTACATTACCTTCTGTACCGGATACGTTGACGTCAAATTGACTGGCTTGCTCGAGCCGCTTACCTGCTGGTACCGAAAAGCGCAACTGACCCTCACCAATAGCAGTGACATCAAAATAACTGCCAAGCCTGTCACTTGCACGCCTTCTTGGGGTAGGTTGAGCAGCACGTTTGTCGTTGCTGTATTTATCAAGTTGATGTTCGTCTAGGTGACTCATAAGTACACCTACGTCACTCGTTAATACTAGCGCTTGCTGTGCCGTAACGAGTTTGATAGCGGTCATAATTGGCATCAATCTCTTCTTGGGGGAGGCTTTCAACCTCACCAATTTGCATAGCTAGCCACACCGTTTTGGCGATATCTTCCACCATAACTGCCGCTTTGAGGGCTTTACTCACGTTACCACCAATGGTAAACACGCCGTGTTGACGCATGAGGACCGCTAGGGAATCACCGATGTAATCAATAATTGTTTTGCCAATTTGCTGCCCACCAATGCGGGCGTAAGGCGCACAAGGGATTTCGCAGCCGAATTCGTCGGCAACAGCCGTCAAACAAACAGGAATACTTTTGTTGACCGCTGCAAATGCCGTTGCGTAGTTAGAGTGGGTGTGCACTACGCCCATTACGTCGGGCCGTGCCCGGTAGACATAAGCGTGTGAGGCTGTATCTGAAGACGCACCAAACTCGCCTTCAATAGGATTACAGTCTTCATCGACAACAACCATGTTGTCTGGCGTGAGGTCGGGGAACATCACCCCGCTAGGTTTAATGACGATATACCCCGTTTCGGGGTCGCGCCCGCTCACGTTGCCGCTTGTCCAAGTGACCAAGCCTTCGCTAAGGAGTGCCTTGTTGGCTTCGCACACCTCTTGTCGTAAGCTTGTTAGCATCATATTGACCGCCTCTATTCTGGTAGTAATTAGGAACTGCTTTTTTGTTTAAATATTTTTTGTGTTTGGTGATGCCTATAATATACATTCAAAATTTTTTGACTTAGCGTGTCCATCGTCGGTCTAACCTATCTAAATAGCGTTTCCACGAGTAACTGCCACAGGCAGTTGCGCGTGCGACCTAGGAGAGT
>CAZMCW010000195.1:0-8814 GCA_964564405.1 uncultured bacterium
CCACCTACATCCCACGTAAGCGTGCTGCTTTCCCCTTCGTTAATAGCTTCAGGACTTGCTCGTAACGTGAGCTCTGGAGCTTCTGCTTCGTCCCCCGAACACGCAGCTAAGCCAACAACAATCACAAACCCTACAAGCACGTAAAACTTACGAAGCTTCATAGAATCTCTCCTTAAATATTAAGTTGTGACAACGTTACATAATGTTAAGTTAGAATCATAGAAGGCTGTGTTTTTAGCTAAAAAGTATGTCTTAAATGCGTTTATCAACGAGTTTTAGCTAACCCCTTGCACATAACCTCATAGCGATGACGCTCAATGCTAGATGATCTGAACTTTATCTACATTCCCCTGAACGCACCCTGAACATCCTCGTAACATCACTCACAATTTGTTCAGGGCGTTCATGGATATGCAACTGTGTTCCTAATTACTAATCTACGCGTTTAGGGTTAGATTGTGTGACCGTCTTATACGAAGGTCTTCATTAAGCCACTAAATGGTTTACACAACCAGTGAAGTTGTTAAATTTTTGTAAAAAGATATGCGCAAATGCTTAGTTTTGCGTTTAAATTTAGTACTTCAGCATGTTGTTCGGGGTTATTTCGACCTCTTTTAATACAGCAACGTGACAAGTGGGTGCGCCATCACTTGACAACATATATGTAAAGCTGTTATCTTGGAATCGATTCCAAAACTAAGAAGAACTTAGTTCACCCCTAATTAAGGTCTCTATGTCTACCAAACGGTACACAATTCAAGACATAGCTCGTAAAGCGAATGTCGGCGTCGGCACGGTATCTCGTGTGCTCAATAACGATGTCAGTGTGCGGCCGACAACCAGGGCTAAAGTTCAAGCTGTTATTGAGGCCATGGACTATCAACCTAGTTTTATGGCCCGTTCACTGCGCACGCAAAAATCCAACACGTTTGGCTTTATTGCAGATGCCGTTACAACGACACCCTTTGCTGTAAACCTAGTTAAGGGTGCGCAAGATGCCGCTTGGGAACACGGTAAGTTGCTGCTTATTGTTGATGCAGACAACAATCCTACTCTGCGTGAGCGGGCGCTTGAAAGTATGCTCGAGCGCGATGTTGAAGGCATCATCTACGCAGCTATGTTTCACCAAGAAGTTAAATTATCTGAGGCGTTTGGCACGGTGCCAACCGTCCTTGTAGATTGTTACACAGCAGATAACCGCTTTACCGCCAGCGTACCCGACGAAGTTCAAGGCGGTCGAGATGCTACTCGCGAACTTCTTGACAAGGGTCACACACGTATTGCGATTATTTTAAACAGCCCTTTAGGGTCACCTTATCCGGCTGCTACTGGGCGTTATCAAGGTTATTGTGATGCCCTTGAAGAAGCTGGGCTCGAGCCGCACGCTGAACTCGTCCAAGTTGGTGACGGCAACGCAGCATCTGCTTTTGCGTGCACGCTCACACTCACAGCACTTCCCGAACCACCTACAGCTATTTTTTCCTGCACAGACCGCATGGCCTTAGGCACCTACGACGCCCTACGGAGTTTGAACTTAAGCATCCCCGACGATGTTTCAGTCATTGGTTTTGACAATCAAGAAGCCATTGCTGAGCAGCTTTATCCGCCTTTATCGACCATGGCGCTTCCCCACGAAGCTATGGGGCGTTGGGCCATTGAGCAGTTGCTCGAGCACCCCACACCACTTCCAACTAACCACGTATTCCCCTGCCCACTCATTTCCCGCGCATCCATCAAAACACTCAAAACATAAGTTATCTTGCACGCAGTGCCCATTAATTTCTTTTCCACCTGTTTGGAATCCTTTCCAAGTTGCTATATGTACTTATTCACGACACATTAAGGAGGTGTACCTAAGCTCAACACATCACAAGTCCATCTAGCACGCTCTCATCCAATGCTGTTTCAATAGCAGTTCCAGGATTAGTTCTCCCACACTGAGTGGGTCGATGTCTACTGTTCTAGGTCGCACGCGCAACTGCCTGTGGCGGTTACTCGTGGGAATACTACAACATTTGTTTTTTAGGAGGAACACAATGACAAAATTCATCCGCTTTTTAAGTGTCTTACTCATCTGCAGTACAGTTAGCGCCCAAACCGAGCTTAGCCTGTGGTATCACGGTGCCGGCAATTCTGCTGAACGCGACACCTTACTCATGATTATTGATGACTTCAACGGTTCACAAGCAGACTGGGAAGTTGTCCTTGAAGAATTTCCCCAAGCGTCTTACAACGAGTCCATTGTGGCGGCAGCCCTTTCAGGTGATTTACCCGATATTATCGACGTAGATGGTCCTGTTATGCCTAATTGGGCGTGGTCAGGGTACATGCAACCGCTCGACATAGACGAAACACTGCTAGCCAACTTTTTGCCTGGTGCTATTGGCACATGGGATGGTGAGATCTATTCAGTGGGTTTGTGGGATGCCGCCAAAGCTATCTTTGCCCGGCGCTCCGTTTTAGAAGCTAACGACATTCGCATTCCCACCTTAGATAACCCGTGGACCCTAGACGAGTTTGATGCTGCCATTGAAACTCTCCAAGCTACTGGCGAGTTTGATTACGCCTTTGACCCTGGCATGGCTTGGACAGGTGAATGGTACCCTTACGCGTTTTCACCCTTCTTGCAAAGTTTTGGTGCCGACCTTATTGACCGCGACACCTACACCTCCGCTGAAGGTGTGCTCAACAGCGACGAAGCCATCGCCTTTGGCGAGTGGTGGCAAAGTCTGTTTGAACGCGACCTGGCACCAGGTACCTCCCAAGATGGTGCTGGCCGCGAAACAGGCTTTATAGATGGTCGTTATGCCTTACAGTGGAACGGTAATTGGGCAGCGCTACCCGCACTAGATGCTTTTGGGGACGACATGCTATTTTTGCCAGCGCCCGACTTTGGCAGTGGCCCCACCATTGGCGCAGCTTCATGGCAATTTGGGATTGCTGCAACCAGCGAATATCCAGATGGTGCTCGCGCGTTTATTGAACACGCCCTGCAACCTGAGTATCTAGCTGCGTTTTCGCAAGCTACAGGGCTTGTTCCCGCCACACCAGAAGCGGCGGCCGCCACCGAAAACTATGCGCAAGATGGTCCCTTAGCTGTCTTTTTTGAATTGAGTGAAGCCCAAGCGCGCATTCGTCCGCCTACACCCGGCTACGTGGTTATGGCACTAGTCTTTGAAAAAGCCATGGCAGATATCGCCAACGGTGCAGACGTAATTGATACCTTAGACGCTGCTGTGGACGAAATTGAAGCGGATATCGAAAATAACGGTGGCTACGGGTTCTAAAAGACTATCTAAAGAGCCTCACGTGCTGATGTCTTCAGTGAGTTGACTACACCAGCCAATGCTGTTTACAAGACTGCATACAGCACTCGAGACAGCCTCAGGTCTTACATTTGAGATAGTATCTAAAATCCTGTGATTGCCAGTTAAGCAAGATGCTCGAGACAAACCCTGCCTTCACAGGATAATCACCATCTATAGTCCACTTGTGTTTTTAGCAAATGACATAAGTGGGCACTCCCCCCTTTTACCTATCGGTATGGCAACATACTTCTGAGACAAAAATTTTATATTTAACTGTTGAGATTTATTTTCTATGCGTGAGTTATCGAACTGCCTACCTCTATTTCACGCAACCAATACCAACCTAAACAAAACATATTGACGACCAAGCTACTCGACTCGAGCGTCACAAGGAGGAAGGCGCACCATGTCCTATGCAAGTAGTCCCCCTGCAGCATCTCGTTCTCAGCCCACTGGCATATTTCATTACCGCAGCCGCGAAGCCTTAACTGGCTGGCTCATGGCACTCCCTGTGATTGTTTTGCTGTTTACATTTTTAGTGCTACCGTTTTTGTTTGCGTTTGGCTTTTCCCTAACCAATCAACGGCTTATTTCACCCAACCCAACCGAGTTTGTAGGACTTCGCAATTATCGACGGTTATTAACCGTGAGGACACTCACGCTAGCACCCGAACGCGACGACGCAGGCAATATTTTGCGAGATGAAGACGGCAATATTCAATATCCGCGTTTGCGTAACTTTACCCGTAGCAACCCCGACTATCCTCAGCTAGACGGCTTACGCGAGTGGCAGTCGTGGCGGCAGGGCACTAACCGCGTGTATTTGCTGGCTAGTGATACGGTTTTTTTACGCGCGTTGGTCAACACATTTTTGTTTGTGATCGTTGTTGCGCCGCTGCAAGCGGGTTGCGCGTTGTTACTGGCGCTACTGATTAATCAACCTCTACGAGGCGTCAATATATTTCGGGCCATTTATTTTATGCCCGTTGTCATTTCAATGGTCGTTGTGGGGGTCTTGTGGAGTTTCATTTATGACGGACAAGATGGCCTCCTCAACACACTGCTAAGCACCATGACTTTTGGCGCGTTTGAAGGTGCAGATTGGCTGGGCAACCCACGAACGGCGCTCCCTGCCATTATGGCTATGTCTGTCTGGCAAGGTGTTGGCTTTCACATGGTTATTTGGCTTTCGGGCTTGCAAACCATTCCCTTTGTACTCTACGAAGCAGCCTCTATTTCGGGCGCAAACGCCGTGCAAAAGTTTCGCTATGTGACTTGGCCTGGTCTTCGCAACACGGCTGTGCTCATCCTGATTGTCATTACTATGCAGGCTTTTGCGCTGTTTACCCAAGTTGATGTGATGACTCGAGGCGGCCCGCTAGATTCAACCCAGTCCATTGTTTTTCAAGCGGTGCAACGCGGCTTTGAAAAGCAAGATATTGCGGGGGGTTCAGCCATCTCTGTCATTCTTTTTGTGCTAGTGCTTATGGTGTCGGTCATTCAGCGTTATCTGACAAGGGAAAAATAATGAAAGCAGAAACTGTCCAAGGTCGCTTTGGCGCGTTAAATAAAGTAGGAATTTACGTCCTCTTGATCTTTTTTGCGTTTGTGTTTATCTTCCCTGTCGTGCTCATGCTGATGTCGTCATTCAAACCCGACTTACAACTTTTGCGAGACACCGCCTCATTTAGGGCGTTTTTACCCGTTGGCGACTTATCACTCAATAACTATGTCGGGGCGTTTGAGCGTGCGCCTATTGGCCGGTTTGTATTTAACTCGGTGTTTGTTACCCTGGTGACGCTTGCGCTGGCGTTGTTTTTTAACTCACTGGCAGGGTTTGCGTTTGCCATTTTGCGTTGGCCTGGTAAAAACATCATCTTGTCAATTATCATTGCTACCTTTGTGATTCCTTTTGAGACGATTGCAGTACCCCTTTTGTTGATTGTCAACACGTTGCCGTGGATTGGTGCCGAGGGCATCACCCAAGGTTGGTTAAACAGTTACCACGTGCAGATTATCCCGTTTATTGCCGATGCCCTCACCATCTTTTTGTTTGTACAATACTTTAAAGACTTGCCCCATGAAATTGTTGAAGCTGCTCGGATTGATGGCGCGAGCTGGTTTCAAATTTATTCACGGGTCATTATGCCCATTTCTGGGCCAGTTGTTGCCACGGCAGCTATCTTAAAATTTTTGGTCATGTACAACCAATATTTGTGGCCGCTTATGGTCACCCGCTCTGAAGATTTTCGTCCTGTCATGGTGGGGTTGCAGTATTTTTTCCAGCTCAATACTGCCTGGGGTGAGCTCATGGCCTACTTGTCGATCATCACTGTGCCAGTAATTATTTTTTACTTAATCTTGCAACGTGCGTTTATTGAGAGTGTGGCCTCGTCTGGGGTAAAGGGTTAAGCAGTGACTACAGCAAGCTTGCCGCAAACCACTTGGCAATCTGTGCGGGTTGGAGCTAAGACCAGTCGCCTCGAGCAACACCCCCTGCCTCAACTTGCACCCAATGACGTGCTGATTCGCGTGCGCGTCTGCGGCGTCTGTGCCTCCGAACTCCACCCTTGGCTGCACGCCGCTGAGCCCAAGACCTTCGGTCACGAAGTGGTGGGCGAGGTAGTAGCCGTGGGGACAGACGTCGTGGGATTTGAACCCACTATGCGCGTGACCGGGCTCATCCACAAAGGTTTTGCTGAGTACACTATCGCACCCGAAACCCACCTTGTCCCTGTGCCAGAAGGTTTGCCAGATGAAGCTGCTCTTGGTGAACCGCTTTCGTGTGTGATTAGCGGGATGCGCCGCACCCCCATTGAGCTAGGTGACTGTGTTGCCGTTGTGGGCGTGGGGTTTATGGGGTTGCTGAGTTTGCAAGCTGCCAATTTAAAAGGGCCTGCGCAACTGATTGCTGTTGATACCCGACCTGATGCGCTCAAGCAAACGCTGAACTACGGTGCCACACGAATATTAAGCCCTGAAGACATTAGCCCACCCCTGTGTTTAGATACGTGGGACGGCATCGCTAAAAATTACGGCGTTGACGTTGCCATTGAAGCGGCCGGTAACCCTCACGCGCTTACCTTAGCCGGGCGCATGGTTAAAGCCCACGGCACGCTTGCCATTGTTGGCTTCCACCAAGGTGGGGTTGTTCCTATCGACATGGAACTGTGGAACTGGAAAGCACTCAGCATCATCAACGCGCATGAACGGCGGCACGCCTACCAAATGGACTGTATGGCTAGGGGCTTACGGTTGGTTGAGGCGGGCAAGTTGCACCTTGCGCCACTAGTTACCCATAGATTTCCACTAGACAAGGTTGATACCGCGTTCAACACACTTATGAGCAAACCCGCAGATTTTGTTAAAGCTATCATTCGGG
Organism: uncultured bacterium; assembly: GCA_964564405.1. Classification (GTDB taxonomy): domain Bacteria; phylum Deinococcota; class Deinococci; order Deinococcales; family Trueperaceae; genus JBCCBI01. The sequence continues at coordinate 6,691 of CAZMCW010000195.1, forward strand.
TATCCGACTAATTCGAGTACTAAACCCAGTTCCAGTACTAAATCAAGGGAGTTTATGAGAAACCTGTACCTCGAGGATTGGGCAGTTAACGCCGCAACTGCGCGCCAGCGTTTTGCCAACGATCCGCACCGTCCCCACTATCACGTTACTGCACCTTCCGGCTGGCTCAACGACCCCAACGGGCTCATTTATTGGCGAGGCAAGTATCATCTTTTTTACCAGCATAATCCCCACAAAGCTTCGTGGGGGCCGCCTACCTGGGCGCACGTTGTCAGTGATGACTTGGTCAGGTGGCAAGATTTGCCTATTGCCCTCACACCCGACATGCAGCCTACTGAAGCAGGCGGCTGCTGGTCAGGTTGCATGGTGGATAATCACAGCACGCCAACCATCGTCTATACGGGGGTTGCTGACTATCCGCAAGGGGAACAGCAAACTTGTCTAGCGTTCGGTAGCGATAACCTCATGAGCTGGCACAAATATCCTCAAAACCCAATTGTGCGGCGTCCTGACAGCCTCAGCATCACTCAAAACGCTTACCGTGATCCGTTTGTGTGGTGTGACGATGACACGTGGTATCAGGTGATTGGCACGTCTTTAGCTGAGCGCGGTCAAGCACTCCTTTACAGCTCTCAGGATTTAGTGAACTGGAACTACCTCAATGTCCTTGTGCCGCAAGACCTCCGGGACACTTGGCAAGATGAAGGTCACACCTGGGAGTGCCCGAACTTTTTTGCCCTTGGGGATAAACACGTACTCATCGTGTCGTTATCTGGCGTGTGTTTGCAGTATCCGGTTGCGTTTGTGGGTGAGTACCGTGACAAGCAGTTTTACCCAGAAACCACACAACGGCTTGACTGGGGTTATCACTGTTTCTACGCGCCCCTCACCATGCTAGAAAACAATGGGCAGGATGATCATGGACGCAGGCTCATGTGGGGTTGGTTGCAAGAACAACGCAGTGAGTCACAACAACTTACGGCTGGTTGGTCTGGGGTGATGTCCTTACCACGGGTATTAACGCTCGAGGGTAGCACGCTTATAAGCCAGCCTGCTGACGAGCTAAAAGCTTTACGCGATAAGTACTATTGTTATGAAAACCTCGAGCTTCACCAAGGTTTGCGTGTTTTAGAGCTAGCTGGCAGTGCGCTCGAGCTGCACCTCACATTACGTTTTGACACAGCTAACGAAGTGGGTCTTGTACTTGCCCTCGATGCTAATCAACGCGACGGACTCTATCTTGTTTACAACCATGAGCAAGCAAAGTTACGGCTTGAAACGTGTGGTCCTCAGCAAGAAAAAGGGATTTGGTCAGCACCTTATGAGTGCCCGCTCGAGTTAGACAACAAGCTCGAGCTACATGTCTTCTTAGACGGTTCTACAATTGAGGTTTTTGCCTACGGACACAGCCTGACAGGTCGCGTTTATCCAGATAGTCAAAGTCAAGGTGTTGCTTTATATGCAGATGGAATAGCATATTTGGAGAGGCTCGAGGCATGGTCGCTTAAAAACATATGGGTCAACCACTAGACAGTATTAACCTTTGGAATTGTCTACTCTAAACTTCAGAGGTAAGGTTTATGAAACAGCTTGCAAGATTTGCATTTGTTCTGTTGAGTTTGGGATTTTTTATCTCACGCGCACAAAAGGCGACAACGGAACATCACAACGTTAATGTTAACCAGCGGGACGCCAACGTGCCTGACTTACCTTTTGAAGATAACCCCGACCCCTCACTCTGCGGTATTCCGCAACCTTGGGGCGATGATGATCCAGCTTGGTTAACGGGTTACTACGAAGGTGAGCTTATCCAAGCTGAGGTGCTTTTGTACGATAGCCACCTACGCCGCAGCATTGTAGGTAGCGCACCTAGCGGGAGTAAGTTAGAGATTTTGCTGTATCAGGTGAATCCTAGCCTCAATTATTACCTTGTACGTACTGTGAGTTTAGAAGACAATGTGCAAGGTTGGGTGCCAGCGCCGTTTGTCGAGTTTGGGACGGAAAATGAGTGCTGTTATACCAAGTCCGACAAAACACATCATAAACTCCTACGGAGTTCATTACGTTCTAGTCGGACTTGGTATCTGTTTCTGCTCGCAAGTTGTCTCGCGAAACGCTCGGAGC
>CAZMCW010000196.1:0-8760 GCA_964564405.1 uncultured bacterium
CATGATGCCGGGACTAATAACATTCACGGTGATGCCGTGCTTAGCCTCCGTTTTAGCGAGCGCTTTGCTGTAAAGAATCACGCCCGTTTTAGCGATGCCATACGCCACGACACCGGGGCGCGCCACTAACTTTTCCGAACCGGCAAAGCCAATGTTGATGATGCGCCCAAAGTTCTGTACCCGCATCAACTGAACAGCCGTCTGACAGGTATAAAACGTGCAGTGTAAGTTGCTGTCGAACATGGCGTGCCAGTCGTCTATGGCAAGTTCATCCAAACTCACCTTGTGATAGTTGCCTACGTTGTTAATGAGGACATCAAGCTGTCCGAAGGTGTCATGTACTTGGCTAACCAACGCTGCGGCCTCATCTGGTTTGGTCACATCTGCTTGAAATACCTCTGCGCGTACACCTTGAGCTTCGGCTTCGTCACAGACAGCCCTAGCTTCTGCTTGGCTATGGTTATAGTGCACAGCAACGTTATACCCCTCACCTGCCAACATAAGTACGAGGGCTTTGCCGATGCCTCTAGCTGAGCCTGTCACTAACGCGCTTGGCATTATGCTGATACTTTACCGAAGATGATAAAGCTGTTTGTAAGTAAGACTGGATAATTATCAGTGATGGCAAAAGCGTTAGCGGTGGTTAGAGGATAATAAGACGTCATGGGTTAGTTTTACCGTGGATGAGGTGGGGGAAACTCGAGCTAGCGCAGGATTAGTAAAATCTATAGTGCAATGGCATCAACCTAGCTGACGCCATCACGACCAACGGGCACATAAGCCTTAAAGGTCAAATAAGTTCCGACCAAAAATATCAAAAATATTCCTATGTAGGTACCCAAACTCTCACCAGCTTGCTGTGCCTCAGGCGCAAACATACGAAAACAACCCAGCACCATCGCAGCCCAGCCTGCAAATGTTACCAGCGTCACCCAACTTGGCTCCCAGCGGTTATGCGCACGTACAATGGCAAGACCCGCAATGAAAAAAAGTAGCCCATTCAGGTACGTAATAGGTGGAATATTTGTTTCCCATATATGCAGGTTCAACGCTTCAGATATGTTCAACACCATCAGTGTAGGACCAATAAGACCCGCAATACGTTTTGAATCTGCGCGTTTTGAGTCTACCATGACACCCTCCAAAGCTTATCAATATTCTCTACTCAAAAGGTTTGCAACTATGGCTATAGAACGTAACTTGAAGCTGATGTTTCACCATTACTGTAGTCAAAATCTTCGTGCGTGTATAGAAACAATTGTCTGACATGCTTCCATTGCCACAAAACGATTTACACGTCAAACTCAGCATTGTCTATCAAAACATCACAACTGAAGATTTCAAGATGGTGACTAGGTTTATTCGCATACTACAAACACGCTCAGCACCCCCCTCATGCTAGTCTAACTAGGTTATGCCTGCTCATCGCGCCGCCAACTTTTACACTCAGAAGCTCGAGCAACCCCGTGCCATCCTCGCGCCCATGGCAGGCTATACCGACGCACCTTTTCGCAAACTCTGCCGCGAGTACGGCAGCGCCTGGGCTGTGACCGAGATGGTCAGTGCGAAAGCGTTGGTAGTAGGCGATTTGCAGGGCATTGAAATTGGCGAACCCTACGCAGGTGAACCAGATTTAGTCATTCAGGTGTTTGGCGGCGAGCCAGACATTGTGGCAGCGGGTGGGCGCATTTTGTACGATACTTACAAGCCGCAAGCATTAGATATCAACATGGGCTGTCCAGTTAAAAAGGTAACGGGTAAAAGTTGTGGTTCTAAACTTATGCAAGACCCAGAGCGGGCAGCCGACATTGTGCGTGCTTTAGCAGAGGCTGTACCTGTGCCCGTCAGTGCAAAGATGCGTTTGGGCTACGACTTAGTGAACGTGCTCGAGGTGGCCACTGCTCTTGAAGAAGCTGGTGCTGCCCTCATCGCCGTTCACGGCCGTACTGCCGCCCAAAAATACAGCGGCGAGGCCAACTGGGAAACCATTGCTGAGGTTGCCAGCCAGCTAACTATTCCCGTTGTAGGCTCGGGAGACGTTCACAGCAAAGCCCAGTTTGATAGCTACCGCGCCCTCGGTTTAGGCGTGATGGTCGCGCGGGCAGCCGTGGGGCGGCCGTGGATTTTTGCCGAACTCTCTGGCAATGCGCTGACATTAAACGAGCAAGAACTAGCTGAGCTGGTTGTACGGCATGCCGCGATGAACGTAAGTTGGTACGGCGAAATCAAGGGCATTTTACCGATGCGTAGCCACTGTTTAAAGTATTTTAAAGAGATGCCCCAATTTACAGACATGCGCCCTGAAATTATAAAATTACAGACTCTAGATGATGTGATTAGGTTAGTCACAAGGTGGTTCAAGGTCCACGTGAACGTACCCAAGACAGCAGACCTTGATCTCATCACAAGTAGTCGTGAAATAACTAGTCATACCAGAAAAAATCGCTCAAAAGGTCGTTCAGGAAAGCGTTCAGGGAAAACTCGGCAGCCTCATGTTAGCGCCGCGTGAGGCTCGAGCAGTGGCAAACACGCATACGTAAATTACCCAAATATGCACGCGGAGCAGCTTGTATTCTCCTAGCTGTTTTTTGTTTAAGTACCGCGCCTACGGTGATTCGCTTTGGCCTAAACGCTGACCTTGACCCCGTTATGTTACTCAGTGTGCGGTCACTACTAGCTGCTGGGCTGCTCTGGAGCTTCACCTTTGTTCGCCCTCAAATTGCCAACATTGACCGCCATGGGCTCATTCATTGTGCTGTTGCAGGTGTCTACAACGGCGTCAGTTTACTGCTATTTTACACGTCGCTCACTTTTTTAGATGTCTCTATTGCCACTATGCTTATTTCGATATATCCCCTGTTTGTGCTCATCTTTTTGGCATTACGTGGTGAGCCGCTTACGCGCCCCAACCTTCTCCGTCTAGTCATTGCGTTAACAGGTGTGTATTTACTGGTTGGGCCGGGCGGTCAAGTGAGCGGCATTGGCATCAGCCTGATGATTGTCACAACGATGATCTTTGCGCTGAATGCCAACTGGATTCAATGGCAGTTACACGGCTATCCACCTCTCACCATAACCCTTTATACGCTGACGGTTGCAGCGCTTATTGTTGGGTGTGTGTACGGTGTAAGGCTTGTTATTCAAGCTCAAGGACTCCCCGTTATTCCGCCGTTAGGTTGGGGGGTCATCCTTTACACAGCAATTATTGCCACCGTCATCGCTAGGTTGAGCTTATTTACGGGCATTCAGCTCATTGGCAGTGGGCAAGCTGCGTTACTTGCACCCATTGAAACACTCCTTGCCATCACCTGGGCAGCTCTTTTTTTAGGCGAACGTTTATCGCGTATTCAGGGCATCGGCGCAGCGCTTATCATCACGAGTGCGTTGCTACTTCCCCTCTGGCAAAAGCGGGCTATGTTCTTTGCGAGTACCTCTCGAGCACGCTACATACAACACCCCAAAGAGTAATCAACAGCATAAAAAAGTGGCGCAGCAACTGCCACACCACTCAACGATCACTTGAAGTTTAAATTAGCTGTTTATTCGCCAGCAATCTCGCGCAGTAACTCGATGTCTGCGAGGGCAATTTTGCCATAACCTGCGCTAATAGCACCTTCGCGCCCAAGTTCACCAACAACTTTGGTGACTGTTTCACGAACGGAACCAACGGCTGCGGCAAGATCGTCATGCGTGATGTGTACAACAGGTTCATCGCGGCCACCTCTGGTTGCTAAAGCGCTGTCTTGAAGATCAAGTAACTCAGCAGCAATGCGAGATTTGAGGCGCTTACCAGAAAGCCGGTAAAGTGAACGGTAAAGACGCTCCATCGCTTCAACTAGGTGGGCGGTCAGATCGAGGTTTTCTTCAGCACTTAGCGTCACTGGGCTAATGACCTCAACACTGCTCGAGGTTACTGCTTCAGCAAAATAGCGCCGCGATAGGCCGCAAATTGCCTCTTCACCAAAATAGCCTCCCGGTTTAATATAGCGCAAGGTGAGACCATTGCCTTCGTCATCGACGGTGTGAATACGAATAAGTCCTTCACTGACCCGGTAAACATTATCTGATTGACCAGGAAAAAGAACAACCTCACCAGGGATGAACGTAAGCACATCAGCATAGTTTTTCTGTTGCACTGCGGTGTTCATGCACCACCCTCCTTTCGATAGTGATTGAATGGATAAATTAAGCACGGTTTGAAATAAACATTAACTTGTAGCTTCAAAGCTTGGACAATCACTCTTCAAACTCTACTCAAAGTTTGTCTTAGCAACTCAAGCACACATTACGATGTTGGCTAATTTTTATTAACACAAGCCCATATTTTTACGGATGAGAGCTTTATTGAGAGAACTTCATGTGAACGTGATGACTTTACCGTGATGATTATGTTGATTGCGTTACGTTTTTGCAGCATCTGGATAGCCCTATTTGTGGTAAGCCCTGTAAACTTGAGGTATGGAAGCACTCGTGCTCGAGCCCAACCAGCAACTATCCCTCCGTGACATTGACCTTTCTGAAACGCCTGGCCCAGACGATGTCCGCATTGCCTTAAAAACAGTCGGCGTGTGCGGTAGCGACGTTCACTACTACGAACACGGGCGCATTGGCCCGTATGTGGTGAACGCACCCATGATTTTAGGGCATGAAGCAGCTGGACAAATTACCGAGGTAGGTAGTAACGTCACCCAGTTACAGGTAGGTGACCGTGTTTGTATGGAGCCAGGCATTCCCGATCCCAGCAGTAAAGCCAGCCGTTTAGGGTTGTACAACCTTGACCCGGAAGTACGCTTTTGGGCCACGCCACCTATCCACGGCGTACTGCGCCCAAGTGTGGTACATCCCGCAGCGTTTACCTTCAAATTACCGGATACCGTAAGTTATGCAGAGGGCGCGATGGTGGAACCTTTTGCAGTGGGTATGCATGCAACCAACAAAGCGGGTATTCGCGCGGGCGATGTTGCCGTGGTACTCGGGGCAGGGCCTATTGGCGTACTTACGGCGCTAGCGGCTTTAGCCGCAGGTTGCGCGCAGGTGATTATTACCGATGTACAAACGCCTAAGCTCGAGCTAGCCGCCTCTCTTGGTCCCATTACACCAGTTAATGTTACTGAAGATAATCTTGTTGAGGTTGTTAACGCCATCACAGACGGTTGGGGTGCAGATGTTGTCTTTGAGTGTAGCGGCAACGAACGCGCAGCAGCATCTATCTTTGCCCCCCTCCGCCCCGGTGGTTGTGCGGTGCTGGTGGGCATTCCCCAAAAACCTTTCCCATTTGATGTGGCAGCAGCCCAAGCTAAAGAGATACGGGTAGAAAGCGTCTTCCGCTACGCTCATGTGTATCCACGTGCCCTAGCGCTGATGGGTAGCGGTCAACTTGACCTAAAACCACTCATTACCGATACCTTTGCGTTTGCTGACAGCAAGGAAGCCTTTGACTACGCTCTGCACATGCCTGCAAATTCAGTCAAGGTACAAATTACGGTTGATAAGTAACGTAAAGCCATCAAACTGGATAGATCTTCTTTAAATTGTAGAGTTCATAAGTAGCAAAGCATCCATATGCAATACAACCGCTATCAGCCAACCACTCGACGACATGCTGGCATTAACAAACATCAACCAATTAAAGGAGAAGGTGATGAGTCAACAATTAGCTCATCACCTTCTATCGTTCTAACGATGTAATTTTACTTTAGACAAGGGCAACGTCTCTAGTTTCGCGAAAACTCTCTGGCAACCAATCCGCGTGGGCGTCTAGCAAATCATCCACCATGTCATGAATCTGGGCAAGGTCAAGTTCAGCAGCGGTGTGGGGATCAAACATGGCAGCGTGATAGATATGTTCCCGCTTGCCGGTAAGGGCAGCTTCTACCGTCAACGCTTGTACGTTGATGTTGGTTTGCATGAGTGCCGCAAGTTGCGGTGGTAAAGCGCCAATCTTGGTAGGTTGCACGCCGTTTTTATCCACCACACAAGGCACTTCAACGCAGCAGTCAGGCAAGTTGTCAATGAGGCCATCGTTTTGCACGTTGCCGTAAATCACGCTGGGCGTACCTGTGTGCAGGGAGTGAATGATGGTTGACCCGTACTCTTTGGAGCGCTTAACTTTATCGAGGTTTTCAAAGTTGTTGACAACTAAGGGCATGTGCTCTTCAGCGACACCTGCGTCACGCATGGCAATTTCAAACTCAGCGGCGAGGTCTGCTTCGGGGTGCTCGAGCTTTTCTTTCATAAAGCGCCAACCTGTAATTTGCACTTCGCAGCGGCGAATGTACTCATCTAGCGGAATATTAAATTGCTCAATTAAGTCCTCGCGGCCGTCTTTAATAAACCACGGCACGTACTCGCTAAAGTGCTCGCTGGACTCGGTCACAAAATACCCCAAGCGCTTAAACATCTCGTAGCGCACGCGGTTCCAGTCTGGCACGCGGTCTTCTTCTATTACGTTGGCAATTTCTGGATAGAGGCTAACCCCATCCCGTTCAAACTGTAAGTAAAAGGCCACGTGGTTAATGCCTGCACACAAGTAGTTGATATCCTCTATAGGCACGTTAATATCTTTGGCGAGTTGCTCAGCCGTACCTTGCACGCTGTGGCACAAGCCAACAGTTTTAATGGTGCTGGCTTTGTTCATCGCCCAACAGTTCATCGCCATGGGGTTCACATAGTTCAGGTGCGTAACATCCGGGCAGAGTTGCTCCATCTCCCTACACATATCCAAAAACACTGGAATCGTTCTAAGCCCACGCATAATGCCGCCGATCCCGAGTGTGTCTGAAATAGTTTGGCGCAGGCCGTATTTTTTAGGGATTTCAAAATCTGTTACAGTACCAGGTTTATAACCCGCAATCTGAAACATACTGATGGCGTAATCGGCACCATCTAGCGCACGCTTGCGGTCGGTTGTCACCTCAATTTTAGGACGCACGCCCAGAACATCAGCTATTTTGTGAGCTACAATCTTTGAGGTGTTGAGGCGTTCCTCGTTAATGTCAAATAAGGTCAAGGTGGATTCTGCCAACTCTGGGTAGCTGAGGATATCACCCATGAGGTTTTTGGCAAAGACGGTACTACCCGCGCCAACAAAGGTAATTTTAGGATGTGTCATGTATATCTCCTTTACGAGAAACCTGTTAGACGTACTCACAAATACGTAAGCTTTACAACCATTAAACCGTATACATGTCATTTAGTACCGGCTGATGTGACAGACTAGGGATTCACAATCAAGCTAGATGCAGTGTGAAATATAGGAGCATCAGCTGAAGTAATCTAGGAGTATTTTATGAATCTAAAGCCGTTTAGGATTGAACATTACTTTGCCAAGTACGAGTTTACTGCTGAATACACGTTCTGCAGTTCAGATGCCCAATCGCGTACATTAGGTGAGTTGTTTGCGCTCGAGCCCACTGCCAAAACCGCAATGGACGATCTCTGGCTTGGCTACACCGAATCACCAGGCGCGCCCAACTTGCGCCAGACAATTAGCGGCATCTACGAGAACATCACCGCAGAGGATGTTTTGGTCACTGCCGCCGCTGAAGAAGGCATTTTTCTTGGCTACCACGCACTTGTGGGTGATGGCGACCACGTGATTGTGGAGACGCCGTGTTATGAGTCGGCGCTCGAGCTAGCCCGCAGTACCGGCGCGCAAGTTTCCACTTGGGATCGGCACTTTGAAGACGGCTGGCAACACGATTTGGAAGCACTCGGGGCATTGCTACAACCCAACACCCACTTTATATACATCAACACGCCCTCCAACCCTACCGGCACGCTCATGGCACCTGGACATCTTTCGTAAGCTACTCACTTGGGCAGAAGAGCGCAACATCATTGTCTTTTGTGATGAAGTTTATCGGGAGCTCGAGCACAACCCCGCTGACCGCTTACCCGCCGCGTGTGATCTTTACAAAAACGCCATCTCCCTAGGTTCCATGTCGAAAAGTTACGGCCTCCCCGGTTTGCGCTTGGGCTGGCTGGTCTGTCGCAACCCTGAACTGCTTCAGAAGATACATGATATGAAGCTTTATACCTCCATTTGTAGTAGTGCCCCTAGTGAGTTTTTGTGTGACCTTGCGCTGCGGCATAGGCAGGCTTTACTGGATGATACGCGCAGCATTGTTCACACAAATTTGGTGTTGCTCGAGGACTTTATGACCCGCCACACAGACATGCTGAGCTGGGTCAAGCCCACAGCAAGCCCGATCTGTTTTCCCAAGGTGCAGTTACAAGGCGAGTTAGCCGATAAGTTTTCAGGCAATGTCACTGCGTGGTGCGAAGATGTTGTGAACACAACAAGTGTAATGCTCCTGCCCGGTGCTGTTTATGACATGCCAGAACACGTGCGCATAGGTTACGGACGGCGCAATATGCCCGAGGCGTTGGGGAGGCTCGAGCAGTACCTTGAAGGCTATTTTTAACGTTCGTAGCGTACTTTGTTAACCTCTGCATCTTATTTAGTGGCATAAACACGAGGGGTATAATGACGTTATGCCCCCGGTATTCCAATGGGATGCAGAAAAAGATGCATCCAACCAACACAAACATGGGGTTTCATTTGCAAATGCTAGATTGGCTTTCTTAGATCCACTTAACATAACTTTGCCTGATCCTTACCATTCTATTGAAGAAGAACGCCTTATCCTTTTAGGGTTCGCCAGAGGACAAGTTCTAGTTGTTATGTTTACAGAACGGGAAGGCACCATCCGCATCATTAGCTGCCGTAAAGCAAATTAGACCTCTTGCAAAAGTCAT
>CAZMCW010000197.1:0-2410 GCA_964564405.1 uncultured bacterium
CACGGTCTTGCTGTATATCGCGTTTCTGAATTTCACTACGAATTTCTTGTGTGTGTTTGTTCAGTGCATGTTGTACGTCGTCATCAACACGTCTGACAAAGTGTTGCAAGCTGTGTAGCACAATACCCATCATGCCTGAGAGCATACCGCCAATAAGGAGTAAGGTGGTCAAAATGGCAGAGCCTGTAAGCAAGCGTCCTTCTTGTTGCATGACAAACGCAACCCGAAGACCTAGAAGCAAGCCTGCTGAACCAACAACAAGACCTGGAACTGCAAAAAAGAGCAGGGGTTGACGGCGCGCAACAAGTGACACAATGGCATCTAAAACGTGTAAACCGTGAACAATAGGATTGCGTTTGTTGCCATCTTCGTAACTGACGGTAATAGGTACTTCGACAACTTCAAGCCCAGCAGGTTCAAACAAAAACTGCATTTCAGACTCTACAGAAAGTCCGCCTGAACGAAAGTCTAGGGTTTTAACAGCTTTGGGTGAAAAAGCGCGGTAACCACTTTGGCTGTCTGTTGTGCGCACGCCACTAGCAACGTTAGTAACCTGAGTAAGGGTGTGCTGACCTACTTGACGCCAAGCGGGAATCTTACTCTTTTTGGCTAAAAAGCGCGAGCCAATCACAACATCAGCTTGCTTGGCTAAAATGGGTTGGACTACTTCAGGAATTTCACTAGGTTCGTGCTGAGCGTCACCGTCTAAGCAAACAATGGCATCTGGTTGATAGTGCAAAGCGGCTTTAAAGCCAACGTTAAGGGCTGCTGCTTTACCTTGATTTTGAGCTTGATGGACAACATAGGCACCAGCTAAACGGGCAAGTTCAGCAGTGCGGTCGCTCGAGCCATCATCAACCACAACGACATGCGTTGCATAATGACGAGTTTGGATAACAACACTTGAAATAAACCGCTCTTCGTTAAACGCTGGAATAACAGCAACGACAACACCATCAAGTTTAAGAGTTTCAACCTGACCGCGACGATCTGACTTTTGGCGGCGGTCTTCAAATGCAATAGGTTGTTGACCCTGACGGCGATCACGTGCCCGGCGGCGGTCTGGAAACGGTATGCTTTGCTTGGTGTAAAGGGGCGCGTGGGTTGTTGAAGATGGGGCGTTCTCTGACATGGAATAACCTCCGAGTGCAGAATCAGGCGGGGCAATACGACGAACAATAAAGTTAGCTAAGTAGTAAAGTTATAAATAATAAAGCTAATAGTGCGATGTTATCAATGGCAAGTAGGGCACACATTTGGCTATCTAAATAGCGCATTTGAATAATGCGTCGTACAAAGTTTGCCAGTAGCATTTAAGATTTAGGTACGAATGTTACTTGCCACTAAAACTCAAGCAAAATTCAAAGGGAACTTGTGCAAAAGCCTTGAAAAATCAGACAGCGTAGCAATATGACTTGGGGGTAATAGCATAGTGAACATACAGAGGTACAAAAATTGCTATTAATCTGAGCTTAAGATAAATGCGTTCCGCGAGCGTTCCATAGTAAATAACGTATTAGTTCTTGAACTTACAAATTTGAACTGAGTAAAAGGTGCCTTCTAGAGTTAAAGGATGGTTTTGAAGTTAAGCGCAGTAATTTGAAGGCGCGTAAAAATCTGATGGCGTTATCAACGTGCACTTCCAAGTGAGTAACGTCAAGCTTTAGGCTTTCAGGCGGGTAAAAGCGTTAGGTGAACAAGAACTTGAGCAAGTAAGCGTTTACATAGACAAACGTCTAGGCAGACGAAAGTGACATGGTAGAGAAGTGATGCTGTACGAACTTGATGCTGTACAAACTTAATGTCTAGCTCAAATCTCAAAGGCTTTAGATAGGTGCGATGTGTGTATCAGCTAGTTGTGAGATGCAGCGTAACTAAACGTAACTAACTGGGCGAGCTAAACTGGATAGAGCTTTGCTGAAGCATGTCTCGAGGTGAGGTTGCGGGCAGACATCTAGTTGTAAGCTGTTAGGTAGTAGGTACACTGTGTAGATGATTAGGTACCCTTCCTAAGGGCTACTTAATAGAGTCTACAAAATCAACTCTTACAAAACTCTTACTCGAGGTAGTTTTGCCACTCTAGGAGCAAGTTTGTGTCTAGTAGAAAAAAGCGGCGTAAAGCCCAAAAGAAGGCCCAAGCACAAGCGCGCAAACTCACACCGGGCAAGATTATACGACTTGCGCTTAAAAGTCTAGTGTTTGCTGTACTTGTTGCCGGTTTAATTGGTGTGTTACTTGTACTAGGTGTGAACATGATCAACGAACGGTGGGCGCAACTTACGCTGATGGCAGTATGTTACATCGCTGCGTTTCCACTGGTGTTTAGTGAATTTCGACCTAAGCAGTAAACAAACCAAGCAGTAAACAAACCAAGCAGTAAACAAACCAAGCAGTAAACAAACCAAGCAGT
>CAZMCW010000197.1:2510-3516 GCA_964564405.1 uncultured bacterium
AAGTGAAGTTATAATAGCAATTCTAGGATGAGTTCCCCCACACTGAATGGGTCGATTTCTACTCTTCTGGGTCGCACAAGCAACTGCCTGTGGCAGTCATTCGTGGAAACGCTATAAGTTTGCTCATTCAAATAAATAGCAAGTTAGTACAACTGGAATTTGGTTGGGTGTAGGACTATAGTTTACAGGACTTATGCAGTTGGTGTCTAAATCTACCTAAATCAATTGTTTATCAACTCACATAGGATTTCGCATAGGGTATGGACATTTGCACCACCGGCTAGACATTTGCACTATTGACTAAAGAGTTACATCATCTAGGAATATTTAACTTCACGTGGATAGCTGCTAAATTAATTGAGGTCACTAACTTAAGACCTTAAGCCGTAACATTCAAAAGATATGGTGGAATATGAAACGCATCAATCAAGGACACGTGGCAACATCAGCAGGAGGGACTCGAGTCCAAGCACAACCTCAAACATCTTCACCTCAAACATCTTCGCCTCAGACGTCACTGCCCCAAGCACAACCTCAAGCATCATCATCTCAAAAATCGCCTCATAAATTGCTACCTCAGACATCTAAGCACAATAAGCTCAGTTTGTCTCAGCAAATTCGCAGGGCGCGCATTTGGCTACCTCTACTCATTATATGTGTGGTGATTGGCTATGAAATTTATATTATTCCACTGGGTGGACCAACTTGGAACCTGTGGGCGCACGTCCTTTTTTATGGCATTTTAGGACCAGTTGTTACCTTTGTTACGCTAACTTGGATTGCAGCTGAAGTGCGCTTAAGAGAGCGTGCTCAAGAGGACCTCGAAGACCTTTACGGCGAATTGCAAGCAAGCCACGAACTGCTAGCAACAATTCAAGATGTCACTGAACAGTTTGCAGCAGCAACTGACTTAGAGAGTGTGTTGCAAGCTGCCAGTCAAGGCATTAGTGACGCAACGGGGGCAGTTGGCGCGGCCATCTTAATAGGTGAACGGGAACTCACTGTA
>CAZMCW010000197.1:3526-5618 GCA_964564405.1 uncultured bacterium
AGTTATGGTTTAGACGGTGAGCTCGAGCAAGATGCTTACACGCGCAACACCAATTTTTTAACGCGGGTAACCCAAGATCAACAAACCGGCGAGCGCCAATATGATGGACATGTAGACGGGTACACCGTGTTGTCAGCGGTACTTGCGTGGAGTGGCAAACTCGAAGGTAGCGTTCACGCCTATTACAGCAAGCCGCCTACGGCTGAACAGCGTGAGAGTTTTGCTATTTTAACATCCGAATTTTCTGCCGTCACCGAAGCAACGCGCAGCCGCACGCGTGACCTGATGACCCTGTTCAATGTCGACCGCAGTATTCGCGCTGAAGGCAACCTCGAGCGCTTGCTAAGCACCTTACTCGATCAAGCTATTGTCCGCGCAGATGCCCTTGCGGGTGGCGTGTATTTAGCTGATGACGAAGATCAACTTTTGCGGTTGCGCACGTTTCACGGTCTAGCTGATAGCTCCGAGCTAGCTACTCACGCACTCCATTTAAGTGACAGCGGCTGCATAAGCGGTGCCGCGCGGCGCGGTGAAGCATGTATCTCCGACGCACTTACCCCCGAAACGCGTCAAGGGCCCGTGTTGGCAGCAGCAGGCAGTTCGCTGTGTTTGCCCCTTGTGTTTGAAGATGAGTTACTGGGCATTGTAGTTTTGGCACACCAAAGTAGTCATCACTTTGACAAAGCCAACCTCACCTTTTTGAGTTTACTAGCCAACCAGGTAACGCTGGCTGTACGCAACGCCAGAGCGTATTTACAATCTGAAGAACTGGCAATTTCTGAAGAACGCGCGCGTATCGCGAGAGAAATTCACGATGGGGTAGCTCAGTCACTGGCAAGCAGCGCGTTGCAACTAGATTTAATTGCCCGCTTAATTTATGATCCAGACAAAGCACTTGACAAGCTCGAGCAAGTCAAAGTGATTATTCGCGAAGCCATTCGGGAAGTGCGCCGTAGCATTTTTGCATTACGCCCAATTGACCTCGAGCGGCATGGGTTTGTTGAAACCATCCGCCGTTATAGCCATGATTACGGCCAGCAAAATGATATTACTGTCGAGGTGAGTGTAGGTAACTTACCTGAACTCACGGTTAAATCTGAGGCTGTACTCTTTAGAATTTTTCAAGAAGCGATGAACAACGTTGCCAAACATGCCAAAGCAAGTCGGGTAAGTGTTACTTTGGGTACAGATGTGCGCGGACATGCGTTTGTAGAAGTCTGTGACAACGGTCTTGGCTTTGACCATCTGCACGTATCTGACCGCGTGACGAGTGCTGGCGGTCTAGGTCTTAAGCAAATGCGTGAACGCATTGAAGGGCGCGGCGGTGTGTTTGTGCTCGAGACGCAGCAACATGGACCGCTCGAGCTTTCATCACAACATGTCTCTACTGAAGTTACTCATGAACAAAACGCTGTCTTACACCAAAAACAGGGCACACGTGTCTACGCGGCCCTGCCTCAATAACTAATAGCAGTTTCAGGATTGGTTCCCACACACTGAATGGGTCGATTTCTACTCCCCTGGGTTGCATGCGCAACTGCCTGTGACAGTTACTCGTGGAAACGCTATTAACTTTAGTAAATTAAATTTACTCTGCTTTGCGCTTTCTGCGGCGGTAGCTTTCACCAAAGCGTTTTTGGAACTTCTCAACGCGGCCTTCGGTGTCAATAAAACGCTGCTGACCGGTGTAAAATGGGTGATTACCCGACCACACATCAATGCGTAATTCGTCTTTACTGCTATAGGTCTGCATGACGTTGTCGCCGTCGCATATGACTTGGGTGGGGACCAGTTTAGGATGAATATCTTTTTTCATGCGTGAAAACTCCTTTGGTTAAGTGGGTAAGCGTGTATACCAACCTGTAAAGATAAAATTTTAAGTAGTGTGAATTTACAGTTGAAGCTTAGAGAAAAACATCAAGCATCAAAACAGCACAAGGTGCAAACTTTGTAATGATAGCAAAAACTGACACCCTGATGAGTAGCCTGATGACGTATGAACTAAGACGTCAGGGGATGTCGTCAAAGAACATGTCATGGATTGATGTATGGATTGATGCGATGACACCCCCACACCATGTTCTAGCAGTTC
>CAZMCW010000197.1:5628-8744 GCA_964564405.1 uncultured bacterium
GCGCAACTGCCTGTGGTAGTTACTCGTGGAAACGCTATTCGCAGCACTTTTGCCGATCATTTACCAAGCTATTTAGCAACAGATATACCTGTCACGTTCAAGGCGAATGTGATACAAAACAAGCATGACGTTAGATGAACTAGAAGCTAAAACAAAAGAAGCACCCAAACCGGCTGGGCTCGAGCAAACTGCTGATACCCTCGTCTTTGGGGAAGGTGATGCCAACGCCAACGTGCTCATTATCGGTGAGGCTCCTGGCGAGCAAGAAGATCAAACAGGGCGGCCGTTTGTGGGCAGAGCTGGGCAACTGCTCGACCAAATTTTGGACAGCGTAAATATGCACCGCGACGAAATTTATATTACCAATATTGTTAAGTACCGTCCGCCAGGTAACCGCAACCCCACTACCGACGAAATCCACGCGAGTGAACCGATGTTAATTGAGCAACTTAATATCTTGCAGCCGCAAATCATTGCCACCTTGGGCAACGTGCCAACCCAGTACTTTCTCAAAACCAAAGATGGCATCACCAAAACGCGCGGCAATTGGTTTGATTGGCAGGGTGTTAAGCTCATGCCGTTATTTCACCCGGCGTATTTGCTGCGCAATCCCAGCCGCAAACGGGGCGGCCCCAAGTGGCTTATGTGGCAAGACATGCAAGAACTCAAACGCGTTGCTGATGAGTTAGGACCCAAGCCAAATGGCTTCAAAATTGATACAACCGAACAGTCAGGGTTGTTTTAAGGCTCGAGGTCGATGTTAATAACGCTGATGTCCATACCTACGTGTTCATCAAATAGGTGTTCGTCAACTAGGTGTTCGTCAGGTGTAGCGTGACGGTCACAATGATATCAAGGTGTTAAGAACTTTAGCTCAAGGTTGACGATGAGGTAAGCACGTCAAGGCGGAAGATGAAACATGTTAACGCCCTTGACACAAGGCGATAATGACCTCAATTGTCTATAGAACTTGAGGTGATTGATTTTGTAGTAGCAGTTCCAGGATTAGTTCCCCCATATCAAGTGGGTTGATTTCTACTCTCCTGGGTCGCACGCGCAACTGCCTGTGGCAGTTACTCGTGGAAACGCTATAGGTATTGGATGGGATGTTTGTAGACGGCAAGCCTTAAGCGGAAATTATTAATGCGGTGTCTTTGGCACGTCTACTCGAGCGTCACGGTCGTTCTCACAAATGCCTCGTCATGTGGCGTTGGCGCAATTGCAAGCATAGGGTCATCCAAGTGCGTGTTGTGGGGGTGATGGACGTTGGCAACGATGCTCGAGCGTCCTTCTGCCATCATGCCCCACAGTCCGCCTACCAGCATCGGATTAAGACCGTAACGAATGTTGACACGCTTTTGTAGGGTGTGAGCTAGCCCGTAACGCAACCATGCTTCACCCTCACGCAAATTTTGGTTGGTTCGTGAATTGGCTGTCCAAGGTCCGTCCCACAGTGCGTAGTTAGCACTGGGTTGCACAATGACCTGCGCGCCAAGTCCGTCCAAATGACTGATGATGCCATCGTAAAAGCCGTCTAAACATATTGTCACGCCGAGTTTGCCCCAAGCTGCCGTCATCACGTGAGGCGGGTGTTGGGTGGGTTGAATGCCAAGGCGCTGCTCGAGCGTCGTCATCTGCTGTTTACCTGCTACGCCGAGGCGCGTTCCAGAGGGTGCAAACGTGTAAGCAAGGTTGTAGATACGCCGCTTGAGCCAAGGTTCAGTCATATGCCAACCCCAACTGGGTTCGTGGTCAATGGTAGGAAAAAAACCTGACCCAGCCACGATGGTTGCGTTGTACTTGCGGGCGGCCTCAGCAAAAGTCTTACGGTAGACGCGCTCCGCAGCGAGTGCATGGGGAAACAAGATGCTGCTGGGGCCGCGCCATAATTCTTTGATGAATAAACGCCAATGTCCTGATAACCACGTTTTAAATGCTTGTGCTGATGTTGTCTGAGTGAGGATGTTGGCATCTGCAAATAGGAGCGGAAGTGCAAGTGCTTCGGGAAACGCAACGAGCGTATCACCTTCAGATAGGCCAGCCGTAGCAGCCCCTATAAGTGCGTCAATTTTGCTGGCAAACGCATCTGCACTTATAAAATCGTGCGGGTCTAAGCGTTGTTGAACAGCGATGAGATGAAGCTTTGACATTAATGAGTGGCTTCCTAAGCAGGGATGAGGGGTTTTCTAGGGAGGGTCGTGTATACTGATGCCGTGTTTTCCCAGCCATCTTCTGGGGCGTCTTCTAGGGCGTCTTCATCTACTTTATCTGATAATCTACCCAATCCGCCCTCAAAGCGGAGGGTTAAAACCCGTTCGCAGCAACTCCTAGGCAAACTTGCCCGCTATTTGCTACGCGAGGTAACGGCACTGTACGCACTTGGTGTCGGCGCGTTTTGCCTACTACTCTCCATTGACTTTTTAACTGTTTGGGCGGGGTTTTTAATCACTCAAAACGCCAGTTTATCTAGTGTGGGCCGGCTCATGCTTTTTCGAGCGCCGTGGTTTTTGCACATGTCCTTACCGGTTGCGGGGGTGTTTGCGGTGCTGCTAGCAACGGGCCGCTGGGCACGGGATTCTGAACTCAAAGCAGCCTATGCGGCGGGCGTTGCACCGTTGCGGTTGCTGCGCCCATTACTCTGGTTTGGGCTTGTCGTGAGCTTGCTGGCACTTTACAACAATGGGTTTTTAGAACCCATCGGGCAACGTGCTTATGACGATGAGGTTGCCTCGTTTTACAGTCAGCGCCCGCCTAGTGAAACTCAGCGAGATGTTTCCTTTGCCATTGACGAACAGGGCATTTATTACGCTGGGCGAATTCGTGGTCAGCGTGAGGAACGGCATCTAGCAGATTTGTCGGGAATTTTCGTCTTTCAAGATGACGGTGATACCTTAAGTGCGCCAGAAGGGATTTGGGATAGCGATAAAGGTGTCTGGCGTTTGCAAAACGCGCAAGTGATGACAGAGAGTGGACTTATTCGCAGGTATTCATCACTCGAGCTACCTTTTCGAACCCAAAGTGACGCCGCCCAAAACCTAGCTGATACAGACACCCTCACCTTACGTGAGTTAAACGCACGTGTCCGCGAAGACGCTGCTAGGGGCATCAACGCCCGT
>CAZMCW010000198.1:0-3453 GCA_964564405.1 uncultured bacterium
TGACCTTGCTCATAACCTATGACTTGGGGGAATTTTAATGAACGCACTATCCCTATGCAAAATGTCTGTGTTGATGATTGTGGGTTTAGGATTTCTCGTTGGGTGTCAGCAGCAGTCCATTAACAACCCTCAGCAAGATGTTGTCATCAGCAGTCCTCTCCCTGTACAAGCAGGTATGGTGAACCTCGAGCTGCCAGCCTCAATTAGCAATGGTGAGATTGACCTCGAGCCCCTTCAAAACATCATTCACCAAGTCACTACGAAGATGGCGTGTTGACGGTTGCTTGGGTCGCGAGTCGTCCGGTTGAGGGAGATTTATTTAGCTTGCCCGAGGGTGCTGTGATGCGCTCGAGTAACGTCATCAGCCAAGACGCCACACAGCACAGTAATTTGTTGACGCAAGTACAAGCACATCCTCTACTGTTAGCCAACAAAGCCCACCGACAGCTGGCGTAACCGTCAGCCACGCGCTCGAGGCAAGTTTTGTAGACACATCCCTGGGCGATTTAGATGCTAACGGCTTTACACTTATCGACATTGTGCGTGTGTTGGAAATTGTCGTGGGTAACAGTGAGCCGGTTGACGCTTACGCCCGCTACCACGCAGATGTCACCTGTGACAGCACCGTCAACATCACTGACGTGCTGTTTTTGCTGCGCAAGCTCGTTGGCATAGCCCAAGATGTGCCCGTTTGTCCAGCCGATGGTTTGTCACTTAGCAGCGGACAAACCGGGGTAATCTTGCTGGGTAATCCGGCTATGGACGCACTGACAGATGTACCCACCATTACCGCACCAGCAGACATGACCGTGACGGATGTTTCCAGTGACAATGCGTTTGGGATTGCCCTAGAAATTAGCGCAACTGTGAGTGGCACGGTGCAAGTTGACATCGGCGGTACAATACTCAACATCCAAGTCAACGTCACCGATGTACCCCCAGCAAGTGTGCTCAATCTGCAACTTGTAGGCGCAGAAACACAAGAAAACGCGGCTATTTTAGGCTTGCCGCTCAACGGTGTGTCGTTGCCTATACCTTGAATGCCTACATCTTGATGATGTAACTCATCCTGCCCACAATTAACCTTGTCCTTAGCAGACAAGTTGCAACACGCTCAACCTCCGTAAGGTGAGCGTGTTGTTTTAGGTGTCAGATGCGTGATGTGGTTTGTTTACAGCGCAAGTAGATGGGTTAAGGTGTTGACACAGTTTGCCTAGAACATCCGTCATGATGAGACTTGTGCGTGAGGCTCGAGCCTCACACGTATCATGATGCTATCAACACATCCCTACATTAGAGTTGATGGGGATATATTTGCCCCCGAATACCCTAGTAATGTTGCCTGAAAGGACTAGCTTATGACTGTCACACCTAAGCCATCTGTCAACACTTTACCCGCTTGGAACGCCCTTAAGAACCATCACCAAAGCATGGCAGATGTTCACATGCGCGACCTGTTTGCGGAGGACTCTGAACGCTTTAAGACGTTTTCACTCAGCGCCCTCGGCATCCTCTTTGACTACTCCAAAAACCGCATCACGCCAGAAACGATGACGCTGCTCTTACAACTCGCTGAGCAAGCCGGCGTGAAAGACATGATTAACGCCATGTTTTCAGGTGAGGCCATCAACACCACCGAGCAACGCGCAGTTCTGCATGTAGCCTTGCGCAACCGCAGCAACTCACCCATTTTGGTGGATGGTGCTGACGTAATGCCAGAGGTCAATGAGGTTTTAGGTAAAATGCGTAACTTTGTTGAACGTGTGCGCTCAGGTGAGTGGCAAGGCTACAGCGGCAAGACCATTACCGATGTGGTGAACATTGGCATTGGCGGCTCAGATTTAGGGCCAAAGATGGTGACGCAAGCCCTGCAGCCTTATGCCAGCCACATCAAGGTGCATTTTGTCTCGAATGTTGATGGCTCGGATATGGCCGAGACGCTTAAGCAGGTAAATCCAGAAACGACCCTTTTTTTGGTGGCATCTAAAACCTTTACCACCATTGAAACCATGACCAACGCGGAGGCAGCGCGGGCCTGGCTTCTAGAACATGCAGAGGACGACAGCGCCACTGCTAAACACTTTGCGGCACTTTCCACCAATGCTGAGAAAGTACGCGAGTTTGGCATCGACGAAGCCAATATGTTTGGCTTTTGGGACTGGGTTGGCGGGCGCTACTCGCTGTGGTCAGCGATTGGCTTATCGATTGCACTCTACATTGGTATGGACAACTTTGAGGACTTACTCACGGGCGCACACAAAGCAGACGAGCACTTTCGCACGGCTCCGTTTGAGGAAAATATCCCTGTGATTATGGCGTTACTCGGCGTGTGGTACAACAACTTTTTTGGCGCGCAAACCCACGCGATTTTGCCGTATGACAACTACCTCGAGCACTTTGCTAGCTACTTTCAACAAGGTGATATGGAAAGTAACGGCAAACACATCACCCGTAGCGGCGAGCCTGTGGATGTAACGACTGGGCCAATTATCTGGGGACAACCCGGCACCAACGGACAACACGCCTTTTATCAACTTATTCACCAAGGCACTAAACTCATCCCCTGCGACTTTTTGGCGGCAGCCCAAAGCCACAACCCACTGGGCGAGCATCACACCATTCTACTCTCCAATTACTTTGCCCAAACTGAGGCACTGATGATGGGCCGCCCAGCGGATGAAGTGCGTGCAGAACTAACCTCACAGGGTGTAACCGGGGAACACTTGGAACACTTAACAGCCTCTAAGACATTTACAGGGAACCGTCCCACCAACTCATTTTTGTACGCCAAGCTCACGCCGGAAATACTTGGCACGCTCATTGCCTTTTACGAGCACAAAATTTTTGTACAAGGCGTGATTTGGAACATCAACTCGTTTGATCAGATGGGTGTTGAGTTGGGTAAAGTTCTCGCCAAAGCAATTTTGCCAGAACTTGCTAACGATGATGATGTCACGAGCCATGACAGTTCAACGAATGGGCTTATCAATGCGTACAAACACCTTCGCTAAGCTGCTGAGTCATTTACAAGCAAACATCCGAGATGTGAAGGACTATGATTTTTTGAGGATGGTGTCGTACTCGCTGTGATGCCCAATCCAGAACCATACAAACCTGCCGTTATTGATGACAGCCAAAGCACGATAAGTATCGTTCACGCGGACCGACCACAAGTTACCGATGGGCTTAAAATGCAGCGAAGGATGGTAAGGATTTTGCTTGAGTAGAAGGTACTGCTTACGTGCTCTGCGTTGAATGTGGGTAGGAAGTTGCTTATAACGTTTCCAGAACGTCTTGCCGGCACGGTGTTTCAAGATCTATGGTTTCCCCTGAGTTGTCTTCGGCAATAACTTGGGCGATAAGCTGGTCAAAATTGCCTGCCTCAACATCAGCGCGAAGCTTACGTTCAAAAGCGTCGTCGCTACTTGAGGCGTCGCTATCTTGCTCGAGCCA
>CAZMCW010000198.1:3463-8732 GCA_964564405.1 uncultured bacterium
ATGCAAGCATCACCTCAAGTTTTGCCTGAGGTTGTTGCTCGAGCAACTCACTAAGTACGCGTAGCGTTTCTTGGCGCGTCATGAGCAAAGTTTAGCATAGTGCTTAAAGCACACATATCTAGCTGAATAATCTGGAGGATTATATGAATCGTCCCATGAGCCTCGGGGTTTGCTACTACCCCGAACATTGGTCAGAGTCAACCTGGAAACCAGACGCCGCCCGCATGCGCGAATTAGGCATCACCTGGGTGCGCGTTGGTGAGTTTGCCTGGAAACAGCTCGAGCCTCAACCCGGTCAGTACAACTTCGACTGGTTGGACAGAGCTGTGGATACCCTCGGCAATGCTGGCCTCAAAGTAATATTAGGCACACCAACCGCCACCCCGCCCAAGTGGTTAATTGACATGTACCCAGATGTACTGGCGGTTGATGAATACGGCCGGCCGCGCAAGTTTGGCTCGAGGCGGCACTATTCATTCAATGCGCCTGCTTACTTAAATGCGTCTGATGAAATTACCCGCATCCTTGCTGACCGCTACGGCCAACATGAGGCTATTCACGCATGGCAAACCGACAACGAATACGGTTGTCACGACACCGTGCGAAGTTACGGGTTTTATGATTTGCTGGCATTTCGGCACTGGCTCGAGGGCCGCTATGAAACAATTGACGCCCTCAACGACGCCTGGTGGAACCGCTTTTGGAGCATGGATTACAGCAGTTTTGACGAAGTTGACTTGCCCAACCTCACGGTCACTGAGGCCAATCCTAGCCATAGCTTAGACTTTTACCGCTTTTCATCCGATGCTGTGGTGGCGTTTAACAGACGGCAAGTGAATATTCTGCGTGAGTTATCGCCGGGACGGTTAATTACCCACAACGGCATGCTCTTGTTTGATCAATATGACGCGTTTAAGTTGGCAGGTGATTTGGATGTATTTAGCTGGGATAGTTACCCGTTGGGGATGCTCGAGCAAAGCCCCCTCTCCGACGACCTCAAAAACAAGTACTACCGCACTGGCCACCCCGACCTTGTCTCACTCCACCACGACCTCTACTACGGGCTCAAAAATAAACCCTTCTGGGTGATTGAACAACAACCGGGGCAGGTTAACTGGGCACCGACCAACCCACTGCCTGCTATAGGTGCTGTCTCTTTATGGACGTGGCAAGCTTTAGCGCACGGGGCAGAAGTTGTGTCTTACTTTCGTTGGTGCGCAGCTAATGGCGCACAAGAACTCATGCATGCTGGCCTTAATTTGCACGACGGCACACCTGACCGTGCGAGCAGCACTGCCAAAGAGGTGAGCACAACTTTGAACAGCTTGCCAGAGACTGCTCACAACCACCCTAAAGCAGAGGTTGCTTTGCTCTTTGACTACGAAAGTTTGTGGGCAACCCAACTACAACCTCACGCTGAGGGCTGGAATTACTGGATGTTGCAACTTAGCTATTACGAAGCGCTACGCGGTTTAGGATTAAACGTTCACCTCGTCCATCCACGTGATGATTTATCACCTTATCAACTTGTCTGTGCTCCCGCGCTGCATTTGGTAGATGACACCTTGGCAACGCACTTACACGACTTTGTAACTGCCAGTGGCACGCTGGTGATGGGCCCGCGCTCAGGCGCAAAAACACTCAGTAACACTGTTCACGCGCCTACACCTGGGCCTCTGGCACCACTCATGGGCGTAAAGATTCACCATGTTGATGCGCTGCGTCCTGGCTTGCATGAAAGCATCCACATGAACGGTCAAGATTACACTTACAGTACTTGGGCAGACATCCTCACACCAGACGGAGCTGAGGTTGTTGCGACATTTTCGACAGACGCCTACGAAGGTGCAGCGGCCATCTGCCAACACTCGGTAGGTGCAGGAACCTGCGTGACTATAGGCGCGTGGGTTGAAGCTAGTACACTACGTGAGCTGCTCTTACCTCATCTAGCTGAGGTAGCGACAATTAACCTACCAGACGGTGTGCGCATCACTCAACGTGGGGGTCATACCTACCTCTACAACTACAATCCGAACGAGGTATCTCTCGCTGATGTCAACCTTCCGGGCGCACCACAGACAATTGACAAACACGAGGTTGTGATGTTGCCAGACGATGATGCTTCGCAGGTGCGTCGTCAACACGTTCCTGCAACAACATCTTCTTAAAATTTTTATGCTTAGTGGGACGTATGTACTTGACTAGCTATGTAGACATCGGCTGGCACAAAGCACAGGCATCACGAAAGATGTGCTAAAGTCTAATCAGTTAGTAAGATTTGGGCGTGCTAACCCACGCCCGTAGTGATAGTTAAATATGGCAAATAATGTACCATGATAACCCAATCAATCAACCTTAAGTACTTCACCTTCCACAGTTGGAGGTCAGCATGTGGATCTCAACCCGCGCTCAGTACGGTATGCGCGCACTTATTGAAATTGCGATTAATGGCGACGCGCCTATTAGCCTAAAAGTTGTGTCTGAACGGCAAAAGATTAGCCAGCATTACCTCGAGCAACTTGTGTCCATCATGCGGCGTGCAGGTATTGTGGAGTCGGTGCGGGGTGCCTACGGTGGCTACCGTTTAGCTCGTCCCATGACAGATATTAGCGCCTTAGAAGTTGTTGAACTTATGGAGGGCAGCTTAGCACCGGTCACTTGCATAGACGACGAAGACAACTGCGAACGCACCGGTCACTGTGCCACCGAGCCCCTCTGGCGGCGCGTTGACGAAGCTGTGCGGTTCGTGCTGGGCAGTGCAAGTTTAGCTGACCTAGTGATGGAAAAAAACCAACTTTTGCAGTTGGAGCCATTGCCAGAGCAGTTTAGTTCGGCGAATTAGCAGATTTATTAGTGTAGATGAGGCTCGAGTGATGGTTTGCTCGAGCTTTTACGTTATCTAGCATTACAGATAAAGCATTGCCTATGTGGCATACAAGGTATTTAGCGACTATTGCGATGACCTCAAAGAAAAAGGACAAACACAGTAAGAAAAAACATAAACGTGCTGGCACTACAAAACGCGCTGGCATATCTGATATTTTCAAAATCCACTGTGAGTAGCGTTGAGCTTATTCGGCAGATGCGTGATCAGGGCTATTAATTGGGTGCTCGAGGACTATTACCAATTACTGCAACGATCCGTATGATCACACATGCCTTGGCTAGCTGCTATCAACTCCTCAAAATGTGTAGCATAGCCGTATCCTAATCTGTCAATTAGCTATCCTAGAACCATGCGTTTTTACTACGACTACGCCGCAACCACCCCGCTTGATCCACGGGTGTTTGCAGTCATGCAACCCTACTTCACAGATCATTTTGCCAACCCCGCCAGCCTGCATAGAGGCGGGCAAAAAGTGCGTGCTGCTGTTGAAAAGGCACGTGAACAAGTGGCAAACGCCATTAACGCCCAACCACGCGACATTGTTTTCACCTCTGGTGCCACCGAAGCAGACAACCACGCGCTGCGCATGGTGGCAAGCGCGTATCCCGGCGGGCATATCATCACCAGCAGTATTGAACACAAGGCGGTTTTGGAAATGGCCAAGCAGCTCGAGGCAACTGGCACATCCGTCACCTACCTACAGCCCAACGCTCGCGGTGAAATTACAGTTGATGCTCTCAACGCTGCTTTACAGCCAAACACCTGCTTGGTCGCCCTTATGCTTGTGAACAACGAAACTGGCGTCATCACCGATATTGCCGCAATGAGCGAGTTAGCCCACAGTGTAGGCGCACTTATGTTTTGTGATGCTGTTCAAGCTTTGGGGACGGTTTTTGTTGATGCTGACAGCCTCGGCGTGGATATGTTGGCGCTGTCGGGACACAAAGTTTATGGGCCCAAAGGTGTAGGTGTGTTGATGGTTCGTGAAGAGGTTGAGCTTAAACCGTTTATGGTTGGCGGTGAGCAAGAACGCGGGCTGCGGGCGGGTACGTTAAATGTGCCTGCGATTGTGGGGATGGGTGAAGCGGCTGCGCTGGTAGACGTGCAAGCTGAGGCTACTAAGGTGGCAAACTTGCGTGACCAGTTAAGAGGGATGTTACTCGAGCACCCCAGTCTAAAGGGCAACGTCCACGACAACGTCGCTGGCGCTCCCATCGGCTCCAAACACCTCAACCTCCGCGTAGACGGCGTAGACGGTGAGGCTTTACTTCTAGGACTAGATGCTGAGGGTATTGATGTTAGTGCCGGCTCAGCCTGTGCAGCAGGCACCTTTGAACCCAGTCACGTGCTAACAGCCATGGGCTTAAGTCGTGATGATGCCCGGGCCAGCGTGCGTTTGTCACTGGGGCGTGGGGTAACTGAGGAGATGCTCGAGCCCACCGTAAACCGCATTGTTAGCGTCGTTGAACGGTGCCGTGCAGCCGCGCACACTAACTTCCCTCAACATCTACAGGCCATATAAATCCTTATGAGTTTAGACGCTCCCTATCAAAATGCTGAGCATCACCCTTTTGTACTAGGTAATGGCCCCCGCAAAGTCCTGCTGATTCACGGGTTTCCAGGTACACCTGCCGAAATGCGCCCACTAGCAGACGCATTTGTGGCAAGTAACTATGAAACTCATGGGCCGCTGTTGCCTGGCTTTGGAACAGATATTACTAACTTGGCAGTACAAACTCGCCACGACTGGGTCATGCACGCGCGCAGTGCTTGGGACAAGCTTCATCAACTGCCCAACACAGAAACAACTGTGCTAGTGGGGTTTTCCATGGGTGCAGCCATCGCATTACACATAGCTGCGCAAAGTTTGTACAAACCTCACAAACTTGTGTTGATTGCGCCGTTTTGGCAGTTTAACGCTCGTTTTACGTGGTTACTTGCGGTCATGCGCGATTTAAGACCCTCGTTAAAACCTTTTGCTAAAGCCAATTTCGAAGACCCCAAAGTACGGGAGCAATTTATCAGCATGTTTCCAGATGCCAACCTAGACGATCCCACTGTGCGAGCCGCGCTCAAAGAAGACATCCGCTTGCCGACCTCTGCACTAGATGAGTTGCGGCGCTTAGGACTATCTGCCAAAGGGATGGTGGCACAGGTACAGCAACCTTGTTTGGTGATTCAAGGCGCAGCTGATGACGTTGCCACGCCCATAAACACCAGAGCGCTCATGCAGCGTCTTCCGAGCGCGCTTACGCTTTACGAAATTCCTGACGCCACGCACGATGTGATCAAAGCGGGTGAGGTTGGGCATGAAGACCTACTTCGTCAGATGACGCATTACCTTGAACAGACGTCATCTTAAACAGACGTCATCTTAAACAG
>CAZMCW010000199.1:0-6880 GCA_964564405.1 uncultured bacterium
TTACCAATCAACACAAACTGGGTGCAATTGATGAAAACTTCATCTCCAAACTTAGCCCCGGTGACACGTTTACGTTTGCGGGGCGCACGCTTGAATTTGTGATGATGAAAGAGATGAACGCTTACGTGCGCGTCTCCAAAAAAGCGGTGACAACCTCACCGAGTTTTGTGGGTAAAGCATTACCGTTGTCGTTACCGTTAGCAAGCTATTTACGCCAAGAGTTAGGTCGTGAGGATGCCACAACTAGAGAGCATGAGGCTCTGGCAAGTTTGTTAACGCGGCAACGTAAACTGTCGCAGGTGCCAAGTGCAGGTGAATTGCTCCTCGAGCACACCCGCACGCGTGAAGGTGAGCATTTGTTTTTGTATCCGTTTGCTGGGCGCAACATTCACGAAGGGCTTGCTGCGCTTTTAGCGTTTAGGTTGGCACAACACGAACCCACCACGCTTAGTTACACCGTGAACGACTATGGCATCACCATGCTTGCACCCAAAGGCTATGACTTTCCGGCGCGGCTTACCCAAACCTTATGTGAGATTCATAACCTAGCTAACGACATCCGCGCAAGCGTCAATATGACAGAACTCGCCAAACGCCATTTTAGGGAGGTTGCCCAGATTGCTGGGTTGGTATTTACGGGTTACCCAGGTGCGCGAAAAACTGCCTGGCAGTTGCAAGCAAGTACATCGGTCATCTACGAAGTCTTGCGGGAATACGAACCGGAAAGTGTGTTGTTAAAACAAGCAGAACGGGAGTTGCTCGAGCATGACTTTGACCTTGACGGCCTCGTGCGAACCTTGCAAGCCTTGCAAACCCAAACTTGGCAGTGGCAACCAACCCGCAAACCCAGTCCGCTAGCGTTTCCGCTCTATATTGAACGGTTACGCTCGAGGTTGTCAACAGAAACCCTCGGCGAACGCGTTATGCGCATGATTGACCAGTGGGCGCACTTGTAGTGCTTAGATTGAGGCCTCAACACAATGACATCAGCACAATGACATCAACACAATGACGAATGACTTTTTAATATGATGGTCTCAAGATATGGACTTAATGCACTAACTCCAACATGACGGTCTTTACACACAGTCTTTATACACAGTCTTTATACACAGTCTTTATACAATGACTTCAACACCTAAAAAGGATTGGCAAGCCCTCGAGGTTAGTTGGCAAGGACAATCTTTAATGCTTGTCAACCACGCGCTCTTTTGGACATCTGAAAGTGCACTGCTTATCAGCGATCTTCACCTTGGCCGAGCGGAGACATTTCAGCGGGCTGGGTTGCCGCTCCCCAGTGGCCACGAGGATGCTGACCTTGCACGTTTAGCATCGCTGCAAGCGTTTACAGGCGCGCGTAAGCTGTACATTTTAGGAGATGTTATTCACGCGCGTATCGGCATGACAGATGCACGGGTTAAAGCGTTTGCTGCATGGCTCGAGCACCTCCCCGCCTCAGTACATCTCATAGCAGGAAATCATGACCGCAGTAGCCATCACATCTTTACAACTTGGGGATTGACCGCTTCAGTGAGCCTCGAGCTTGCGGGTATTAACCTTGTTCATGAACCACAAACGGAAACTGTACATATCTGCGGGCATCTTCACCCTATTGCCCACGTGGGCAGCCGCCGCGATTATGTGAGGTTACCTTGTTTTGTGCTCGAGCCGCACCAGCTCATTTTGCCAGCGTTTACAACATTTAGTGGTGGCTATCTTACGTCCCGTGCAGCAGATCGGCAGCGGTTTGTTATTGCAGATAAAGCCGTAATTGCCTTACCTCGATAAATCCCAACTCATACCAATGCCGGTTAAATACTTCGTAACCCCCTGCGAACTTTACTTCGTTTTCACCGTCACCGTTCGCTGTTTCTACATGTTCCACGTGGGTTAATTCCTGGAACTAACCGGAAAGTATATTAACCCTTGTAACTTAATTAGGGTCAAACAAAAACCCCAGTCCAAAGGTACATCTTGGACTGGGGTTTGGTTGTGGTGGGCGATAGTGGATTTGAACCACTGACCTCGTCGTTATCAGCGACGCGCTCTAACCAACTGAGCTAATCGCCCTAGAGCAGAGCGTAGCTTAGCATAAGAGCTAAAAAACCGTCAAGCCCGTGTGATGCTATGGGTTTTAAGTTTAGTACAAAGCAAACATCTTACTTACCCATGAAGGTTGTCTTAAACCTAACCTATCTAAAAATGCTGACGTATAAATTCTCATTATGGTTTCATCTTAAATGTTTGGCTGTAGGTTGCTTAAGCTATTTGTAGAGATTGATTTGCCACGTCTGATACGGCACTAGCGAATGCTTATACAAAGGAGCTACGCTACCTGCATAAAAAGGAAAACCTCAAAAATTAAATTTTAGCATGAGACACTTTGCAATTTCGCCTCATTATGCTAAATTTTATGTATGTAATTCACCTGCGTAAATTTCATATGTGTCGCCGTTGACTGCGTGCACGTTTGATCTTAAAGAACAAACAATTTGTACTTATGCATTTATATCAGATAATACCTTAACCTCACGCGATTGATATATGTGTGTGTTGTTACGCCATCAAAACTAATTAAGTTTACATCTACTAAGTAACTACCTCAACACACATCAGTGTTGTGACCAGATGTAAGTGAATGATTTAGGTGTAACACGATATTAAGTATGTGTTGTTTAGTCTGACGGAATTGTAGACTTTAGTCTACCTGCGTGTAACTAAGTGCAGTCGTTCGCTATTTTAGTTAATCTCGCAGGAGGCAGCAGTGAAGCCCCTCTCGACGCTTCAAGGTCAGTCTTCACAAGACCAAACTTGCACGAGTTTTAAACAATCTCGCAGGCAAAAGCAACATCGTTCTAAACACAATAAGGTACGTGTGCGTACGCTTGACGACTTGCGCCCTTACGTACGCAAAGGTTGGTACCGCGTTGCACCTCACGCGCACAAACACGCAACGTGCGAAGGCTTTACCGAGCACGACATTGTAGGTGCTGTTATGTACGGCCGCGAGTTAGTGCGTTATCTCGAGGACGAACGCTTACTCGCCCTCGGGTTTATCCGCGCAAGTGCAACAGTGAAAATTCCGCTTCATGTGGTGCTCGAGTACAGCAAACCTCGCTGGGTAGACGTAGTGACGGCATTTGTGCCCAAAGATGCTTACCGAGTGGTTTCGCGTACGCGCTTAGCTGAGCTACTGCGCTACGACCGAGAGGAGCGGCAAGCTGCTTAAGGACCTTATGTTGTTCGACAATTTACTGGGTTATTGAGCTGGGTCTGAGCAAGGTTGGTACTTGTTGTAAGCTATTTTTAGACATAACAAGTGTCAGCGTTTTCACGCGTAACTGCCACAGGCAGTTGCGCGTGCGACCTAGGGGAGTAGAAATCGACCCATCCAGTGTGGGGGAACCAATCCTGGAACTGCTATGTCTATCAGATTCCTTGACGTTGTTGCTTATTGAGATTTGTTTGAATCTCGAGCTATAGGTGTTGTTGAGGTTCGGAGCTTAGTTAGGCAGATTGTAGATGTGTTTGGCGTTTGTATCTGTGATGTGCTCGAGCTCCTGCAAGCTTTCACCCCGCAAGTCTGCCACAAACGCAGCCGTATGCCAAACGTGACTCGGCTGGTTGGGTTTACCACGCTTGGGAACTGGTGCTAAATAAGGACTATCTGTCTCAACTAAAATGCGGTCTGTAGGTACGTTAACGGCACTTATTTGGATGTCCTTAGCACTCTTGTATGTCACATTACCTGCAAACGACACCATAAACCCAAGCGATAAACCTGCTTCTAAAAGTCCAGTATGACCGTTGAAGCAGTGCAAGATCCCCTTGGACCAGCCAACCTCTTGAATGTGCGCTGCGGTTTCTTGTGAAGCAGTATCTTGCCCCTGTTTGTCGCGTACATGCAAGATGATGGGCTTGTTGATGCTGGCAGCTAGTTCAGCTTGCCACTTAAAACTTGTGCGTTGTTCATCTGGTGTTGTTGCATCCCAATAGTAATCAAACCCCGTCTCACCAATGGCAACTACTTTGGGGTGAGTTGCTAACGAGGCAATGTGCGCTCGAGTATCAGGGTCACTTGCAGCCGCTGCGTTGGTGGGGTGAATACCTACTGCTGCATACACCTGTGGATGAGCTTCGGCAAGCGCTATAGCTCTATCGCAACTTGCTTTATCGATGCCAATAGTAATTATGGCGGTGAGCGGATTAGCGGTACTTAGGGCGGTATCAATTACCAAGTCTGTATTATCACAGCGATCAAGATGGCAGTGGGTGTCAATCACGTTAGTGACTGTAGCATGTTGTACTTGTAGATGATGCACTTGCTTATAAGCCTAATAAAAGTTGCTGTGGTTTGGCTCGAGCTTATTGATCAAGTAGTTGTGATCAAGTAGTTGTGACCAAGTATTTATGATCAAGTATTTATTACGATGCAATCACCAAAGACAGGTTAAAATGCTGATGTTGTGATCCTCGCATGCTTTTAGGTTTAATATCTGCATTCTCGGTATAACTCATGTACATTAGAGACAGTACTTATGGCGTTCTGACCAGCAAAAACTTGGCTAAATTGCCTGTGTCTGCCATCAAAGCAAGTAAAGATTGTGAGAGTAAAGATCTAATTTCTCATCCAATTCATGTGTGTAAGACTATGGTTAATGAGACGATGATGAGTTTAGACTGCATTACGTGTGGCTAAACAGCGATAAGAAAATCCATAATCTTACCCAGAATTATTCTTTGGCAGTGTCAAGCGCACTGCACGACCTCATGCTAAAGCTTGTTACTGTGGCTTTGATAAAGGGTAGGTAGCTGATGAATGAAAGTCAGCAAAATGTTGATGTCAAAAACCTCTCTAATCAAGAGCTTCACGATGTTTTTGCGAAGTGCAATAAAGTGATTGCTGAAGGCACTGCTACGCTGGATGATTACGAACTTTTTGTACTTTGTCAAAAAGAGATTAGCGAGCGTACTTGGAGCTAGCTTTTTGTTGTGAGCTTCTTTGGTAAGTTTTGAGGGCACCTTGTCAAATTAGCTAGTGTACTAGCTTTAACACACTAAGTGTTAGCAAAAGACAAGTGTTGTAGATGACATCGCACCCTAAAAATTAATAAGTAGTAGGCGTACTCGAGCACACACTGTGTGCTGTTTGTTTTTCTAGTGTGGTTGCCATTGTAAGTACACATAGATACTCTATTGTCTACTGCTTAATGCTGCTTTATTACTAACTATTACTAAGCAGCATGGAGGTTGTGTGGTTACATTGTTTACATTTCAATCAAAAAGTACGGATCAATCAAGAAATACGAAGGAAACTGTTTGCTGTACCTGTCAGCGTGTGCTGCTGGCTTTGCTTTTACTGATGATAGTTGTTTCAGCTGCAGCGCAAACAAGCCAAGGTTTAGCTTCTTGGTATGGGCCGGGGTTTCACAACAGGTTGACGGCTAGCGGCGAAGTGTTTGACCGCTGGGAACTTACTGCGGCTCATCTAACCTTGCCGTTTGGTACGCGTGTGCGGGTTACAAATCTGGATAATCAGCAGAGTATTGTTGTGCGTATTAATGACCGTGGGCCGTTTGTGCACAGGCGCATCATTGACCTATCGCAAGGTGCGGCAGAAGAACTGGGTATGGTGAGCAGTGGGGTTGCTCCTGTTCGCGTTGAGGTTATCGATGTAAACAACGTGCGTGCAGAAGTAGCCGTAGCCAGTGTTCCAACAAGAACCACAGTAGAGGCGACAGAAGTAGCTGTACAAGCTGCTTCCACAACGCTCGAGGTTGCCCAAGCTGCCGCCCAAGAAATTGACCAAGCAACCTACCGGGCAACTGTTTCAGCAACGCTTGAAACTTACACGGTTGCCTCAAAAGCACACGAACCCGGTGAATTGTTGTTGCTCGAGTCGGATCAATACGACGCACCACTTATGGTGCGGGTAGCTGCTCAACTAGATGATGCGGTGGGCAGTGATCTATTGGTCTCGAGCGACCTGTATGCCAAACTTGGCAGCGACATCTATGTTGTCAGCGGGAGCAATTAAACAGCATCTTGGGCACTGTTAGAACTGTTTAACAATAAATGCACAGATTGATGTTGTTGTGTGTTGCTATTTATTGATTGTGTATTGCTATTGTGCACTCACTGCGCACTGACAAGGTCGGGCCGTAACCGCACAGCCTCACGTAAATAGATGTGCTTAATAGCGGCTTGAGCTTTCGTAGTGTTGACTTGTAACATTACTCGAATGGCTTTAGGCAAGCGGTTAGGTACCGGAATTTCCTGATTGCACATTAAAGGTACCGTTTGCATGCCCAAACGGCGGGCAGCTTCTGCCGGAAAGGTGCTACTTAGATCAGGCGTGGTTGTAAAAAAGATGGCGGCAATGGGCTCAAAGTCTGTAATGCCGTTCGCGTTGAGCATGGCAGTTAAAAGCTCTTCGGTCGCAGTTAAAATGTCTTCGGGGGTATCTTGAGTGACCGTTATGGCACCGCGGATACCCCTGAGCCAATAGTGTTCCCCTTGATCTGAGCTTGTTTTAGGCTGTGTGCTGTCCATTGCGTTTGTCATGGCATCAGTGTAACAAATCGTAGTGAGAGTGAGCACCAGAGTTTGAGTTGTGGTCAAAGCACCTACACAAGGGGGGAACATGCTTTACATCAACGTCAAAATTACTAAAGCAGGTGTTACCAAAGCGCACAAAGCGAAGATTGTTGAAGAGATGACCCAAACACTTGTGAATGTTTTGGGTGATACCCTTTTCGGTTAATTCCTCAAGGAATTAACCCACCTAAGTATCTCCTATTTGTATCTGCAAGATACAGATAGCGGTAGCGGTTGAGGAACGTGAATGAATCACGTTCCACGTTGCGAAGTTACTATGGAG
>CAZMCW010000199.1:6890-8634 GCA_964564405.1 uncultured bacterium
TTTTGGGTGATACCCTTTCCGGTTAATTCCCAAGGAATTAACCCACCTAGAAGGTGTAGAAACAGCTACCGATTCCGATTAAAACGGCGTAAAGTCCGTAGGGGTTTACAAAGTGTTTAACCGGAATCGGTACAAGAAGCCCGAACATATCCATATTGTCATTGATTTAGTTGATGAAGAGGATTGGGGCTATGCTGGGATGCTCACTGATGAATATCGACAGCGTACACAGTAGTTATCTGTCATGAGTTGATTTGATGATTATCCTAAAAAATATTTTACTCTAAAACAGTTAAACCTAGCAACATTGGATTTGCCATGCTGCCCGTGCTCGTCAAGTCGATATGGCTGATGGTGCGTTCAGGAAATGGATTGTCCCACATGAGTAAATCCGCTGATACACCTAAGCCGTTGGGAGCTTGCCCGCGCCAAACTTGCCCGAGGCTGATGGCAGTTACTTCAAGTTCCGTCCACGCGCTAATGTTTACATTGTAGAACAAGGGAACGGGTGTGCTCGAGCCGTCATCATAGTGCACGACATAACGCCCGATGTCATCGCCTGTGTCGGCACTTGCCCAGCCAGTCGTTTGTAAAAACGCTAAGCGTGCTGCAGGTTGGTTGAGCGTTAACCTGACCCGTTCAGGATCATCAGCAACACGTCTGTGACGGCCTTGTAAGCTGATGACTGGACCAAGCGCAAAACGGACGCCTGCGAGTCTAAAAGTATCCTCTTGACTGGCCTCGAAAAGCGCGCGCATGTCGTAGTCGGGGCCGCGCCCGAGCCAAGCTTGTGCATCTGTTGCTACTAGATGTCGAGTTGCTTGGGAACTCAAATCAACTAAGTAACCTGCAGATGTCTCACGACTTCTGGCTGCATCTGTACGCCACGCCCAGGCTTCACGAAAACGAATGGCAGCATCTTCAAGTGCGTCTAGCTGCGGGTTCCAAAAACTTTGAGCGGCACTCAAATAGGCATAGGCCTGCGGGAATTGCCCAGCTAGCAAACTGCTGTTGCCAAAGTAACCTGTCCAGCGGGTTTGAATCATGCCGAGGGCGTCACGATTATCAATATAGCGGGCATAGGTATAGATATTGTCTGGCTCAAACCAAGACGCGCCCAGCACCTCAAAGCCAGCCTCTTGCAGGGTATCAACCGTGGGGTAGTTGGGCGCGGGGTTGTAGTTCCAACTGGTGACAATGAGGTCATCTGGCAAACGCGACATGGCTGGCACAACATCTGGCGCGAGCAGTGTGTCGTGCCAGATCATCACCCGGATGTCATTTGCAGCTAGGTGATTGTAAAGGCGCTGGATGTCGTCTAAGAAGGCATCCACAAAAGCTACCTCGCCAGCTGGAAAGGGGACGACGTTGCGGATTTCGTCGTGACCAATGTGGAAAAACTGCGGTTCAAACAGATCAACCACTTCATCTATTAAGGGCAGTAAGACATCGTACGTGCGTGGCTCGAGCGGGTTATACGCAAACCGTGACTGCGCGGTGGGGTCAAGCAGTAAGTCATTATTCTGATTATTTTGAAACATCCACTGTACATGCCCAAAGGTCTCGAGCAACGGAATAGGTTCCATCAAATATAGTCTGGCGGTGTCCACTGTGCGTTGTGCCAAGGCTTTGGACGCACTGCCCGGCATGTGCAGTTCAGGTGCGCTGTCCCATTTTAAGTAGTTACTCATCACCAGCACGGCGTTGAGTTTGTGTTCGGCCAAAATAGGAATAAGCGTTTCGT
>CAZMCW010000200.1:0-8574 GCA_964564405.1 uncultured bacterium
GGGGAGTAGAAATCGACCCACTCAGTGTGGGGGAACCAATCTTGGAACTGCTAATCTACAAGATTTTTTGTGGGTACACATTATTTTGCTCGAACGGAGACAACATGAACTACATCTTTGTGAAAATCTGTCTATACTGCTTTATCTGGACCGGATTTGTGATGGCACAACAGCCTTTGGCAAGCACAGAATCACCCGAAACGTATTATCAGAACCTCGCCCTTACGGCTATTTGTGGCGCAGATAATATCTCTGCTGATGCCACGGGTTGCCAAGTCTGTCCAGCAGCTACTAACCGCGCCGGCGAAGAAACCTATAACCTCATTACAGAGCTTCATCAAGGCAGTTTTAGTGCGACTAACCAAGATGAACTTTTGGTAGATATACAAGGCTGTGAACCTCGAGTTAATGGGATTACCGGCATGTATTTATTGCGCAATACTTCAAATCCAGAAGACTATGTTGTTTTTGAGTATTACACAGGCGCACAAGGACGCACTTGCGACGCTTACACCTATCCCGATGGCATTGACCGTCTTTTGTGCGAGGGGGGCGCGGTGTTTCAAGGGTTTGTTTATGAGTTACTAGACGCAGTGAGCTATGTTGAGGGTAATTTTGAAAGCCTCACCTTGGCGAGCGGCCTAGATGCTAGTGCTGCTTGTATAGGGGGTGACCAGCTCGAGTCACGTTTTACTGCGGCCATTCCTGAAGATTTCCCTACCAACCCGCAAATTGAAATTGACCGCCAATTTGACCGCGTCACGTACGATTCATGTGAGCTTGTATCACGGGAAGCAGATGTTAACTTCAACTACACCTGGACGTATCAGGACGGCAACTGGCAACTTGCCACGCTTGCCCCACTTTTAGCTGAGGGACTGTCCGTAGACCAGTACGAAGCTGGGATATTCCAACTACAACTTACCGACCTACCTTCACCCGTGTTGCTCGAGTTTCTAGATGGTTCCCTCGACGCTGACACCTTCATTCGCACGTTCACACCCTAACTGAGGAACAACTATGCGCTACCTATTCATCACCCTCTTACTTTGTTGCACCTTTGCCTTTGCGCCCACTGCGCTAGCGCAGCCGTCTATCTTTGAGGTTGTGGCTCGAGGCGAATTTAAGATCATCCAAGAAGCGTTCAACAGTTGGGCTGACCCCAACGCAACCGATGAAAACGACCAAAGCATCTTGATGCAAGCTGCAACCATGAACCGCCTAGACATTGTCGATGTGCTCTTGGCTGTAAATGCTGATGTCAACTTTCAAAATAGCCTGGGACAAACTGCGTTACTTACAGCACTCATAAATGGGGCTGAGCTCGAGCTTATTGAGAGGTTGCTCGAGGCTGGAGCTGACCCCAACCAAGCTGGGCTTGCGTTTGTGGGTGGCGGTGAAACAGGCGACACTGGCTACAGCCCGCTAATGGAAGCCGTTGCGACCAGACGGGCTGATGTTGTTCACCTGCTTATTGACAACGGTGCTGACGTTAACCACCAAACCGCGTGGGGTGAAACGGCGCTCATGGTCATGCTACCTGTCTATTGGGAGTTTGATTTTAACAGTTTTGTACTCTTGTTAGACGCAGGCGCAAATGTCAACCATATTGGGCAACTTGCGCCGGACTTGCCCCTAGCACAGTCAGTACTAGCTCACGCCATCGCCGAACGCAATCATCCTGACGCTGTTGCCATATTACTACGGCGGGGCGCAGAACTCTATGTTGACCCCGACTACGCCCGTGATTACAATCAATACGAAGATTTGATGAGAATTGCTGAGCAGATGGGCTATCTCGAGGCTGTTTCACTGATCCTCGAGCAACTCAACTCGAGTAACTAACAGCCTTTAGCGCAACCACTATACACGCACGTTGGTATTGTAAGAGGTTCTGAAATTTTGTAAAGTCGGGTCCCATTCAGAGAGGATTACACATTTGTGGTCGTCTGGCGTTGACCATACTGACAAAGATCTAAAAGCGGGCAGCGCTCACACGCAGGGTTTTTGTAAGAGCAACACTTTTGCCCGTGCACCATCAAAATTTCGTGATTGTCGTAGAGCTGCTGAGTGTCCCAGTCTTTGGGAAGTTGCGCTCTGAGTACAGCGTGGGCAGAACCTGGTCCCATGCTTTTGGGAATGAGCCCAAGCCGCTGCGCTACACGGTGGTGGTGGCTGTCAACAGGTAAGGCGGGCATCCGCAAACGGCTAAACGAGAGCACTGCGGCACTGGTTTTTGGACCTACCCCGTTGAGGCGCTCGAGCCAAGTTTGGGCTGCGCCTGCGTCCATATCTGCCAAGAAGTCCAAACTAAACTCGCCGCGTTCAGCTAAAATTTGCTGTAACGCCGCTTGAATACGGGGTGCTTTTTGTTCGGGCCAGGTGGCTGCTGAAATGGCGTTGGCAACGCTATCAACAGGGGCGTTTGCGACCGCTTCCCAACTGTCAAATGAACCTTGTAGGGCTTTAAGTGCCCGCCCCGAGTCGCGGTTTTTAGTGCGGTGGGAAAGAAGTGCACTCACAAGTTCGGTGAGCGGGTCTTTATCACTGAAAAAGGGAAATGGACATCCGTAGGCTTGGCACAAGCGCCTGTGAACCTCGAGTGCTTTGACGCGTAAGCCTGCTGAATCTATAACCGAATCTACCCCTAAATCTAGCCCTGAATCTACCACCCAGATCGCCGCCGTGAAGGTGTGGCGCGGCTGCCGTGGCGCTCCAAAACCTCATATTTCAAGGTTTGTACAGCCGGCGACAACTTAGCGTCGCGCATTCGCTGTTTGGCTTTTGTATAGCTGGTTTTGGGATCTACGATAGGTGCAAGATAGTCTTTGCCAGTCGTACACCCCGCCATTTGTTGCACCATCTCGGGCATGGTGTAGGGTGCGGACAAATACGAAGCGGGAACATCTTGCAGTTCGGGTACCCACTGCCGAATAAACACACCTTTAGGGTCTTGGTCTTCAACCTGTTTACGCGGCGGGTAGATACGCACGCTATTAATGCCCGTGACACCACTTTGCATTTGCGGCCAATAAATACCTGATTCAAAGTCGATCCAATGTTTGCCCCAATGTTTGCCCCAATGTTTGTCTAGGTACTGTCCAGTTTCATGCCAGTGGAGCCACAAAAAATATGACGCAAACGATACAATCATTGCCCTCATGCGAAAGTTAAGCCAACTAGTTTGGGTGAGCGCGCGCATGCACGCGTCGACCATCGGGTAGCCGGTTTGACCGGTCCGCCAAGCTTCAAAATAAGCTTGGTTAAAGTTGTTTTCGCGCAACCCGTCAAGCCTGCGGTTGGTGTTGACAAACTCGAGCGTCGGTTGATCTTCCAATTTCTGAATAAAGTGGTTATGCCACTGTAAATGGCTCGAAAATGACGCTAGCAACACCAACCAATCTTTGTTTTTGTCACCACTTTTGTCACCGCTATCTTCGGCACGGTTTTCAACATGGTTATCAACTTTAAGTTCAGTGCGCCGTGCTTGAGTAGCTTGGTAGATTTGCCGTACCGAAAGGTTACCCCAAGCCAGATACGCGCTAAGACAGCTCGAGCTATCAAAAGCGGTAACCAGACTCGACATGTTAGCGCGGTAGTGCTGACTGCGTTCGTTCAGGAAACTGTGCAACACAGCTCGAGCATTGACTTCATCACCCAAGGGTGCCAGCAATTTTGTAGACGCTGGCAACCCCAGCGCACCTAAGCTTTGAATGCGACCTAACTTAGTTTTGACCCCTACCAATTTGTCTGGCACTGGACGTATAGGTTCTATCATGCGTTTTGCCATTTTTTTGCCCAACCGTCTCGAGACGTTGAACGGCGTATCAGCCCGTTGTTAGGCAGTTCGGTAAACGGTATCCCGCTAGCTTTAGCCCACGCCCGTTGGTCACGTTCGTAGCTAGCAAATGTACCTGTTTCTTCATGCGCCCAGATATATTCAAAATGTACTTCTGCAAGTGGCTCCTCAACAACGTTGAGAACTTCGCTAACCCGTAACGTTAACTCGCCACCTAGCGCGCGCAAACCCTGGCGCAGTTCTTTGAGCGATTGGTTAGTGAACACTTGGTGTGCCACAGCAAACTCAGGGTGGACAATCAAGCTTGGCTCGTAAACATACATGCAAATAACTGGACCGCATTGCACTGCTTCGTGTAACGGCGCGTGGTCGTGCAAGCCAAGATCATGTTTAAACCAAACAAGTTGAGGCGCTGTCATAAGCTAACCTAGTTTACGTGTTTTAAGGCAAAACCATTTGGCTGATGCAGACAGTTTTGAGGACAAGCTAAGTACCTCCTATCTGGAAACCGCAGTTTTCGTGACATGCGTTTAGCGGTTAAGGATGGGCGCTGCTGAGTTTGGAAAGTGTTACTTTTCAACTTGGAGGTACTTAGCTCAACAGCTTTAAGCGCGTTTGAGGTTGTGCCGTCAAACGTGTCTACCTAAATTACTTAAGTGATGATGCCAGCTCTTGAAATTTGGGGGCAATACATTTAAGCGTTGTATTACCGCCTCAGTCTGATGCCAATCAAATGCCATCAAATATCGTTTTGGACGGTAAAAGTAGCTAAGCATTATGGCGTGTTCAGATCCATAATAACCGTGCGAACAAGTTTTAGGCTCGAGCCTCTGGAGGTGGGTCAAACGCATCTTCCAATACATGGTGATACAAAAGCGCCGCCCCCACTGCCCCTGCAATCGGCCCAATCCAGTAGATATAACTCGCGAGTAGCTGCCCGCTAAACAGCGCAGGTCCCAAGTGCCGTGCGGGGTTCATAGCAGCCCCGGTAAGCGGCCCGGCCATCAAAATATCAAGTGTGACCGTAAGCCCAATGAACAAACCGGCCATCTTGGGTGCTCTTTTGTCTATTGCTGTGCCATAAATGACAAACATTAAAAAGAACGTTGTGACGGCTTCGATTAACATACCCTGGATGGGGTTGATGCCGGGTGCAAGCGCAGGTGTACCCACGTTGACCGCAAAAACTTGGGTGGGAATAGTTATAACCAGTAAAAGAGCCGCAACAATGGCACCTACACATTGAGCGATGATGTAACGAATGGCTGCTGCGCGGGAGAGTTTTCCTGTAACCCACAACCCAACAGACACCGCCGGGTTGAGCACGCCCCCGCTAATTGCACCTGTTGCACTGACCATCACTGCAATGGTGAGTCCGTGAGCTAGGGCAATGCCCACCAGACCAGAATCTGCTAGTTGGCTACTAGCGATGGCCCCTACGCCAATAAACACAAGCGCAAACGTACCTACAGCTTCAGCAATAGCTTCTTTCATGTGATGCCTCCAGTGTGTATAGAATGAAGTTGACTCGGTAAAATTTTGTTGATGCTGACAGTAAATTCATCTTGTTAGTGACCCCAATTGTGTATTGATTGTGTGTTGAAAGCGGCTTTGTCTCGAGGTTTATTTTGTACTTGGGCTTACATTAACATGTTCTTTGCCTCACGTTGTT
Organism: uncultured bacterium; assembly: GCA_964564405.1. Lineage (GTDB taxonomy): Bacteria > Deinococcota > Deinococci > Deinococcales > Trueperaceae > JBCCBI01. The sequence goes on from CAZMCW010000200.1 coordinate 5,472, forward strand.
TGGATACGTCTAGAGGATCAGCTCGAGCCTCAATATCAATGTGATTACACGTTTGTAGTGTTGATATGTAAGTAATTGTTGACATGTAGGTATGCGTGCGCTACGATGCAACTAAGATGATTTATTATTGCTACTCATCTAACTACCGACTAACGAGCCAAGGGCGCACAGGATAAGCGTTCTAGGCGCTTATGGTGACGTCCTGACTGCTGCGGTCAGGATTTTTTTTGGCCTTATCAGTCGTGATATATACTCCACATTCAAATTACAAGCAAACTACAGAGTCTAGTTTGCTTAGGGTAGTTACCCAAAACTGTTACATAACGCACGCCACACGCTCATGTACACTTGCGAATATAACCAGGAAGATATACCGACATATTGTTGTCCACAGGTTAGGCTGTGGGTAATTAAAACAGCTCGAGGAGCCTTTTTATGACCATTCCGTCAGACACTATGGATGTCCCCTACACATCCAGTAAATACAACCCGCAAGAGATTGAACCCAAATGGCAACAACGCTGGACAGAAGATGACCTCTACACCACTGACTTGTACGACGACAGCAAACCCAAACTGTACTTTTTGACCATGTACCCCTATCCCAGTGGCAATTTGCACGTGGGTCACTGGTACGCCGAAACCCCTGCTGATGCTGCTGCGCGCTATTTGCGTATGCAGGGCAACACCGTGTTTTTCCCGATGGGCTTTGATGCCTTCGGGCTGCCTGCCGAAAACGCCGCTATTAAAGCAGCCAGGGCCGGCGAAGACGTTCACCCAGCTACCCTCACCTATGAGCGCATGGACACCATGAAACAGCAGTTTCGCCAGATGGGTGCCATGTTTGACTGGTCCAAAACTTTGGCGACGTGCGACCCCGAGTACTACAAGTGGAACCAGTGGTTCTTTATTGAAATGGTCAAGCGGGGCATTGCCTACCGCAAAGAATCCATGGTGAACTGGGATCCGGTTGATCAAACGGTCTTAGCGAATGAACAAGTCATTGATGGACGCGGCGAACGCTCAGGTGCGTTGGTTGAACGCCGCCTCATGCCGCAGTGGCACTTCAAAATCACGGACTATGCCGATGAGTTACTCGACTTTGACGGCCTCGACTGGCCTGAGCGGGTGCGGCTCATGCAGACCAACTGGATTGGCCGCAGTGAAGGTGCTGAGGTTGTCTTTAAAAGCGACCAAGGTGATGATATTGAGATTTTCACCACCCGCCCAGACACCTTGTGGGGTGCTACGTTTATGGTGCTCGCTCCAGAGCACCCACTCGTTGCCAAGTTAACAACAGATGACAAACGTGCTGCTGTTGAGACGTATGTCGAGCAAGCGTCTCGCATGAGCGAAATTGACCGCCAAGCTGAGGGCAAAGACAAAACGGGCGAGTTTATCGGTAGTTATGCTATCAACCCAGTCAACGGCGCACAAATCCCCATCTGGATTGCCGATTACGTGATGATGGGCTACGGCACGGGTGCCATTATGGCGGTGCCGTACGGCGACCAGCGCGACTTTGAGTTTGCCAAAAAGTTTGACTTAGAGATTATTCCCGTTGTGAAGCCAGAGGATGAAAGCATCAACTTTGATCCTGAAGTGATGAGTGAAGCTTATGCTGGGGCTGGCATCATGATCAACAGTGGGCCCTTGAATGGTACTGTCTGCAACGAGCAAAAAGGCCGCAAAAACCCAGCCATTGATGCGGCAATTCGCTGGTTAGAGGAGCATGATGCTGGGCAGGAACGCGTTAATTACCGTTTGCGCGACTGGCTCATTTCACGGCAACGCTACTGGGGCACGCCCATTCCCATGATCTACTGCGACGACTGCGGGATTGTGCCTGAAAAAGAAGAAAACTTACCGGTGGTTTTGCCAGAAGACGTCGCGTTTTTGCCCACAGGTGAGTCGCCCTTAAAGTCTCACGAGGCGTTTATCAACTGTACCTGCCCAAGTTGCGGTGGTGCTGCCAAACGTGAAACCGACACCATGGACACCTTCATGGATTCGTCGTGGTATTGGTTTAGGTATTTATCGCCAAACAAAGAGGACGGCCCGTTTGATGCTGAGTTAGCCGAGCAGTGGACACCTGTGAATCTTTACACAGGCGGCATCGAACACGCTATTTTGCACTTGCTGTACGCCCGCTTTTTTACCAAAGTCATCCGCGATTTGGGCTTAACAACTACCAATGAGCCATTTACAAAATTGCGCAACCAAGGCATGATTTTGGGTGAAGACAACGAAAAAATGAGCAAATCTAGGGGTAACGTTGTCAATCCAGACGATTTAGTTGCAGAATACGGTGCAGATACCGTGCGCACGTATTTGATGTTCATTGGCCCGTGGAGTGAAGGTGGTCCGTGGAACTCGCAAGGCATTGAAGGCGTCTCGAGGTTTTTGCGCAGGGCCTGGAGTTTGATTGTCGAGCCAGCGCAGGAAGGCCAACCTGAGCCTGACACTGAGAAGACTCTCAACCGTGCGATGAACCTCGCCATCAAAGAAGTCACCGAAGATTTAGATGCGTTTCAGTTTAATACTGCTATTGCTGAACTGATGACCTTGGTGAATGTCATGAGTAAAGCCAAGAACTCGCAGGTCGTGATAACCTCAACCTGGCAAGAGGCGTGTAAGATGTTGGTAACGTTATTGGCACCGTTTGCGCCACACATTAGCGAAGAACTGTGGTCGCGGTTGGGATATGAAAGCTCAGTTCATTTGGAAACGTGGCCAAGCTATGATGACGCGGCACTCGAGCAGTCCACCGTGCCCATGGCCGTCCAAGTCAACGGTAAGGTACGCGCTCAAATTGAAGTCCCTAAAGACGCTAGCAAAGAGTCCATCTTAGAAATTGCCAAAGCTGAACCCAACATCGCCAAGTACTTGCAAGATGGTGACATCAAACGTGAAATTGTGGTGCCAGGTAAGTTGGTGAATTTGGTGGTTAAGTAGAGTTCCGGCTATCTTTGGTAGCATCAGTCTTTACGTCAGCGACTGAATAATGAGGTGATTGCTCGAGCCCAAACAACCTCAATTTTAAAAAGCGCGCCTTAACAAATTTTCGAGGCGCGCTTTTATCATTGGTAGGTACCTTGTACTA
>CAZMCW010000201.1:0-1576 GCA_964564405.1 uncultured bacterium
ATAACAGGCTTTGTCATCGTCTGCCCAGTTGATGAGCCCGTGTTGTCCCATGACAATGCCTTTGACATTCGGCTGCTGCTCACACACGCGCTGCATGGTGAGACCCAGTTCAAAACCAGGGCGTTGCCACGGAATCCACGCAACCTCATCACCATAAATTTCTTGGGTGAGGCGTTCTTGGTCTTTGCACGCGGCAATGGCAATCACCGCTTGTGGATGCGTGTGATCTACATGACGTTGTGGGACAAAACCATGAAGGGGCGTGTCAATGGACGATGCGCGCGGGTTGAGGTTGTAAACCGCGTGCGGATACATGCCAACCATGCTGTCCTCGAGGGGCGTCTTCAAACCTTTATCTGCCGAGCCATCGTACATGTCCCGCAAGGCCAGTAATTTGTCCAAGTAAAGTGACGCAAAATTAGCCCGTTTGGACGTACGCAAATCCCCACCGGAACCTTTCACGTAGAGAACATCTACATCCTCACCGGTGAGTGGGTCAGCTTGCATTATCTTCGATGAGGTATTGCCACCGCCTGTATTCGTGATGCGCTGGTCATTACCAAGCAAGTTTGAGCGGTAAACCAAGCGTTCAACCGGGTCAAGGGCGTCTGCCTCAGCATCGTTCCAGAGGTCGTTGAGAGGGGTGAGCATGGGGTCGTCCATGGGAGTTGTCCTTAAGAAAGAAATTGGGAGAGAGGCTCGAGGCTTGATTAGCGTTGAAGGGGGAAGGGGAGAAATTTATTAGAACTGTATCAAGGGACTTTTCATCCTGATTTTGCTGATATTCGTAAGATTTAGTAGCTATCAGCATTGACGTTTTACATAGCAAAAGGCATTTGTTATGAGGCTAACAAGAAAGTATCAGCCGAGCATCAAGGTGATGTAAGTTAGCCTCGAGCGGCCAGCACTTTAGTCTCATACGCGCGAATTTCATCTAAAAAGTGTGCGCCTACTGGGACACCTTCGCGCAAGCAGTGGTAATCCCAAACTGCCCCAAACGGCATGGTTTTTTGGGCTTCGTGTAGGGCTAGGCGACTGGTGAAATCCCCGGCTGCTTCACACGCGCGCAGGGTTTCGCTGGGCTCGAGCAGCGCCATAAGTAGCGCTTGCAAGGTACTACGCGTCCCCATGACCCACGCTGCCAAACGGTTGATGCTGGCATCAAAAAAGTCCAGCCCAACGTGTACCCGCTCTAAATACTCACCGCGCACCAGCTCTTTCATCATGGCAACAAGGTCTTCACCTAGCGTGACCACATGGTCGCTATCCCAGCGCACCCCGCGGCTCACGTGCAACAAAACCTCATCAACAAATAAAAGCACCGCAGAAAGTTTGTCGGTGATGGTTTCGGTGGGGTGAAAGTGCCCGGCATCCAAACACAGTAGCGTGTCACGGCTTTGCGCGTAACCCATGTAAAACTCGTGTGAGCCAACGACATAACTTTCAGAGCCAAGCCCAAATAGCTTGCACTCTACTGCGTCGAGGTTGCCCTCTAAGGTTTCTGTGAAGATGCTATCAAGTGCGGCTAGCAAACGCTCGCGAGGGGCTTTGCGGTCTGCAGGCACGTCTTTATAGC
>CAZMCW010000201.1:1632-5015 GCA_964564405.1 uncultured bacterium
TCCACACGTTGGTGATGCAAGGTGACGCTAGCCCTTGCCCAAAAAAGGCACCTATCTTGCGGCAAGCTTGCCCGTGTTCAATCCAAAACTGGCGGATGCCTGCGTCTGCATGGGCGAGCGTAAAACCGTCGTCGGCAAGTGGGTGGGAGAAAAAGGAGGGATTAAAGTCGATGCCGTGGTGATTGGTTTTGGCCCACTCGAGCCACCCCTCAAAATGTTTTGGCTCAATTTCATTGCGGGGGACAGGCGTGTCTGACTCCAAATAAATAGCGTGCAAATTGAGGCGGTGTTGTCCCGGTAGCAAGCTGTAAACCAAGTCTAAATCCTGCCGTAATTCTGGGACGCTGCGGGCTTTGCCTGGGTAATTCCCCGTTGCCATAATGCCACCTGACAGGCCGCGTTCGGGGTCTTCAAACCCACCTACGTCGTCGCCTTGCCAACAGTGCAAGCTTATGGGAATGGTTTTGAGCGTTTCTAGAGCCGCGTCGCTATCAACCCCGATACTGGCGTAGCGTTCTTTGGCAAGGGCGTAGGCTTGCTCAACTTGAGCATCAGCAACGGGTTTGTGGTTGAGCGCTTGCATCAATAGGTTTGCGTCTTGACTCACAGCAACTCCTCTGTACGTGCGTATATCACCAAGCTGTCACATAATTACGCTGCTTAACTTCCCCAAGTACATGACAGCAACACGATTAATATCTTTAGGATGATGTGCGTTATAGCACGGTTTTAGGCGCTTTGTCAACAAAATCGCACAAGATTACTGCGTAAATCAACAAGCTCTTTACAAACTTCAACACGTCGTTTACAATGCCGAGTACAATATCAACAGCTTGTTTTATCAACAGAGTGTTTTATCAACAGAGTGTTTTTGCTGCCTGCACGCGTATCGTTTTGCTTAACTCATATCATCGCGTCACTTATGTATACACACGCGGCGTAGGTTGCATCTTTGAGATATGGATGTGATGTTGGCATCTCGAGCATCATCCAACCAATTAATTTTCAGGAGTTACTGTGACGCACGCGTCTGAATCTAATCAAGACCCTCAAGACCTTAGTCATGACGCTAGCCTCGAGCATGATGTGAGCCTCGAGGACGCCCAATTACCTGACACACCACCTGATACAGATTTAGCTGCTACAAACGCCACCACATCAGGGCGCTTGCTCCCCTCTGAACGGCTCATGCAGATTCGCAAATTAGTGAGCGCACGCGGCGTGGTGCGGGTGAGTGAACTGGCGCAACACTTTGAGGTCAGCGACATGACCATTCGCCGTGACCTAAGTGAGCTCGAGAAACTGGGTGCCATTGAAAAAACCTTTGGTGCAGCAGTTGTGAGCGAGCAAGCCTCGTTTGAAAATTCGGTGAGCGAGCGTATGCACTTGCACCAAGCCCAAAAGCGGGCCATTGCCGAACATGCGGTGAGCTTTATTCAAGACGGCGACACAGTTGCCATTGATGCGTCGACAACGGGCTTAGCGTTAGCCCAAGCACTCTATCAGCGGCCTATTAATGTCGTCACCAACGGCCTCGATGTAGCCCAAGCACTCCGTGGCGGCGCAGCTTCGGTCCTCATAACAGGTGGCGCGTTGCGTGAGCGGTCGGGCAGTTTTGTTGGTCCTTTAGCTGTGCACGCACTCCAAGAAATCCGCGTAGACAAAGCGTTTTTAAGCGCCAAAGGCGTGCTTATTCCAGATGGGTTACTGGATTCAGATTTGGGTGAGGTTGACGTGAAACGCGCCATGTTGCGCAGTGCCGCTGTGAGCATCGCCTTAGTAGACAGTTCTAAGTTTGGCAAGCGGGCTATTGGCATGATTACCGATTTACAAGGTGTGACGCACTTAATTAGCGACAGCGGCTTGTCGGCTACCGATCATGCGGCGCTCGAGCCCTTCACCCAAGTTCACATTGCCCACGTTGATGACGGAGCTAGCATCCTCGGATCATGAACCACGTACGTGATGTCATCAACACAACCTATCTTGATGTACCTCAGCTTGACACAAAATCTTTAATGAGACCCTTATGACGACATCCTCAAAACCACAACCAACATCACAGCCGCTCTTAGAACTGCGCGGTGTCCACAAACGCTTTCCCGGTGTTCACGCCTTGCGCGGGGTCGATTTTAGCTTGCACGCGGGCGAAATTCACGCACTCGTTGGCGAAAATGGCGCGGGCAAGTCTACCCTTATCAAAGTTATGTCTGGCGTCCATCACCCCGACGAAGGTGAGGTGTTGGTGGGCGGACAGCCCATCAAGTTTCAATCCCCCAGAGACGCTCAAACACACGGCATCGACACCATTCACCAAGAATTGAGCCTTTACCCCGAGCTTAGCGTGGCAGAAAACATCTTTTTAGGTCACGCACCTATGCGCCACGTTGGTCCTGCGTGGAGTCCCGTGAACGTGCTGGATTGGGAAACCATGCGCACACGGGCTGAAGCGTTACTTGCTGATTTAGATGCAAGTGATATTGATGTGCGCGCCAAAGTGGGAAGTCTCAACATCGGCAACCGCCAACGGGTGGAGATTGCCAAGGCACTGTCGCTCGAGGCCAGCGTGCTCATTATGGATGAACCCACAGCTGCCCTCACCGAAGCAGATGTCGCCAAGTTGTTTGTGCTCACTAAGCGCTTGCGTGCACGCGGCGTAGGCATTATTTACATCACCCACCGCTTAACTGAGGTGTTTGAACTCGCTGACCGGGTGACGGTCTTGCGAGATGGCAGTTACATAGGTAGCAAGCCCACCCAAGAAACAAACGAAGCTGAGGTCATTAGCATGATGGTGGGACGCACTATTGAGCAACTTTTCCCCAAACAAGTTGGTAGTCCGGGTGAGGTTGTGCTCGAGGTACGCAACCTCACTGCCCCACCCCTCACCAAAAACGTCTCGTTTAGGGTGCATGCTGGCGAGATTGTGGGCTTAGCTGGACTGGTGGGTTCTGGGCGCAGCGAAACCGCCCAAGTCCTGTTTGGCATTACCCCCGCAACCAGCGGCGAGGTCATCTTAAACGGTGAGCCTGTTAACCTAACCAATCCCACTGAGGCCATTGCAGCAGGCATTGCCTACGTGCCTGAAGACCGTGCTCAACAAGGGCTAATTCGCCCTATGACGATTCGTGAGAACGTGTCTTTGGCAGTGCTTTCAGGTCACACCCTAAACCAGTTTGTCAACCAGCAAACCGAAACCCAACTAGCTACAGATGCCATCAATCAATTTGCCATTCGCGCAACTGGCGGCGAGCAAGTAGTTGGCAAACTTTCCGGTGGCAACCAGCAAAAAGTGGTGGTGAGCAAGTGGCTAGCCAGCAAACCTAAACTGCTGATTATTGATGAGCCAACTCGGGGTGTGGATGTGGGTGCCAAAGCTGAAA
>CAZMCW010000201.1:5025-5342 GCA_964564405.1 uncultured bacterium
TCATCAGCGCCTTAGCTGTGGAGCAGGGACTTGCTATTTTGATGATCTCGAGCGAACTCCCCGAGGTGCTAGGCATGAGTGACCGCGTCTTGGTCATGCGCGAAGGTGAGTTGGTAGCTGAGTTTGCCCGTCACGAATTTGCAGATGACAGCACACCCGATACTGCGAATACTGCCGTGAACAATGCACAACCAGCAGACACTCAAGCTGAACGCCTCAAACACACCCAAGAACGTATTGCTACTGCGATGATGCGTGCGTCGAATCAAAGTGAAGCACGTGAGGTGACAGCATGACATCACCTTCAACTGCTCGAG
>CAZMCW010000201.1:5381-8574 GCA_964564405.1 uncultured bacterium
CTGTTTAGCTACTTTTTTGCACCTTTTGTCAACCAACCCGAACGCGGTCCTAGCAGTCTGCCAACCATTACCGCCAGCCGCGATAGCAACGAGTTAGACCTACTCACGAACGGCCTCCTCTTATTACCGCTAGCTGCCACAATTGCCCTTGGCATGGGCATTTGGAACGTGGTCAATCCGCAACTTGCCAGAGCTACAGCTGTCATCAGCGCCATCTGCGGTGGTCTGATGTTGCAGTACGGCGTCATGTTTGTGTTGGATGGTCGTGAAGAAGGTTTGTTAGAGACGTGGACTCAAGCGGCTGCATGGGGCTTGTGGGCACTTGTCATCTGTGCAGGACTGCTCATTTTACAAGTATTCTTACCCCGCGCTCGACCCGCACCAGAGTTTCGCATTGGCACACTTATGGCCAATCAAGAAAGTGCCATTATTTTGGCGCTGCTGGCAATTATCGTGCTGGTTGGCACCAATAGCCCGCGCTTTTTATCCACCCGCAATGTGCTGGATATTCTGCAAGGTAACGCCTATATTGCCGTGGCCGCCATCGGCATGTCGATGGTAATTATCACGGGCAACATCGACATTTCGGTGGGCTCACTCATCGGCGTGTTAGCCGTGGTGAGCGGGCGTTTAGCAGTAGCTGGTAGCCCGATGATTATTGCTTGGTTAGTACCGCTCATCTTAGGAGCACTGTTTGGTGCACTCCTTGGATGGTTAGTGGCTTATTTACGCATTCCTGCTATTGTCGTCACGTTAGGTATGCTCAGCATCCTCAAAGGTGGGCTTATTTTGTGGACCAACGGGCAACGCGTGACCGGTATGCCGCCTGCGTTTTTCTTGGCGCAAACGCGCCCGCTTGGCGTGCCCATGCCAGTTTGGTTCATGCTTATTCTCACCTTGCTAGCGGCAGCTTGGATGCGCTACAGCCCACGCGGGCGGGCACTTTACGCGGTCGGTGGCAACGCGGATGCAGCCCGGCTTTCGGGCTTGTCTGAACCGCGCATTGTGTTTAGTGTGTTTGTGATTAACGGTGTATTTGCGGGCATTGCTAGCGTACTCTACGCCACTCAACTGCGGGTGATTCAAGCCACCCCGCCGCCTGCGCTCGAGCTTGCCATCATCACGGCGGCAGTGGTAGGTGGGGTGAGTATTTTGGGCGGCAAAGGCACCGTGATTGGCGCAACCCTAGCCGCTATTTTGCTCAATGCGATTCGTTCTGGCATGATTTTTGTGGGCGTGTCCCCGTTTTGGATTCAAGCTATTCAAGGCTTACTTATTTTGGCAACGGTACTCACTGATTTGAGTAGACGCCAATCTACAAGCGGGCCGCCACGGTGGATGTTTTGGCTGAGGCGGTCACATGTTTCTTAGCTTAGTAGCAGTTGTGCATGATGCTGTTATAGATGACGGATGTTTGATGCTGCACTTCAAGAAAGAGCGAAAGGGAGAAGGGGTGAAAGGGAGATTTCATCAGACACACCCTAGACTCACAGCAACACATGTATCACCATATCGCGGCGTTGCTATAAATTGCACCCATAACTTGGCAATAACATCAGTATCAAGGGTATCAGTATCAAGGGCATCAGTACCCTTAATTTTAGATGTAGCTCGAGCATCAACATCACGCCAAGATCATTGGAAGATACGAGCGTCTCGAGCATATTTAGCTGATGCCATCATCACGCTATTTCAATTACATGATGTAACTCGAGTCACATCTCAACAAGCCATAATCTCTGATGACATCAAACCCTCACTCCAGGACACAACCTCATGAGCGATAAACCTTCACGCACAGCACCGCCACCTCAGCAAGTTGAACGCCCCAACCCACTCAACCGCTTGCTTAGCCAAGAAAGCGTCTTGTTTGTCCTGCTCGTCGTCATCACCATTGTGTTGGCACAATTTAACGACAACTTTTTGAGCCGCCAAAACCTCCTTAACCAAAGCCGTTTACTCAGTGAGGTTGGCTTGGTTGCCCTACCAATGACCTACATCATCATTACGGGTGGGATTGACTTGTCGGTGGGCTCTATTTTGGGGCTTAGCGCCATTTTGCTAGGCTACAGTTGGCAAACGTGGAACTTGCCATTACCGCTTGCTATCGTCACGGCGTTACTTGTAGGGGGCGCAGCAGGGTTTCTTAACGGCTTGTGCATTGTGCGCATGAAAGTGCCGCCACTCATCATGACGCTGGCGGGTCTGGCGTTTTACCGCGGGCTTGCCCAGGGCATCAGCCAAGCGCGTTCAGTTACAGGGTATCCAGATTGGTTTTTGTTTATTGCTCAAGGCAGCATTTTAGGATTGCCCACCCAACTGTGGGTGTTTGTCATCATGGCGGTCCTTTCGGTCATTACCTTGCAGCGCACCGTTTTGGGGCGCTCGCTATACGCGCTGGGACACAACGCTGTGGGTGCGCGTTTTTCGGGACTTCCAGTAGGGCGCGTGCTGCTTACCATATATACGTTTTCAGGGCTCATGGCAGGACTCGCCGCAGTTATTTTTGTGTCCAGGGTGACCACAACCCGGTCAGATATGGGGACGGGGCTCGAGCTAGATGTCATTGCCGCCGTGGTCCTAGGTGGCACCAGTATTTTTGGCGGTAAAGGTAGTATTATCGGCACGCTTATTGGCTTGGTTTTTATTCAACTGCTTAAAAACGGCCTCGCGCTTATGGGTGTCACTAGCGATGCCACGACCATTGTCATTGGCAGCGCGCTCATTGTGGCTATTTTACTTAACAACCTCGTGCAAGCCGCCCGCAACCATTAATCAAATCAGCTAGACGAACGCCTCTGAGGAGGGTATAATGTAAACATACTTCAACAAAATCGCACACGTTAGTGGCAAACATAAACACATTATTAGCATGCGTTAACACACTTAGCTGGGGTGGTTTCATTGTGATGTCGTGACACGTGTGCCCTAGCAACATCGCTTGAAGTGTTCAATACACATACAAACATCAGTTACGTATGTTGTTGACAAGCAGTACCTAACAACCAGTTAGATGCTGCCATAACGATGCTCCCAAGCATCAAATTTCATCTTACGGAGGATTGATATGCACGTACGGACTTGGTTAATCATCACATTACTTGTCAGCACTACCCTGGGGTTTGCCCAATCCCGTTGGGACGGCGCAGACGACTTAGATGTAAACCCCTTAGCTTGCGGTATGGACGCAGCA
>CAZMCW010000202.1:0-8496 GCA_964564405.1 uncultured bacterium
AACAAGCTGGCCTAAGGCGTTTTCGTCCTATTATGCTGACTACGATGACGACGTACGCGACGAGCAAAACCCAATTCGCGCAAGTTATGACGCCTGTCTAACTTGGGTCGCTAAACAAGCTGCGTTAACGGCAGACAAAACGGTGCTCGAGCTAGGGTCTGGTACAGGCAACTTAACCACGCGCTTGCCTGCTTACAAACACCTTACCTGCCTCGACGTGTCACCCAAGATGATGGCGGTTGCCAAAACTAAGTTAAACAATCTCGACAACGTGAGCTTTGTTGAGGCGGATGTGCTCGAGTATCTCCACAACACCCCCAACCCAGTTGATGTCATCGTGAGCACCTACACCCTGCATCACCTTACTGAACCTGAAAAAGAAGTCTTTTTAACACGTGTAAAAGACATCCTCAACCCCAATGGACGGTTGATTGTGGGCGACTTGATGGTCGCGAGCGAGGATGAATGTCAGGAAAAAGTACGCCATTACCAAAACCTTGGTGGTAATAACACGGCGCATGCACTTGCCGAAGAGTTTTTTTGGCGTTTGGATAGAACTATCTACGTGATTGAGCAGCTCGAGCTGTCCTATGACATAACACGTTTTTCAGACTTGTCGTACGGGCTAGTTGTTAAAAAATTTTAAGGATTAGAGCATTAATCGGTAGACAATCTTACCCACGTTGTCATCCGCAATGTTTTCAATAATGCCATTGGATGTGAAGCCCATGTGTGTGTGCCACGCTTGGGGTTCAGGTTCATCTGTTTGTGAGGAGCTAAGCAGCGCCACAAAACCGCGTTCGCGCAAGTGCTGTTTGAGGGTGGTGAGGAGTTGGCTCGAGTACCCTTGCCCGCGAACCTCCGGCTGTAAGTAAATGGCTGTAAATAGATAAGCCCTAAAAACGGCACTGTCGTCCACAAAAGTGCATACCTCATCAAGCCAACAACATTGCCATCAACGTCCAAGACAATGACTTCAGTAAATGACTTCAGTGTTGGTGATTTTTTGCTGCCAGATGTCATCACTCGGCCACGGGTCGAGTTGTTTAAGCGTTGAAATATCGTCCTGTGTTGCAAGTCGAACGGTTGAGCTACTCATAATGTGTTCTCCATCATCAAATGTTTTCCATCATGATGTCGTTATAGACGTTGGTAATGTGGTGACGATAATAAACACGTCGGTCAAAAAGCGCGCCGCATCAAACTAAAACTCTGCGCCGACGGTCCGCCCGCAGGTTGGCCAGCTAAAAATACAGCTAAGTCAACAACATTCTCAGGTTGTTTGAACCACTCGTGGTAAACATTAACAATTTGCTGGCGGAATGCTTCGGTGCTCATGCCGGTATCCACCGGACCGGGAATTAATTCGTTCACGCAGATGGGCGTGCTTGCTAGTTCTTGTGCCACCACGCGAGTGAGCATCCATAGCGCGGCTTTGGAGCAAGCATAGGCAGAATCTTGCCCGCGCCCGTGATGTCCCAAGCCTGACCCAATCGTGATGATTTTGCCTGCCTCACGTTCTTTTAAGTGGGGAATGGCGTGTTTCATGCAGTAATACGCACCCATCAAATTGACGTTGAAGGTTTGTTGCCATGCGGCACTGTCGGTGTGCTCGAGACTCGTCTGTTCAAGATTCACACCCGCGTTCACCACTAAAATATCTAACCCACCAAAATGCTCAGCAGTTGTCGCTATCAACCTGCTTACTGAGGACTCATCACTCACATCTGTCACGATAGCAAGCGCGTTGCCGCGTGTGCCTTCAATCGTTTGGACAACCTCATCAAGAGCTTCAGCATTGCGCGCAGCACAACATACTGCTGCACCTGCTGCCGCATATCCTAGAGCAATTGCTTGACCGATGCCTTTGCTTGCACCTGTAACGATGGCAATTTTTCCTGCTAAAGGTAGGTTTGACATGCGTCATTGTACGTTTGGAATATCAGTTAATGCCCCAAGACTGAAGCAAGGAGCGCCATACGAATAAACATGCCGTTTTTCATTTGTCGGAAGTAGGCTGCTCGAGGATCATCGTCTACTGTCGGACTAATTTCGCCGACTCGAGGCAGCGGGTGCATCACAATCATCTTGTCTTTGGCTTGTTTCATGAGTTCGGGCGTAATTTCGTAGTAACTTTTTACGCTGTCGTACTCACCCATATCCGTAAAACGCTCTTTTTGCACGCGGGTGACGTAGAGCACGTCACAGTTTTTAATCACGTCGGCAACATCATTTGTTTCACGGGCGTCTAAGCCGGCATCAATCACTGGGTTTAAAATATTCATAGGCAAACGCAAAATATCTGGCGAGACGTAGCGAAAACTCACATCAAATAACGTGAGGAGCTTGGTGAGGGAGTGAATCGTGCGCCCAAAGCGCAAATCGCCGACCATGGCAATTTTGAGGCCGTTGAGGGTTCCTAGTTCGTCTTGAATCGTAAATAAATCCAGAAGTGCTTGTGTAGGGTGCTCGCCCGCGCCATCGCCCGCGTTGATGATGGGAATGCTAGCAGCGTCTGCAGCGCGCTGGGCTGAACCAATGTCTGGGTGACGTAGCACGATGACATCAGCGTATTGCTCGAGCGTGCGAATAGTATCTTCCAAACTTTCACCCTTAGTGACCGAACTAAACTGCACCCCTTGGGTGATGGGGATAATCTGCCCGCCCAGCCGCGTCATGGCGGCAATAAATGAGGAACTGGTGCGGGTGCTGGGTTCGTAAAACAAACAAGCGACAATGCGACCCTTGAGCAGGTCATTGCCGCCTTGCACTTGAACCATCTGGCGCATGTCGCGGGCTTTGGCAAAGATGCGCTCGAGCAGAGTCACATCAAACTGTTTAACCGACAAAATATCGTGCAAGTTGAGGTTGTTCAAGTTCGTCTATCCTTTTTGGGCGAGGTAGCTAGTTACAGTGTCGTAATCTGTTTGAGTAATGAGGTTTTGGCTGAGGAGTGAGTCGAGAACGTCCGTAATGGTGAGGACGGCGTTGAGCGTGTAGCCAGCTTGCTCGAGGTTGTCACGACCACCTTGCTCGCGGTCGATGAGCACAATCACGTTGCTAATGTTTAACCCTTCAGCTTCTAGCTGTTTACAAGCATGCAGGACACTGCCGCCGCTAGTTACCAAGTCTTCAATCACACTGACCCGCTGACCAGCTTCGTACTTGCCCTCAACTTGCCGTTTGGTGCCGTGGGTTTTGACTTCTTTACGAGGGTAGACGAGCGGGAGGTTACTCACCAAAGACACTGCTGTGCCGATGGGTAGTGCGCCGTAAGGCACGCCTGCAACTAAGTCAGTCTCATTCAAGTTGATGTGATGTGCGTAAGCATTGGCAGCCAAGTTAAGAAGCTTAGGTGAGGCAACCAATCTCCTCAAATCAATGTAAATAGGTGAGGTTTGCCCGGATGAGAGGGTAAACTCGCCAAATTGGATGGCACCGACCTCAATAAGTCCGTGAATGAGATTATCGTGGTTGTTGGCGGCTTTGTTAGCGGTTTCATTGCACAGGATAGGGGGAGTAGTTCGTGCGGTTCTGATGGCGGTGATGCTCGAGTTAAGCTCTTGTGCAGCTTGCACTGGATCATCTGCGTAAAGAATGCTCCTCGAGACGGGCACAATCATGCCTAAATCAGGTGTTATGTGTTGGAACAAACCTGCTTGAAGTGCTTGTTCAACTTTGCCACCTTGCGGGCCCACGCCTGGTGCTAAAAACCAGTGCTCGGGGGCAAGTTCGCGCACGCGGGTTAACGCTTCAGGTTGGGTCGCTCCCACAACAAAACCAAGTTGTTCAGGCGTTCCCCACTTGCTCGCTTGCTCTGCAACGTGCTCAAAAAGCATCTGCTCAGGTTCACCGTGGTGCTGGATGTGCGCGGCTGACGGGTTAGAGGTGTGGCATAACACAAACACTGCTTTGCCTAGATAGTCTAAAAAAGGCGTGATAGTGTCTTCACCTAGGTAGGAGTTGACTGTGATGGCATCAGCGTTTAAGTCTTCAAAGGCTGCTTTGGCATAGGCTTTGGCTGTATTGCCGATGTCGCCACGTTTGGCGTCAAGTAGAACAGGTATGTCAGTGGGGAGTTGCCCTACGATGCGTGTTAGTGCGCGCAACCCAGCAACCCCAAACTGCTCATAAAAGGCGATGTTGGGTTTAACGCAAGCAACCTCCGGAAGCACTTGCAGAATGCCTGTTGCCCACTTAACAAGAGCCTCTTCTGGATTATCATCAAAATTTGGAAAGTGACTAACATAGTTGTGGGGATCGGGATCAAGACCAAGACAAAGTAGCGAGTTGGTTGCTTTAATGCGCGCGTGGAGTTTCTCAAAAAAACCGGGCATAGGTTTACCTCGGCAGACAGTTTAATACGAATCTGCGGACTTAGCTAGCCGGACGAAACTGTCGTTACCTACCTCATTAACGTGAAGGTGCTTTTGTGATGGTATTTGTCCTGCTCGAGCTACGGCCTAGACATCACACAACTTGGAAATTCATGATGCCAAGTTTTACTTGTGCACTATCTGAATGTATCCATGTCACCGAGGTGCGGTTGAAAATGGCAGCAGCTATATATGGGTTGGCTTAGTGAGTACGTTGTCTACCAGCAATATGAAAATAAGGTTGACAGACACAAGCTCATTGAGCTGAGGTAGGGCTGTTACCATGAACTAATGAACCGTCTTTTAGCCGTCTTTGGTGCATTGTGTATTTCATTTTCAGCTATTTTTATTCGTCTTGCGGATGTGTCACCAAGTACGGCTGCCTTTTTTCGTACTGCCTACGCATTACCAGTACTATGGCTGTTGTGGTTTTTTACCGGGCAACAAGGGACACGCAGTTCACGCACACGTATGTTGACGGTGGCTGTGGGCTTGCTTATTGGCATTAGTTTTACGCTGTGGAATCATGCGATTGACATGATTGGGGCGGGTTTATCAACAGTGTTGGGCAATACCCAAGTTGTGTTTGTGGGCCTGCTCGCGTGGCTTATTTTCCGTGAGCGCCCCAGCAATCTGGCATTTTTAACCATTCCCATTGTGTTTGTGGGTGTTGCGTTAAGTTCCGGTTTGGGACGGCCCGAAAGTTACGGACAGCAACCCTTGACAGGCACAATCTTTAGTTTGATTAATGCGGTCATTTACGCGCTTTATCTCATCTTTTTTCGGTCGCTTAGCAAACGGGCTAGCTCGCCGGTGGGTCCTGTGCTAGATGCTAGCTTTGGATCATTTTTAATGATTACGGTGTTAGCTGTGCTCACGGACGACCAATTTAGCTTGGCGTTTCACTTACCAGCCCACCTGTGGCTTATTTGTGTTGCGCTGGTTTCCCAAACACTTGGCTGGATGTTAATTGCTAGTGCACTGCCTCGTTTGCCGTCGCTCGAGACCTCCGTCATACTCCTTTTACAGCCACTATTAACCGTGTTTTGGAGTTATCTTATCTTCCGTGAGGTGCCATCTGAACTGCAATGGTTGGGGGTTGTCTTGGTGCTAGCTGGCGTGGGTTTGCTGAGTATACGGGGAAGTGTCCGTACGGCACCAGTGACGCCAGCAGCTCAATCATCTAGGACCTAGTCATCTACTTAGTTTATACAACCTAGCGCTGCTCAAAAGCTAAGCGAATGCCAAAGCCTAGTAAAATAGTACCCGTGATCCCCTCAATCATGCGTTTACTGCGTGGGTGGGTTAGTAAGGTGCGCAAATAGGTTAAAAGTAGCGCTACAAGTGACAACCAGACCATGGTCACGGTGAAATGTAAACTGGCTAAAAAGATGGATTGAGACAGTACGTGACCTTGGGTGGAGATAAATTGAGGTAGAAACGCAAGGTAAAAAATGGCGACTTTGGGGTTCAAGGTGTTGCTCAGTAAGCCTTCGGTAAACGCGTGCCATGCTTCTTTGGGTGCGTGCTTCAAAGTTTCTGATGTAACTGTGTTGGTTTGAGGTGTGCGTGATGCCGCCCGCAGGAGTGACTGAACACCTAACCACATCAAGTACAGTGCGCCTAGCCACTTCACACCTGAAAAGATCACAGCTGATTGCGTCAAAATAACAGACAACCCCGAGGCAGATACGAATGCGTGTATCAAAAGCCCACTGCAAATACCAAGAACTGTGATGAAACCAGTACGTCTACCACCTTTGAGCACACTGCGCACCACCAGCATGGTGTCGGGTCCGGGGGTAAGGGTTAGCATTGTGGCGATACCTAAAAATACGAGAGTTTGCGCGTTGATCATATTCAAGTTTAGCCACTGTTATTTGTCACATGCCAATGCTGACAAACACTGCTGACAGACGCTAATGTGATATGATCCACGAACTTACAACTTGGTTGTAACTAGTTGCTTATAACCATAGGGTATGTGATCAGTTTAGACCTTATGAATGCAGGTGCCATGACGCATTTTGACAACATTGATCAACAGATTTTGACCATTCTCCGTGCGCAAGGGCGGGCCAGCCACGCGATGATTGCTAAGCAAGTAGGGCTTTCGGCACCAGCCGTGGGCGAGCGCATTAAAAAACTCGAGCAAGCTGGGGTTATCCTCGGCTATCACGCAATTTTGAATCCGCAGGCGCTTGGCCTTACCATTGCAGCGTTTATTGCCATTACCCCGCAACCGCGCAAACCTGCCAATTTGTTGGTTGAAGGTCTTTTAGACATTCCCCAAATTGAGGAAGTCCACGGCGTTGCTGGCGATTACAGTTACATCGTCAAGGTTCGCGTCAAAAACACCCAAGAACTAGACGCGCTACTTGACAAGCTTTTTTTGGTGGATGGTGTTGAACGCACGCATACTATTATGATTTTGCGCACCAACCTCGAGCGGCCAACTTATCTACCGTTCACGCTTGATTCAGCTACGCATCTGTTAGAAGATAGCCAAGAGGTAGAATCTACAGCGCCTGTAGCTGTTGAGAACAGCTAGATGATTAAACACTATTACCAGATAACATCCTAGCTATAAATAATTAAGGAGACTTGTGATGATTCGACGTCTGACCGAGCAAGACGTGGAGGCCTATCTCGAGCTGCGCCGCAGAGCTGTGTGGGGCGTCCCAGATGAACTCACTAACCCGGATAAAGCAGATGCTAAAGCGCGCCGCTTAGCTGCTACTTGGGCGTATTTTGAGGGTGGAAATTTAGCCAGTACAGCTACGTTTCGCCCGCTCAGTATGTGGGTGGCAGGTCAGGTTGTGCCTATGGCCGGTCTTGCGAGTGTGGGAACGGGCCCAGAGTACCGTCGTAAAGGCTATGTGCGGGCCTTGCTCGAGCACGGCCTCACCGACCTACACGCCCACAACCAAACGCAAGCTATACAAGATAATCCCCGCTTAGCCGTCGGCTGGTGCCTAGAATACCCATTTGATGCGCAGTATTACGCGCGTTACGGTTGGCAAAGCCTTCCCAACGGCCTGCGTGTGCAAGTTCCACCTGAGCGACTAAAACCAGCTCAACATGTGCAGCCACAAGTAACGAGTATCAATATGAAACATCTAGCTGAAAAGAGAGATTTATTTCCTCAGCTGGCAAAGATTCACAAGGTTTTTGCAGAAGGCTATAACTTTGCTCTGTGCCGCCAAGCTGATGATTTCATCAACTGGGATGTTGTGACCGATGCTGACGATATTGACTTTGGCTATCTGTTTGCCGAAGGTGCGTATGTATTTGCGTACGGTGAACGTTGAAGATTATGGCTACAAAGACCAAGCTGCACGTTTGGCGTTATTCACCTTCTTAGCAAACTTACAAGGTGATGTTGACGTGATTGACATACAACTAGCACCGGATGATCCGCTTTTGTTTGATCTTCATAAATTTATTAAAGGCAAGCAAGTGTTTTTTCAAGCCCGTGTGGTTGATGTGCCCGTTGTCTTTAGTAATCTACCTGCTGCTGAGCGCTTAGTTCACGTAACCGTCAATATTCACGACACCTTGTGCCCTTGGAATGAAGGTGTGTTCAACATCGTTATGAATGCTGAAGGTAACGCGGTAACGCGCACATCTAAACAAGCAGATGTCAGCATGGATATTCGGGCGTTGCCACTGTTACTTACCGGAACGTCTACACCAGAGCAGTTAACTCATTATGGTCTTGCAGAGGGAAATGTACTACAACTAGCGCCCTTAGCAGGCGTGGCACGTGGCATTTCGTACATGGCTCGAGCCGATTACTTCTAACACCAACTTCACAGGATATTGGGTACATCAGGATGTGTTGTAATACCGATCAAAATAGCAGTTCCAGGATTGGTTTCCCTCATACTAAGCAGGTCAATTTCTACTCCCCTAGGTCATACGCGCAACTGCCTGTGGCCGTTTCTCATGGAAATGCTATAGGCATTATTCAGGATACAAATGGATTCTGTATCATCTGGTCAGCTACAACCGCAACTTGCAAATATGACATTATACCAAGTCCGACAAAACACATCATAAACCCCTACGGAGTTCATTACGTTCTAGTCGGCCTTGGTATCTGTTTCTGCTCGCGAGT
>CAZMCW010000203.1:0-8494 GCA_964564405.1 uncultured bacterium
ACCAGCGACCCGCCGATACCGTGACCCAGCAGGACTCGAGGTGTAGATGTCGCCGTCACGATGTCGTTGATGTGCGTTGCATAATCTTTTAAGGTTTGCAAACGGGGGTCTTTAGGTACAGCCGCAAAGCCGGGCAAAGTAGGCGTCACCAAGTTGATGTGCTCGGGCACAAACGGTAACAACCTCGAGAAACGAAAGCCACCGCCGCCGTTACCGTGTATGGCGATGATAGTAAGGGGTGCTGGTGATGTCATGGGGTTGCCTCGAGCCTTACCTCTTTATCTAGTAACTTTGGCAGCGTCTTGAAATCAGGATGATCGCCTGCGTGCTTGAAAGTATGCTCCCACAAGATGGCATCTTTGTGGACAAAGAAAACCCCCGGCATCATCCACGGGTCGCCAACGGGCGCACCAATAAAATGTCCCTTAAAGGCAGCACGAACGCCGCACGCCCAGACTTCTGGGCCAAACATTTGGGCAGCAGTCCCCTTACTTAAGCCAAACAAGCTGTAGAAGTGCTGCCCTTCGTCAGCCACAGCTTTAGCCTCTGGCCAAAGATTTTCAAAGAACGCCTCACCATCGCTGGCTGTACCTTGGTAAAAGAAAAGTATTGGTGGATAATCTGGCTGTTTCTGCGCCAGCTGGCGTAAATCTGCCACCATCTCACGACAGAAAATACAGCCGAAGTGACGCAAAAAGACAAGTAATGTGGGCGTGCTTAACAGAGGCTCGAGCGTCTCACTAGCTACATTAATGCCGTGAGCAGGTAGAGTTAACAAGGGTGGCAAGCGTCTCATCGGTATTTAATGTAACTGACGTGCTGCCTACCTGCACTAACACACCTCGCATTTGAGGTTAGATGATGGCTGTCCAATACTTATAGCGTTTCCACAAGTAACTTCCACAGGCAGTTGCGCGTGCGACCCAGGGGAGTAGAAATCGACTTACTCAGTGTGGGGGAACTAATCTTGGAACTACTTTTAGGAACAATAAAACTACGACTCGGAACGCTCGACGTACAGTGGTCGTAATACCCTTTGTTATTGTTAACACTTTTGCACATCCTCTAGTGTAAGTTTGTCACCTCAACCTTGGCATCGTTAGCATCGTGCTTATCATCAACGTCACCAGAAAATGGCACATACTTAGTAGCACTAATGCTTGTGGCGCAAGCTAGCTTTGTAGCGAATATCTGTGTGCTTTTGCCCACCTCACGCTGTGTTTGCCCTACTGATCCAACATAAGGAGGCTTTTATGATGCAACCTTGGTATCAACGTTTTCACAGTCAGTTTGTTCACCATAAGCCTATAGGTTTTACCGTCACCATTTTGTTACTTATACCTATCCTCGTTGCATGTCCGGGCGGAGGTGGTAACACGCCGGAAAACCGTGCGCCGACCGTAACCCTTAACGTGACCCCAAGTGAGGGCACGGCTCCCCTAACTATTGAGGCGACGGCGACAGCAACCGATCCAGATGATGACGCACTAAGTTTTAGCTGGCAAGTTAACGGTGAGGCTGTCACGGGAGATAGTAGTACGCTCACACAGCAGCTTGAGACCGCCGGTAGCTATACCATTCGCATAACTGTCTCAGACGGGTCACGTGAAGCTAGCAGTGAACAAATTGTCAATGTCACAGCAGAAGGTGATGACAACCGCGCGCCTACTGTCACTTTGGCAGTTACCCCAAGTTCAGGTGAGACGCCCCTTAATGTGCAAGCGACAGCCACAGCTAGCGACCCAGACGGCGACACATTGAGGTTTAGTTGGCAAGTCAATGGTGAGGCAGTTGCAGGTTCAGATAGTACGTTCAGTACGACGCTCGAGCCCGCTGGCAACTACACTATCCGTGTCACTGTGTCCGATGGTAGCTTGCAAACCAGTGCCCAGCAAACAGTAACTGTGACCGCGCTTGACGCTAGACCTACCGACACTGTGGTCGGAGGCTTTGTGAGTGAGCAGTCACGCAACGTGATTGTTATTTTGACGGATGAAGACGACACCGAGGAAGCACACGCTCTGCCTAAGCTGAACGTAGACGACATCAACCAAGCAGCTAGTAAATTACTAGGTCGTGGGCTTAGCACGCAAGCCAATGAACCTGTCATCAAAGGCATTAACGCGCTAGTTATGCACTCAATTTTTAGTCAGCAACAAGAAGGTGGCCAAACGCTGTTTAACTTTGAAGGTAAAGAAGTTGTGGCAGCAACGGCTAGTGGTGAGGTGCTCAGCTCAGGAACTATTGGTACAGATGGCGCGTTTAACGTGCCGCTAACAGCTGCCGACAAACAACAAGCCGTAGCATTTTTTGTGGCTGAACAAAATGAGGATGGTTCGTGGACCTGCCTCGAGCAACTCGAGTACGGCGTGGGTGCTACCACCGAACCGGCCATTGTCAATTTGAGTGAGAGTGAGGCTGCCAACATCACCCTAGGTTCTGCATTCATTCCTGTGGCTGACGCTAACGATTTGGTAGCAGGCGTGTCCAGCGCACCCAGTGAGGTTCGTGTCGGGTTTGATACTGCTGCTGCTGAACCCTTTAGAGATGGCGTTTACCAAGCTTGTGCCAATCCAAACTGGCGTCAGGTTGAGGTAACCGCACAGTTTAACTGGATAGGTGAGATTTTTAGTGGTGCTGTAGATATAGATAACAACGGCACTACCGACTTTGCTGGGTTTGATGAAGCCATTTTGTATGACAGCGCACTTGGTATGGGATTGTTTGTTCCTGACATGGTTGATACTACCCAAGATATCACCACAGGTCTTGATAACGCCATTGGGTTTTTGGATACGCTCGAGGCTTCTGAAATACGTGGTATTGGTCCCATTGACTCAGCGGGGGCAATGGTCATGGAGGTTGTCAAAGACGCCGGTGAAAATGTCGAACTGGCACTTACGCTGCTCGACGTGGGACTTTTCAATCCTGCACTATCCCCACAACCTTACACACCTATTTTTGATTTAAACGATTTACTGCGATTTGGAAACCCAAGTCTTGAAAAAAACACAATTGTTGGCGATAACGGTTTTGCATACGGACCTTTGCAAGGTCTTATGGCTTATCGGGCTGGTGCGGCTGCTTACCGCGATCCCGAAACTAGTGAACTGTTGCCGGCGACGGGTGCGTTTGTAATTATGGCATTACAGCGCGAAGATATTCTGTCTTTTAACTATGCATTTGTAGACGCTAACGGCTTTTACGAAATTTTGATTCCCGCTGTTGGTGTAGGTAGTGATGGTACAATTCCGCCATATTTTTTTGGTGTGTTTGACTTTGAACGCAACCTAGGTAACTTTGCAACTACGAACCCCTTTGACCCTACCGATTCAGATTACTTTGTTACAGATGGTGACGCGCATCTTGAGAACTTTTTGCTCGAGTTCCCGATTGACTAACCTTTATGTTTACTAAGCCTCATCACCTGCCTTCGGGCAGGTTTTTTAATGATTTTTGGCTACACATACAGACAAACACTTCATGTCAAGTGTGAAGCTTACAAGAACTGCTCATCTCTCACACAGCTATCCCACAAAAAGACGCCGTAGCATATTCTCAAGGCCGTTGCGGGTTGTGTGCTTTGAGCCTCGAGTTTGAGCATGTCGCTTTGAATCCATCTATGATCCTGAACCCGCTGCCACATTGTTTGAATACCAGTGTTTGAATACCAGTATTTGCATGCCAGCTAAAACGTCGTGTTGAATTTTGAAGCACAAACAATCTCAACAATTGAGATGCTGTTGAGCACAGTGTGGATGCTGTCACCATCTTGGTTAGCAACGATTTGAAACGGGTCATGATGTCAAATGGTATTGGATTGACATCAAGGAGCACACATGAGCCAGCGGCGTAGGTCAAGCAGAAAACCAGATCATTTTTTTGTGGTTATGACCTTCACCTTAGGGTTGTGGTTTGTTGTTTTTACGGTTGTGATTGTAACGCGTTTGGTAGGTCCTATTGAACGACCTCAGAGTCAAGGGCCTCAAAATCAAGGCCCTCAAAGTCAAGTTGATGTGCCCACCCTACCCAATCCTTTTGGTAGTGGGCAATTTGCCAACCCTGCTGGGGCTACTCCTAGGACGTCAGCTGTTCCCAGAACACTTCAAAATTATACGGAAGTTGTGTTTGGTACGCTTACAGATAGTGTGCCTAGCGTAATGTCTTTGACAGGGGACGGCTCGAGCACACAACCGTCAACAACAGGAACCAGTACATCTCACTTTACTAATGACCTTAATTCCAATAACTCTAATCAACGTGCGTCTGCCGAACCCAACAACGTTCCCAAAACATCTAAACCTGTGCAAGTCAACATTCCTGAAACCGTGCTGCCAATTGCGCCAGAAACACTAAGTAGCATGTTGCTAGACAGTTCAACTCACAGCCCACCCTCTGGACAAGCTACCCAAGCTCCAGTGACAGGGCCGCTCGAGCTATTTCCCACTACCATCACCTCTCTTGACGCAAATGAGCTTAGCTTAGATACGCAACTTACAAACACACCAGCTACCTCAACCAACCCACCTAGCAATATAACTAACGCGTCAACCTCAAGACCAAACGCCGCGCGCATTGATCCGGTGAATACTGTAACTCCTGAACAACTTACCCTACTTGATGTAGACAATATTGTCACAACTAACGTTGATGTAGGCAATGCTGCCATAACTAATGTTGATAGAGCCAGTACTGATGTAGTTGATGTTGACGCAAGCAATCTAGCTACTTTAGATGTTGAGCTAGCCGCAACTTTATCTGACCGCGCGTTTGTACCTCGCAACGCATCTGAGGATAACCTGGTAGACAGTTTTGTAGCAGCTAGTCAAATCAACCAAGCCCAAAATACGACACCGCCAAGCGCCGTAACTACACGTGATGGTTTGTCAGCAGACCAGTCATCTACACGGTTATCTACAGTGCAAACCACAGTGCACACCCCTGACCTAGATGCAAGGTCGCTCGAGGCTACAACATCCACAGAAGACACATTTAAAACCTCAGTAGTCTCTCATGGGGCCACATTAACTACCTCACATGCGCTTAAAGAGACCACACCTGTCGTACCTTCCGCAATTGAGGCTGCACAAACGGTGCAACCATCACCTGTGCTAGCGCAACCTACATCAGCTACCGTTGAACCCAGCGTAGACAGCCTAGCAGATGTAGAAATAACAGACGTAGAAACTATAGCCAAGACAGCTGCTCGAGCACCTTCAAGTAACACTGCTACAAACGCGCCATCAGCTCAAGACGACACACAACTAGCTACTCCCCTACCCGCAACACTTCCAAATTCTACACGTGAGGTTAACGCCACGTCATTTGGTACAGTTCGCGTGTCGCCGCTGCCGCTTTTGCCTGTTGACCTTTTATTGCCAGTACCCTCAGCACCTACACCGCCAGCATCTACAACGCCAGCATCTACAACGCCAGCATCTACACCGTCCAAAACGGCTGCGACAACCACTACAGAGACTGAACAAACACCGTTGGTAAGTGACCCGGCGGGTGCAGAGGTGATTACCGATGCCGGTGTGATTGGTGTAACCCCGCTGGTACTCGAGCTACCCCAAGGTAGCGAACTCAACTACACGCTTGCTGTACCAGAAACGCTTTTTGGGAGCAACTTTCGGCGTTTCTCGAGCGTGTTGCAAGCTCGCGAAGACAGTACCATAAGCGTGTGGCTTGACCGCATAAGCGATCCACCTAGACCTGTTGAAGGCTTTGGCACAACGCGTTTTGTAGGCACGCCGGCAGCCTCACCGGAAGCGGTTAAAGAGTTACGCGAAACTTTAGAAAGCATGCTTGTACGCAGCCAAGCTGAATATCAAAATGCTCTTGAAGAGGTTCAACTGGGCGCGCTCGAGGCAGAAATTGATGCACTCGAAAACGAACTTGCCCGTTTAGATGCACTTTCAAGCGAAGGTCATTAACAACCTGCTCAACTTACTCATTAAGCAGTCATGACGCTCGAGGTACGTTTGTACCTGTTTGAGGCAAGTATCAACACCTCTACATCAAATCAGTATGCACTATGTATATTACCTAAATACTAAGCACGTGACGGCCTATCTGCGGTTTACGCAGTTGTGGGTCCTCACGTTATTGAGGTGTTCTTTTTTATGATACTCCAACTTGTGACATTGCAACTTGTGACATTGCAACTTGTGACATTACAACTTACGCTATTCCAACGCAACTTTTTCAAACTGCAATTTTTACGGCTGCGGTTAAGCTGTTTGTTGATAGGGTCAGTTTGGGGGTTAGCTTGGGCTCAGTCTGAGCAGCCAGCTGTGCCTACACCCGGCGGTTTAACCGCAGAGTACAATAGCGCGTTTTACGTTTTAAGTGAACTTAACACTGGTTTACCCGCTACCGAACCTTCTCCTAATTTACAAACGCCGCAAGCGACGATGGAGTTTTTTTTGCGGGAGGCTCGAGCTGAAAATTACTTGCGGGCAGCGCACGCGCTCAACCTCAATTTGCTGTCCCAAGACAGACACCTTTTTCAAGCTCCTGGACTGGTTGAGCAACTCCTCTTTTTGCTTGAAAACAAAGGGCTTATAGACTTTGATAACTTACCTGATCGCCCTGACGGCCAAATTGATCCCGTACCTGGTAGCACCAACCCCCTCATTGGCAGTCCGCGGCGTTCTATTGAACTAGGGCAACTTGACCTTTCGGGCCGGGTTATTACCTTGCGTTTGCAACGTGTTCAAGTTGCTGAAAGTGCGCCCGTGTGGGTATTTTCTGCCAACACCACCGACAACATTGCAGCCCTCTATGACGCTTACGGTCCCAACGCCATAGATAGAGCGTTACCCGACTGGTTACGCGTTAAAGTTTTTGGTATTGCACTTTGGGAATACATTGCGTTAGCAGTTTTAGTTGGCATCGTTTTACTAGTTGGTTGGTTAATTGGCAAGTTGTCCCAACAAATCATCAACTGGTTAGGTGATGGGGTATTAACCAATCTTATTGATCAACTTATGGCACCGCTCACACTAACCATTGCGTTTGGAATTTTGTTTGCTGTCACGTCTGGGCTTTTACCCTTTACCGAAGCCCTGATAGCCTCAACCCGGCCCATCACTTGGATTTTGCTAATTGTTTCTTTGATGTGGTTGGGGATTCGTACCATCAACTACTTTGCTGAACGCTACAAAGACATGCAGATTGACAATCTAGATGAAGAAGCAAAACAAACACAGCGCCGCCGCCAAACGATGTTATCTATTGGACGGCGCGTGTTTATCTTTTTTTCATTGCTCATCGGCATTGGCGTGATGCTTGGGCAGTTTGCCGACCTCGAGGCTTTAGGCACAACCTTACTGACCTCAGCAGGTATTGCTGGCGCGATTATTGGTATTGCCGCGCAACCTACGCTGGGGAATATCATCGCAGGGATCCAAGTAGCAATCACTCAACCCGTGCGCATTGGTGACACCGTTATTATTGATGGCAATTGGTCGAGCGTTGAAGATTTGCGCTATACCTATGCAGTTGTCAAGACCTGGGACGAACGCCGTCTTATTGTGCCAATGCGTGAGTTGGTCACCGAAACTATTGAAAACTGGACTCACACAGACACACACCAATCTACACCTGTGTATTTATATGTTGATTACGATACAGATGTAGAAGCTATTCGCGACAAATTTATAAGCCTTGTGAAAGCATCCGATTTGTGGTGTGGCGAGCAAGAACCTGAGCTGCTTGTTACAGAGGTACTCGAAGATAGGGTCAAACTGCGCGGTAAGTTAAGCGGCAAAAACTCGAGCGACGCGTGGTCGCTAAGTTGCTCCGTCCGTGAAGACATGGTGCGTTACCTTAGTGAACTCAAACAAGGTCAGTACTTGCCACGCGAGCGAGTTGCTGTTCAAGATAGTAGTTCTCAGAACAGGGGCTCTCAAAATGGTGTTTCAGCCTATCAAGCTAGTGACTAAGCTCGAGGTTATCTTCGCTGCTCACGTGAACAATACATGAGTTTTGTGCTGGTTAAACAATTGTCGTTGCATATGCGTACAAAAATACTTGCCGTGAATCCACTATAAACCACGTTTTAGGTCGTTTGTGCAGGGTAAGCTTAATGGCTTTACCCAAAATTTTACACCGTAGGTACTGTTGTGTGGGCATGTTCTCATATGAACATAGCTGAGGTGGCATACCTCGAGTTGTCTTTAAGCTCATAGCTTAGGAGCAAGGCAAATACACAACAATGTACCTACAGACAAGGAGCACAAACGTATGGTTTTCCCGCCTCAAAAGAGGATTGCAGCCTTTATAAAGTCGATCGTAATCGGGCTTGTTATGATTGGATTGGCTGCTTGTAGTAGCGACGACGAAACGCCCCTCATGCCCACTCCCCCAGACCTTACGACGAGCGTCAACCGCATTGATCTTATTCGCCCAGACGCACCTGAACTGGCTGCCCATGGGACCTTTGATATTGGCGTGCAGACGCTCGAGCTTGTTCACACAGACCAACTTG
>CAZMCW010000204.1:0-8493 GCA_964564405.1 uncultured bacterium
ACTTGGTATCTGTTTCTGCTCGCGAGTTGTCTCGCGCAACGCTCGGAGCCGCTCGAGTTACTTTGTTACCAAATAGCGTTTCCACGAGTAACTGCTACAGGCAGTTGCGCGTGCGACCCAGGGGAGTAGAAATCGACCTACTCAGTGGGGGAACTAATCCTGGAATTGCTACAAAATAACCGGAAAGGGTATAAGCGCCCAAAACGACGACAGGCATAAAAACGCGCAACCTTGGTGGCTGCGCGTTGGTTCGTCTTGTTATGACGTGTGTTGCGTTTTTACTTAGGCTCGAGGAGCATTTCTTGTCTTCTTGACCTCACTGGTTGCTTAACACGCTGGCAAACGCATTAAACTAAACCCTGTACTCGGTTGCGGCTCCAAATACTTGGCATACCAATCCAGCACCGGTTTGGCGTCAATAGCAAAACTGTAACCAAGGGCTTCCCAAAAGCGTTTGGCTCTGGGGTTTTGCCCGTAAATACTTGCCAGTAAACGCCTTACCCGCCCGCTTAGACGCATCTCTAAATCTTCCATAGCACGTGCGCCGTAACCACTGCGCTGCCACGGTTTACCAACGAGCAACAAATTGATGGTTGTATCCCCGCGTTCGGGAAAGTTCATCTTGTAGTCAAGATAGCCCACAACCCGCAAAGGTTGAATGGGTTTAGTGAGCGCTGAAACACGGTTAGGACTATGTTTACCCGCAAGGTCATGTGGTTTGTCTAACAGACCTTCACGCGCACTAAGAATAAGCTCCACATGGCGGCAAGGGTCAGTTAGGGCAACCTCGAGCTCACGGCTAACTTCACTAAGCGTGGGCACCTCGGCACCAAGGCGCTCAAAGTACTCCGGTGCGCGTTTGTATAATTCACACACCAAGGGTGCATCATTTAGTGTTGCTACACGAGTAATCGCACAAGCCGTGGTCGGTTGCATAAGCGTCCTTTCATTTAGATGATCTCGATATTTGTTATTATAGCCGATTTTGCGCACCTTTGCCAGTCATGTTTTTACAGCATAATGCAACTTTATAAGATTGGGCAAGCTGCGTTTATTCCTCATACCAAATCGAAAGAATATTGTCATACTAGTTGTCGTTTGGGGGTACGCTCGAGCTGCGCCGTACTGCGTCACTACGCGCGTTTTGCACAGCACGTTGGAGCGCGCACAAATCACTTTGGTATTATGGTAAATGTACCTACACTAAACTGCAACTATATGAAGAACTCGTGGGTATTGTGCTATTTTGGCATGAATACATTTGTGTCTATCAACCTCATGTTTGATCATGTTACGGTAAACACTTATGAAAACCACGTCACTCCATGAAAAACATCTTGTGCTAGACGCAAAAATGGTTGATTTTGCGGGTTGGCATATGCCCATTCAATACCCTACAGGCATTCTTGAAGAACACCTTGCTGTACGCAACCATGTAGGCATGTTTGACGTAAGCCATATGGGACAGTTGCGTGTTAGCGGTGTGGGCGCGCTGGACTTTTTGCGTTTTGCTACCCTCAATGAGCCTGCTAAGTTAAGTCCTGGCCACGGTCAGTACAGCATGATCCCCAATGATAGTGGCGGTCTAGTTGATGACATTTATTTGTACCAGCTTGGTAAGGTAGAATTTCTTATTATTTGCAATGCTGCTAACGATGCGACCGTCACCCAACAACTTAACCAACTAGCAGCTGCTTACGAAGTCATTGTTGTTCACGAGTCTGACCAGTGGGGACTTGTTGCCGTTCAAGGTCCCAAAGCTGAAACGGTATTAAATGACCTTGTTGATGTTGACCTTACACATGTCAAGAAAAACCGTATTGTGCAAGCTAAATTAACGGGTACCCGCGTTCCCTTGCAAATCGCCCGCACTGGCTACACCGGTGAAGACGGCTTTGAAGTTCTTTGTGCTGCGAGTGACAGCATCAAACTGTGGGACACACTCTTACAAGCTGAAGTTACCCCTTGCGGTTTAGGTGCACGTGATACCTTACGCCTAGAAGCAGGCTTTCCACTTTTTGGTCACGACTTTACTGAGGCAACCAATCCATTGTGCTCGAGCTACGCATGGGTGGTTAAAGACAAAGATTTTTTTGGTCGTGACGCCCTTTGGAACCCAAGTTGTACCCGCAAGTTAGTTGGCCTCACCTTACTTGACAAAGGCATCCCGCGTGAAGGCTACGAAGTATTCAACGCGCAAGGTGAGGTCATTGGTGTGGTGACATCTGGCACGTTATCGCCTGTGACGGGTAAAGGTATTGCACTAGCTTGGCTCGAGCAAGCCCACTGCGAGCTAGACAGCAAGGTAAATGTGCAAATTCGCCGCAAGGTTATTCCAGCAAGCGTCAGCAAACCTCCTTTTTACAAACCCAAATCTTCGTAAACTAAGCGTTATACGTTGTGTTGTAGGCACGGGTAACTTTAGGTTGGCTGCTTTACGACATAAAGGTGTGCCGCAACCTGCATGAATATGCATACGTGCATTATCATCTTAGATGAGTTTTAAGGAGTGATGTATGGAAACCCCCGAACATTTGAAATACCGCGCTACCCACGAGTGGTCCAAGGTAGATGGTGATACCATCACCGTAGGCATTACCGACTTTGCGCAAGACGCTCTGGGCGATGTAGTTTTTGTTGAACTACCCGAAGTAGGTGATGAAGTTGCGATGGGCGACGCTATTGCCGTGGTTGAATCCGTCAAAACAGCCTCGGATATTTATGCGCCGGCTTCAGGTGAAATTGTTGAGGTGAACAGTGCGCTCGAGGCCAGCCCCGAACAGGTCAACGAAGCTCCCTACGGTGACGGTTGGATGTTCAAACTCCGCCTTAACGACCCTAGCCAACTGGACACCATGATCGACGCAGCGACTTATGATGATGTCGCTGAAGCCGAGTAAAAAAATCATGAACTACCTGCCTCACACGCCTGAAGACATTGCCCACATGCTTAACGCCATTGGGGTTGGCAGCATCGACGCACTTTTTGCAGACATGCCAGAAGCCCTCCACAATCCAGACATCGACGTACCAGCAGGTCTGGATGAAGTCACACTACTTCGTCACCTACGTGATCTCGCTGCCAAAAACCAAACACCTACCGGAGGTTTGCTAGGTGGCGGCACGCGCCAGCATTTTATCCCCTCGGTCACACCCCACCTAGCCATGCAAAGTGAGTTTGTGACGGCCTACACGCCTTATCAACCTGAGGTTGCCCAGGGTCTACTCCAGGCCACTTTTGAGTATCAAAGCATGATGGCCGAGCTTACCGGACTGCCCATTTCCAACGCGTCTATGTATGACGGCGCGAGTAGCGTAGCCGAAGCCGCCCTACTCGCTGTGCGGCAAACAAAGCGCAAGCGCGTTGTAGTGAGCACAGGCGTACACCCAGAAGCACGTGAGGTGATGGCCACTTACCTCAATCCGTTAAACATCGCCATTGCCGAGGTTAGCTTAGAACAGCTCACTACCTCAGCAAGTGCAGTTCATAGCCAACTTGGCGATGATGTTGCCTGCGTCATCGTGCAAAACCCTAACTTTTTGGGTTATTTAGAAACCATGCCAACGCTAGCTGAGGCCGCTCACGACGTGGGTGCGTTGTTCATCGCTGTAGTTGATCCTCTATCACTGGCTGTACTCACCAGTCCCGCTGAATACGGTGCCGACATCGCCGTGGGTGACGGACAAGTGTTGGGTAATCCCAGCAACTTTGGCGGCCCCAGTTTTGGCTTCATGACCGTCACGGATGCTCTTTTGCGGCAATTGCCTGGTCGCATTGTCGGTGAAACAACGGACGTAGACGGCAAACGCGCGTTTGTGCTCACGCTCCAAGCACGCGAGCAACACATTCGCCGTAGCAAAGCTAAGTCCAACATTTGCTCCAACCACCAACTGGCAGCACTTATGGCAACGGTGAATATGGCTGCGCTGGGTCCTCAAGGTTTGGTTGAGCTTGCCACCAGCAGCGTGCGAGCAGCTCACACATTAGTTAACAGCCTCGAGGACGCCGGACTTAACGTTCTATCAGGTACATTCTTCAATGAGTTTGTCGTACAGACTAACCGCCCAGCCGTTGAGGTGCGCCGTTTACTCGCTGAACGCAACATTCACGCAGGTGTGCCTGTAACCGCAAATTACGGTTTAGGTGAGGCTGTCATTTTAGCCGCCACCGAACTCACCCAAGATGATGACATAACTGCGCTAGTGAACGCTTTGTCTGACATTAACGCAGCGCATGTTGATACAGCACCCACCCAAAAGATGCTCGAGGTTGCCCATGATTAAAGAACCTGAAGCCCCAGCGACTGTTTCATCAACTCAGCACGCTACTTATCAACAGGGGGCTGACTTCCCACTTATCTTTGAACGCGCCAAACCAGGTCGCCGCGCCGCCCACCCGCCCGTACGTGAAGGCGCTGACCTGGCTAACTTACTAGGCGCAGATAACCTCAGAAAGACGGCGCCCAAACTGCCAGAAGTTTCTGAACTTGACTTGGTGCGCCACTACACGCAACTTGCCCACCGCCAAATGAGCATCGATGCCAACGCGTATTTTTTGGGGTCGTGCACCATGAAGTACAACCCTAAAGTCAACGAAGAAGCGGCGAAGCTTTTTGCGGACATTCACCCGTATCAGGATCCGGATAGCGTGCAGGGGGCGCTCGAGCTGCTGTATAACTTGCAGAGGTACCTCGAGCAAATCACGGGCATGGACGCCATCACCTTGCAACCTGCCGCCGGTGCCCACGGCGAACTCACCGGTATTTTAATGATTCGCGCCTATCACGATGCCAACGGCGAAGGTGATACCCGCACCAAGGTGATTGTGCCAGACGGTGCACACGGCACCAACCCGGCCACCGCAACCATGGTCGGCTATAAAGTTGTTGAAGTCCCCACAGCAGCTAGTGGCGAGGTAGACATCGACGCGCTCAAAGACGTACTCGACGAAAGCGTTGCCGCCATTATGCTCACCAACCCCAACACTTTGGGCATTTTTGAAACCAACATCTTAGAAATCAGCCGCCTTGCCCACGAAGTTGGCGCGCAACTTTATTATGATGGTGCCAACACCAACGCCATCGTGGGTCGGGCCCGCCCTGGCGACATGGGGTTCGATGTCGTTCACTTGAATCTACACAAAACGTTTACTACACCTCACGGTGGCGGCGGTCCCGGCACGGGGCCTGTAGGCGTTAAAGCGCACTTAGCAGATTTTTTGCCCAAACCACGCATCAAGCAAGAAACCACTACCGAAGGCACCCGCTTTGATTTTGATGAGGACATCCCTCACTCCATCGGGCGAATGCGCTCGTATTACGGGAATTTTGGCAACTTGGTGCGCGCTTACACCTACATTTGCGCGCTTGGCCGCGAAGGCCTGAAAGATGTGTCTGGTATGGCGGTTCTCAATGCCAACTACCTGCGCATCAAACTCAAAGAAGCTGGCTATAACGTGCCCTTTGATCGCATCAACATGCACGAGTTTGTGGCTCAGCCACCCGACGGGCTTAAAACGCTGGACATCGCCAAAGCCATGCTTGACTACGGCGTTCACCCTATGACGGTTTACTTCCCGCTGGTGGTCAAAGAAGCCATGATGGTGGAACCCACTGAAACAGAATCTCTTGAAACCCTGGATGCATATGCTGAAGTGCTCGCAGACGTCCTCAAACGGGCTGAAGCTGACCCCGACTTTTTACACGACGCACCCTTTGACACGCCTGTACGCCGCTTGGACGAAGTTAAAGCCGCCCGTCAACCTGTGTTGCGTTACGCGTCTGAACCCTTTTAGACAACGTAGCAACTCATTAGCAATGCTTATTAGCAGAACAATTATCAGTTTGTTTGCCACAGCCCTGCTCAGCGTAGTGGGGCTGCGCTGGTTAGAACCGCGCTTGGTATACATTCCTACGCCATTACCGGATGGGCAATATGCCACAACGCCGGACATGGTGGGCTTGCCGTATGAGCGTTTAGACCTCACCACTGCCGACGGCACGCGTGTGGTCAGTTGGTTACTTTTGCAAAACGAGCCAGACCGTCCGTGGCTTATGTATTTTCACGGTAACGGGGGCACGCTACCAGGGTATTTGTCGTTTACCCAAACGTTGTATGAGCTTGGGATAAATGTGCTGATGCTCGAGTACCGTGGCTACGGCGAAAGTGAGGGACGTCCTAGTGAGCAAGGACTCTACCAAGACGCTCGAGCCGCTTACGATGCTTTGCGTGCGCGCGGTGTTGACCCTGAGCAGATCATTTTGTATGGATTTTCGTTAGGGACGGGTGTAGCAACCTATTTGGCCAGTCAAGTTCCCGTTGCTGGGGTGATGCTCGAGGCTCCCTATACCTCGTTAGTAGATGCTGCTCGAGCAGTTTATGGGCCGCTTTTACCCACCTTTTTAATGCGCAACCGCTTTGAATCCCTTGCCCGTATAGGAAACATCAACGTACCACTTTTGGTCATGCACGCATCTGATGATCGAGTAATCCCCTTTGAACAAGGTCAGACCCTGTTTGAGGCTGCCAATGATCCCAAAACCTTTGTTAGGTTGGACGGCGATCACAACAGCCTCGTTAGCGATTTACCCGATGTTAAACTTATACATGTGTGGCAAAGCTTTATTAAAGACGCTACTGGTTACAGTCGGCGTCTGCCTTAAACTCAACTAAATTCTTATGCTAACTTTGCATCCGGTCCCGCGTGTGTGCCGGGAATTTTGAGTTTTTGCCCAACTTGAATTTTGTCGGGATCAGCTAAGCCATTAGCATTGGCAATTTTCATGTAAGCATCCGCACTAGCGCTGCCATAATAGTGAAGGGCAATGTGACTCAAGGTGTCACCAGACTTTACTTCGTAGACAATGTCACCGTCGTCATCTGTTTGGTTGAGGGTGTTGGCATCTGCAACTACTTGTAAGGTGTCTAAGTCAACCTCGCTAACGCCTGTTGTCTGTTGCAAAATATCACGCACGCGCTGTTTGTCTTCTTCAGACGCCACAGCACCCCGCACAACGTAACGGTTGCCACGACGAATAACGTCCACAGGTGCATTTTTAAGAGCGCTGTCAGCTTGAATGTTGCGGTAAGCGTCCGCACGTTGCGTTGCATCTTGGACTTCCGCTGAAGTTGTGTCTTCAGGTGACGTGTCTTTGTCAACAACTGTCACACTAGTTGTATCTGCACTGTCGATGCCGTTGATGCTTGTCGCAATAGTCTCGAGCAACGTTTTTTGCCCTAGCGAGGTAACTTCACCTCTAAACACTGCCGCCTTTTTATTAACTTCGGCAGTTACATTGCCATAAAAGCCTGTATCATCTAGTTCTTGCTGTAAACGTTCTGCGGTTGATGCTCCAAAAGGCCACATGTTGTTCTCCTGACTTAACTATGGAAAGACTTACCATAAAAATTGAGTCTAACGGTAATTGATTTAGCATGATACCAGTAGACTCGAAATTGAGCAGCATACGAACGTACTCGAGTTACACACCCAAAAAAGAGAGAGGACCATTGCCCTCTCTGAACTTGAGTCACTTTTAAACACTTACCCAAACCGGCAAGCTAATACAGCAATCTTCTATCTTAATGACAACTTGCTGATTCACCTTCTGGTGCAGCTTTGCCATCCGTGCGGAAACTGTGACCACAACCGCAAGCGCTGGTAGCGTTGGGGTTGTTCACATTGAACCCGCCGCCCATCATGTTTTCAACATAATCGACTTCAGAACCTTCTAGTAAGGGCAAGCTCATTTTGTCGACAACAATGCGTACGCCTTTGTCTTCAAAAATGCTGTCACCGTCTAATTCGCGGTCGTCAATGGCCATGCCGTAGCTATAGCCACTACACCCGCCAGACTTAACAAATACGCGAATAGCAGCGTTGTCTTTGCCGCTTGTGCTTAAAAGTTCATTGGCTTTGGCAGCGGCCGCGTCGGTTACGGTCATGCCTATAGGCATTGGTGGGGTATTTTGTGTGGAAGTTACACTTGTATCCATGCACAGTCCTTTCTTGTGCGTTGTTGATCAAAAACTATTTACTTATACAAGTCTAGCACGTATTGGAACCATGTTGTAGATACAGCCCACGTCTTTATTTATATATCTTTTGGTGTGCTTGGAGGCGAGGATGATACTGAGTTGCTTTATTCAACGTCTGTTGAGACAATTTTAAGTACAACGCATCAGCACACAACTCAACATCATCATTCCAAACAAGCTGACCATATTCACCAATGTAAACATGATTAAAGGAGTTACCTTTGTGCCATAGTGCAAAAACACCCTGACCCGCAAGATCGGATAAATCTACGTCGCCTTCAGTGCCATCTTCATATTGCAACCAAAGTACATAGTTATCTTTTGGAACAACGTTGACAAGCTTAGCTAGGACACTCATGATCAACCTACCTACTCAGCACAACTTACACTAGACGTAACTAAGCCATGCTTCAAACTCAGGAAGTTGCCCACTAACAGCTTTTAAGTAGGCATCAC
>CAZMCW010000205.1:0-1021 GCA_964564405.1 uncultured bacterium
GGGAGTGGTTATCTGAGTTACCCCACCAAAACCATGGACCCCTAGTCGTTTGAGAGTGTAGTTCTCGAATTATCTTGATGTTCATGCGGACTCTCCTGCTTGGTTTGCCTTGGGGCAGTTGTGGCGGGTGCCGTCGCCACCTACGAACATGCGCTTACCCCTGTTAGAAGTCACTGGGTAAATAAGCGCCTCACAGAGTGGGCAGTCCATAGGGTCAATCCGAGTGATGTCGTAGATGGTGTTGTCATAGTTGTCTTGACCGAGGGTGGGTGTAGTTGGATGGGGCATTGTTGCGTTCATGCAGGGTCTCCTAATGTGTCTCCTAGTGCGTTTAGTGCAGCGCTAACGATCGCGTAGCGGTCGGGGTGTTTGTCGTCTTGTAGGACGTGGTACACGGCGTCATAGCTGGATTGCTCGCTCAGGAGCACCCCGCTGTTGGGGTGCTTAAAGCGAGGGATGGCATTGTTGTTGAGGGCGTTCAGTAAGCGGGTGAGTCCGCTTTTGGGCAGGGGTTTGGGGGTGCGACGGCGTTTAGGCATAGAGCACCTCCCGATACTTGCGGCGTTCAGCTTTGCGCTTGCGTCTGTTGGTGAGAATGCCACGGCTCTTTTTGAAGCGGCGCTTAGTCGGTTTGGGAAGCTCGCGGTAGTGGATGCGGTAGAGGGTTTCGCTACAGACGGTCACTATTCGTCCTCCTCACTTGTCCAGAAGGCGTTGGTGGCAGCGACAAACCGTTCCCAGTTTTCAACGCTGGTAATGATGATCTTCTTTTCTTCAAATCCGGGTGGCGAGCCAGTAGAGTGATCTGAGACAAGCTTCTGTGCAGCATCCGTTAGTTCGCGTAGTTTTTCTTGGCGGGTCATTTTGTACCTGACCAGGGTTCAAACGCTTCACTAAATTCGTCAGTGGTGCAAGCGTAGGTATCAAGCCGGGCGGGCAACCGACCCACTACACGAGGTTCGTACAACACCCCACCAACGTGCTTATCCCCTTGCCTAACCCAGCAGCGCCCAACAACGGT
>CAZMCW010000205.1:1031-1596 GCA_964564405.1 uncultured bacterium
TGGTTTTCTTGTCACGGTAGCTAATACCAGGTGTGATAGTCATCGTCCGACCACCTGAGTAATGGTGTCCCCACGGTTAATAAGGCACTGGGTATAGTCACCAAGGGCTTCAACTGGGTTAACCCCGCGATCGATTGCAATGTTGTAGCGCTGTTCACAGGTCAGGGGTGGGGTGTTTGTACTAGCTGAGCAGCCGACCAAGACGGTCATGAGGGTGTAGAACATGTAGAGGCGGGTCATAAAAGCTCCTCCACAAAATCAGCCTTCATAAATACCGATGCGTCAGGAATGGCTTTTAGAAGTACTAAACGTTTCACTTGCCCAAAACCAGCAGTTTGGCGCTTTGAGCCAGGTCGGGGTTGGTCGATACTTATAATTAGCTTCGTTTCAATTACCCTATATGTACCCATCGGACCCATTGGCGCAGCTAGATTTTCCAACTCGACAATCACATCTTCTTCAAGCCACTGGATGTCATAAAGCATCTTGGCTGCGTGAGGTTTAATCCAGCCGTTATCCTCGTCTGCTAGATAAAGGTAAGTGGCGGCATCTTGGGGTTGGGGAA
>CAZMCW010000205.1:1700-2539 GCA_964564405.1 uncultured bacterium
CTTAACGTGGTCGGGGTGAATCGACATGCGGTTAAGTTTGGAATTGGGGTTGTCTTTGAGGGTGATTTTGATGCCGTGGTCAATGTGGTGCATAAGCCATTGGGCACGGCGGAAGATGCCGTCGCTAGCCTCATGAATCGCCACGAGGGTTTCGTAGGCGAATCGAGAATCGCTGTGGAGTTGCGCGAATTCCTCAAGCGCCATCGGGGCAACTTGAACCCGCACACTGCAACGGCTGGCGATGTCCGGCCAGCGGTCAATGCGCTTGCTTAAACTTGGCGAGGCAGACAGCACGAAGGTGCTTTTGGAGCCATCCGCAAGGTATTTGAGCAGGTCAAAGCCTTCGTAGTTAAGGCGCTGCGCTTCGTCCAGGATGATGCAACTTGGGTGGGCAATGAGTTGATCGAGCACAATACTCGTTTGCAAGCGCCAACCAATGCCCGTCCCCACACCAAACTTCTTAGAGATGTCGTTAAGCAGGTGCTTGGCGCGGTAGCTCGGGTGGCACTCCCACATCGCTAAGTGCTCCGTTGTGGCATAGTTGCGCAGGGACGTTGTTTTACCCACCCCGTGTGCGCCCGTAATGAGCGCAAGTGGCACCTGCATTTTGCGTGCCTGGTTGATACGGTGAGTAATTGTTGCTAGAGTGGTCGTGATGAGCAGTTCTGGGGCGGCGATATTCGCCGTCAATAAGTCGATTTGATTGGCAGTGGCTAGCTCAATCATCTTTTTGATGTCGTCTTTCATTGGTTCTCCTCAGCGGCTGCTTTTAGACGAGCAGCACGGGCTTTAATCTTCTCTAGGACAGGATCATGTAGCGGCAAGGCGCGGGCGAAAGC
>CAZMCW010000205.1:2549-3357 GCA_964564405.1 uncultured bacterium
AGGGCTTCATAGCTGCGTTTAGGGGTTGGTAGTTTGGGTGTTGCCACATCCATCTGCGCTTGGGCAGCTTGTTTCATGGCGTTAGACGCAATCAGGGTGGGGTCAGCGTATTCGCGCTTGAGGGCGGCTTGGGCTTGCACCTGCTCGCGGGCTTGGGCTTCAGCGTTGCGTCGCCAAGTGTCCGCTTCACTGCTGCTAGCAATTTCTGGGGCAAGTTCAGCCTCGCCAAGAATGCGTAACTCGCCTGTGTGGGGCGTTTGGAACGCAACTAGACGCTTATCGCTACCTAGTGCAAACTGATCTTCAATGACAATCACGTCGTAGCCTTGATAGTTGATAAGGCTGCCATCTGGGATGCCCCAGAACTGGTTATTCAGGCGTATCTGCCCCAGTGGGGTGACAGTGCGCTTAACGCGTTTGCCAATGATGAGCATGAGCTCGTTGCGGTCGGGAATGGCTAAGCTTTTGGCAGGTGCCGTCTCGGTAAAGCGTGCTAGACGAGCTTGCCCTTCATAGTCACTTTGGTGATATTCGACCAGGAGCCAGTTGAGCATGTGGTGTTGGTACTCTTCTAGCGTGAGAAGGCGGTTGCCCCAGCCGGGGTCACGGGCAAAGTCGCGGTCAATCCAAGCCTTCGTGTTGGTAATGAGTCGTTTCATGCGCTCACTGGCGCGGTTTACAGCGTTTTCGCCTACGTAGCCTGGGAGGGTTTTTTCGTACGTGTGCATGGTGCCGAAGAAGCGTTCGATAGCGCCACGACTGTGGGACACGCGTGGGCGACTGTGAATGCTGCGAATGCCTAGCTCAG
>CAZMCW010000205.1:3389-5666 GCA_964564405.1 uncultured bacterium
TCCCAGTAGAGGCTTTCTGGTGTACCCCAAACATGCCAAAGCTCGTTATAGGGCGCGGGTTTGGGGACGAGCGCTCGCAGTAAGGCAAGGTCGGTTTGGGTTTGGTCTTCGTCAAAGCTAAACGCCAAGCCAGGAATGCATCTGCTGTAGACGTCGATGATGGCGTGAATGCGGGGGCGTTTAATCTCGCCTTCGCTGGTGCAAACCATGACATCACAGCGGGTCATGTCCATCTCCCACAGTTGGTTAGCGTAGTTGGTGAATACCTTGCCAACTGCTACGCGGATGTGCTCCTTTTTATCGTCGTCTGTGGCGAATAATAAGGCGGTACTAGGGTCAGCGAGTAAGCGTTTTTTGATATTGCCGATGGTGCGGCTAGACACCTGTACGGTGCGCCCACCGCGTTGCCATTCCATAAGGCTAGGGACAGCTCGCTTTAAGGTACGGCGGATTTGTTCGATGCTGGTTTCGGGTGTGTTAGATAGCAGTGCCGAGACGATGGCGTGTTCCGCGTCTAGGGGTAGTCGTTTTTTACCTTTGGGGTAGCCGTTTTTGGCTTGGGTGGGTTGCCCGTGTTCAGCACGGTCCAACCAGTTATAGATGGTGCGCACGCTAAGGTCGTATTTAGTGGCAGCTTGTTGATTTGACCCTCCGATGGAATCAAGGGCTTTCGCCGTCTCAGAGGCGACGTCTTCTACATTGACCCTCCGATGGTTCGTGACCCTCCGATGGTTCTCATCGTTCTCATGTTGACCCTCCGATTGACCCTCCGATAAACCCCCACCTTGTACCGCTTCCGGATCAAAGTAAGCCGTTTTTATGGAGCGTCGCCCCGCGCTAGTCTCTCGCTCTACCATCTCGTATTCCACGTAAGCCTGTGCCTTTCTCAAACGCCTCTTTGCAGTGCTGTGCGAGCAACCCAGCAGCGCTGCAACCTCATCAATCGTTAGTAGGTACTTCCTCCTCTCATCGCTGTAGTGCGGCATCTTCCGATTGTGTACTCACTGGGTAAAAAAAATCTAATGTTACCCTAAGCGCCTTACTTAAAGCGACAAGCGTAGACAGTTGTGGGTTTGCTCGTTTTCCATTTAGGATGGTGTAGATGTGTCCCGTTGTTAACCCAGAAACCTCGGATACATCGGAAACTTCGAGGTTTAAATCCTCGATACGCTGGGCGATTCTCTCGCCGAGGCTTATCCCATCCAAGCCAGAATTAGTCATATTACCTCCAAAAAACTTGACGCGCATATGCGACATATCTATAATCGCATTTATGTACTCAACAGTCAACCCCATAAGGAGCCTATGAGATGTCCGTTAAGATGAAGGGGCAGCCAATTGTCGAACTGAACGGGGTTTTTAATAGCGAGATAGCCGAAACTATGGCACGGCGCAACCTCACCACCCTCGAGCAGTTTGCAGACTTCGCCCAGATAGGACGCACCACGGTTTACAACTTAGTCTTAGGAAGAACAAGCGCGTCGGGGACAGTCACCAAGCCCTCGATAGACACACTCATCGCCTTATCAAGCGCCTTTAACATGCCACTTCACGAGCTACTTTACAAACTAGCCCCAGACGCAATAGGTGCCGATACCATTAAAAATGTACCGCCTGTACAAAGTTTAGAGGTGTCCATAGCAGGCTGGTGTGGCGCTGGCCCAGAGCAGACAGAAAGCTTAGACGAAAAGGTATGGATAGAATCTTCATTGGCTAAGGGGCGCGAACTCACCGCCTTTCGCGTGAAGGGCGACAGTATGGCAGCCACCGACCAACCCATACATAACGGTGACGTAGTCATTGTTGACACTGGAGACAAAGGAAAAGCGCATCAACCTGTTGTGGCAAAACTCAAGTCTGGTGGCTATGTTTGCAAGCTACTTAAACGTGACAGGCACGAAGAGGCACTCGTAAGCGCCAACCCTGTGCAAACAAACGGGACGCCGCACTATATTTTCATGAACCACATTGAAGAGATCGTAGGGCGGGTTATTCTCGTTATGCACGAATACAGCGATTAAGGGTAATGTAAGTGCAAACACAAGACGTACAAACTTCTCGCGCAGCCCTTACAAAGCGAATCAACCATGTAATGAAGGTTGACAAGCTTATCTCATACGACGCGTTTGCTAGCAAATACGATATAGGCACAAGTACTCTATATGAATTAATAAGGGGTCGTTCACCCGCTCGCGGAGCATGGGTTTTGCCAAGCCTAAGCACCCTTATAAAGCTTGCTAGGGCGCTTAATATGCCCCTCCACGAGGTGATTTACCT
>CAZMCW010000205.1:5676-8124 GCA_964564405.1 uncultured bacterium
GCTGACCCCACAGCACCAGGCGCAGAAGAGTTCGCCCAACAGCTCAGCCCCCCAGCGCTACGCCGCGTTGAAGTTGGTACTGCGAATTGGGTCGGTGCTGGCCCAGAACAGACGGAGTTCATCCTGGACGACATTCTTTGGGTGGACGAAGCTTGGGCGCGCGGTCGTGACCTTGTCGCCTTTCGAGTGCGCGGCGACAGCATGGCAAACCCTTTAGACCCCATCAGAGATGGGGATATTGTCATCATAGACAAGAATGAAGAAAACCAACCCAACAAACCAGTGGTTGCCATTCTCAAGAGCGGCGGCTATGTATGTAAGCTACTTAAATCCGACCAGCACGAGAATTCTTTGATGAGTACAAACCCACTCCAGACCAACGGCACACCTTCGCACATACCCATCAGTCAGGTACAGGAGATTGTCGGGGCGGTTGTTAGGGTAATACACGACATCTGACCTTATATATAGGCAAAAAAGATCGCGCCGTTAGGCGCGTTTTTTGTTGGTATTCCCAACACTAAAAACTTGCACATATGCACCGAATCACCGTGCCAGTTTTATGAGAATTGAAAGTTTTTACTGCGGAACTTCTACTTTCATAACTAACCGCTTGCACCCGCACACTCGCTCTCATAATTCACCACAAACCCGCTCCAGAACCACTCAAATTCGGTTATTCCCACTAAATTCGGTTGAAAGTTTTTAGTGTTGAAATCCGCTCAAGTTTACTGCGGGCCACACATGACTCAATTGTGATAAAATCTCCCAATTGTCTTTGAATACTGATACAATCCCTTAGTGACACTTTTATGACAGTTGCGTGACACTTTGAGGACAATTGTCCTGTGGCTTTGTCAAGCTTGAATGTTAGGTTTAGGGTGCAAGACGTTTGCTCTTAGTTGAGGGTAGCTAGCCTAGTCATTTAAAGCGTTAGTAAATGACAGCATTTACATTTAGATACGTGTTGGCTGGATTAGATGTTGATTAGAGGGGCTTGATGGTACCACCTAACGGACATTGGCGGTTGTTAGGTTTGAGTAGTTTGAGACTGGGTGTTTTGGCAAGTGGTATTAACAGCAAGCTCGAGCCACAAATGTCTTAAGTTCACTAGCTTAAACCCCTAGTTTGAGTTCAACGCTAACCTCAACTGAATGCAGCGTCAACTGAATGCAGCGTCATAAGAATTGACATAACAAACATCCAAGGAGGTTGTTTTGAAGCAAAAACACCAGCCACTGGTGATAGCTCTAAAAACACAGTTTAGGTCGGCGCATCTTGTCAAGGTTTTGTGTTGTTTTGTTGTGCTGCACACGATCACGCTACTGACCCACATCCGCCGTTTAGCAGCACTGTGCT
Organism: uncultured bacterium; assembly: GCA_964564405.1. Lineage (GTDB taxonomy): Bacteria > Deinococcota > Deinococci > Deinococcales > Trueperaceae > JBCCBI01. The sequence goes on from CAZMCW010000205.1 coordinate 7,036, forward strand.
AGTTCATCCAAAAGTTACTGCAGGTATAAAATTGCTACGTCAATATCACTTTTTATTATTTCAAAAACGTCTGTTTGCGATACCGCTGCTTAAAATGCTGCTACTCGAGAGAGAGGTTGGTTAATGTCAGCCCAATACTTTCCGCCCAACGCCAACGCTTTTGCCAAGTGGAGTGTGTGGGGCGGCGTCATCTTTTTTACGCTACTCCTCACCGCGCTTGTTGTTCACGCGCGCACGCTCAACAACAAAGTGGGTGTACCGGTTGAACAACCTATTGGCTTTCAACACAGTTTGCACGCTGGTGAGCTTGGCATTGACTGCCGTTACTGCCATACCTCTGTTGAGGTTGCAGCTAGTGCCAACGTGCCGCCCACCGAAACCTGTATGACCTGCCACTCACAAATCCGGGTGGGTACACAGCAACTTGCTGGCGTCTACGAAAGCTGGGAAACCGAAACGCCCATTCAGTGGAACCGCGTTCACGACCTAGCTGACTTTGTGTACTTTAACCACAGCGCCCACATTAATGGCGGCGTGGGCTGCGCGCACTGTCACGGGCAAATTCCGCAGATGGCGGGTATTTGGAAAAACGCTCCGCTTACCATGGGCTGGTGTCTAGAGTGTCACCGGAACCCAGAAAAATTTGTACGTCCTAGAGAGGAAGTTTTCAATTTCGCTTATGAGCCACCAGAAGATCAACTCGCGCTGGGCCGTGAACTTGTGGCGGAATATCACATCAACACAAACAAGCTTCCGCAGTGTTCGACCTGCCACCGTTGAGGTTATGTAATGACTAGAGTGAAACTCGAGCTTTATCCTGCCTCAGGTAACCTAACGCCTAAAACGCAGCCTGAGACCTTATCATCAGAAACGCTCCTGACCAGCGCGCCAAACTTTAATTCATCAAATGAGGCTAGTAACAATAAACCAGAAACCTCAGCTAGCATCCATGAGGTGCGCGCTAGGTTAGAAAACGCCAAAGGGCGCGAGTTTTGGAAGAGCCTTGAAGAAGTCGTTGAAACTCCTGAGTTTACAGACTTCATTGAGAGCGAATTTCCGCGCCAAGCTGATCCCATGCACGCAAGTGTG
>CAZMCW010000205.1:8173-8489 GCA_964564405.1 uncultured bacterium
ACCGCCGCGACTTTATGAAGCTCCTCGGCGGGTCACTCGCGCTAGCTGGTTTAAGCGCCTGCGCACGTCCGCCGCTCCCTTACGAAAAGATTGTGCCTTACGTACGCGCGCCGGAAGAAATTATTCCGGGGGTGCCGCTGTTTTACTCGAGCGCGCTCACCCTAGACGGGTATGCATACGGCGTACTTGCTGAAAGCCATCAGGGCCGCCCCACCAAAGTTGAAGGCAACCCCGATCACCCAGCTAGCCTGGGGGCAACCGATGTATTTATGCAAGCGTCTGTACTGGACGTCTACGATCCAGACCGCTCACAAAC
>CAZMCW010000206.1:0-8429 GCA_964564405.1 uncultured bacterium
ATACCAAGTCCGACAAAACACACCATAAACTCTTACAGAGTTTATTACGTTCTAGTCGGACTTGGTATCTGTTTCTGCTCGCTCCACTCGGGCTACTTTGTTACCAAAATAACCGGGAAGGGTATTAGTTGGTGTAGCTTAATCTTTCAACCTCGCCCGGTGCATTTATCGCAGCGGGCAGGTTTTTGTTATGCTAGGCTAGCGGGCGTGACGTGGCAGAATGATTGTTTAGGACGTTATAGTTATTTAAGACGCTGTGATTACTTAAGACATCGTGATTGCTTGAGGCATTGGTTTATCTTAATGCTAGGGTTTATTACCGTGCTACCTCTATTTAGTAGCGCCCACGCACAAACGTCTGTATCCGGTTTGCGCGAAGGTGGGTTTAGCTATATTGCTCTCAACGAAGTAGCGCGGCTCGAGGGGTTCACCACCACCGAAAACAGTACCAGCTTAACCATCCGCAGCCCCGATGGAGTGCTAATTGTCTTTGCCAATTCTCCTGATGTACTTTGGCAACCTAGTAGCGGCGGGCAAGACGGCGGCGACATCGGCCTCAGCGCACCTGTACTGCGGCGAGGCACAACTTGGTACGGTCCACCAGATGCAGTTGAGCTGTTGGGGCTTGTTGCGTTTGAAACAAGTTTAATGCTTAGTAGTGGTCGCCAAATTAACGTAACGTATCCTGCTGTGACGGCTAGTGCGTTGGGCGTGGGTCGGTCTGAACTCACTGAACTTGGCAATGGTGTTTACGGGCTTTCCCTGTTTGCCTCGGGCAGTGCCGGTTCAGATACCCTAAGCATGTTAATTGCAGATGTTGGCCTGTTGTCGCTGGCGTTTCCCGAACGGCAACGTGAGTTTGACGGGGTACTTAATCAATTTGAAGACGCCCGTCCACTCTTTTTTAGTGTGACCGCAGTGAGCAGTAGCACGTGGTCAGGAGATGTCACCTTTCAACAACAAGGGCGGCGGTTTATCGCCCAACCTCCTTACGGACTAGTTGTCCTATCTGGCGATAACCGCCGGGTAAGCCCTCAAGGACCTGCATCGGGTGTTATTTTGCTACCTACGTCGTTTAACTTGCGCGCGCCAATGAGTGTATCTTGGTCGGGCGTCAACGCCTCCATACAGTTTCGGCGTTAAGGTTTGTGTTAGCAACTTAGGGTAGGGTTTAGTTGTATTTAGAGCATCAACATTATGCCAAGTACAACAATACCAATACATACACCACGCTCAAAGTGATGTGCTGGCAAGCGCGTGCTGATGTGCTTACCCGTGTAAGCCGCCAGTGCAATAAGCGGTAGCGCCATGACAAACAGCATCATAACCTGCTGATTCCATAATCCGGTAAGCCCGTGCCCAAGCACAATTAGGCTAGTCGTTAAGCCAAAATACCCTTGCAATGTAGCGCGAAACATAGCTGGCGTCCAGCCCCGCAACATGCCATAAACCACCACGGGCGGTCCCAAAATACCGTATGCACTGCCAATCATGCCGCCAAACACACCTAAGCCGTAAGTTAACCAAGAGCTGCCCCATTGGGAATCAGCCATACTTGCCGGTTTAGATAGTGACATTTGAAGTGTCCTCAGTTTGTAAACCCCAAACAGACAAACTAACAGTCCCAAACCACCCAAAAGCCACCTCTCTGGTAAGTTGCGCAGCATACCAATACCAAGTGGCACGCCAATGACTGAGGCCAGCAGATACGGTCCAATAGCACGCCAGTTGATGTTACTCCAACTACTTAGCCCAATCGCTAACGCGCTGGCAAACCCGGTGAGTGTTACTAGGGCAACAGAATCGGTTAAGCCTAAAAAAATACTCAGTAGGGGCAGCGCCACAATGGCATCACCAAAACCAGCTACTGAACGCACCAGCATGGCAATGAAAATGATGAGTAGTACAACTAGTAGCGAGGGCTCGAGCATCCCCCACAGTCTACGTCACTTCCGCTAGCACGCTGCATTGCGGCATCAACCTTGTTTCACTTAACTGCATAACATACTTGTTTTCAACAAAAGCATCCTTTGTCCCTAGTTCTAGGGCATCGGAGCAATGTTGTGCAAATTACTCGCACACCCCTGCCACATCCCAAGCTGTAAACTGAACTCATTATTTACTTCTATCTACATACGCGCTTACGTCGTTACTTACGCAGGAGATCACTATGAACTTAGCCCAGCAGCGCACCGCCGAAGGCTTTTTGTTTACCGATATGTACCAACTCACCATGGCTCAGTTGTACTTTCAACAAGGTCTACATGAGCGCCCTGCCCAGTTTGACCACTTTTTTAGGGATTACCCCGATTATGGCACGCACCGCGCTGGCTTTTGCATCAACGCGGGTATGGGCTGGTTTTTGGATTGGCTCGACAGCGCGCATATTCGCGATGAAGACATTGACGTCCTCAAACAACACCGTGACGCGCACGGACAACGCACCTTTGATGATGACTTTTTAACCTGGCTTAGGCAGCATGGGGATTTCTCGAGCCTCACCATTCACGCCGTACTAGAAGGTCGCGTGGTTCACCCGCAAACGCCTATCACCGTTGTCGAAGGGCCACTTGCCATTGCACAAATTGTCGAGACAGCACTCCTAGCCCAGCTTAACTACCAAACACTTATTGCCACCAAAGCCGCCCGCATCCGCGAAAGTTGTGAAGGTGCGGCTGTGCTCGAGTTTGGGGTGCGCCGCTCGCACGACCGTGGGGGCAACGCAGGCACACGGGCCGCGCTCATTGGCGGCGCAGATTTTAGTTCTAATGTAGGCATTTCTGCCGTGCTAGGCTACCCTGCCAAAGGCACCCACGCCCACAGCATGGTGCAAGTCTTTGTGGCGCTAGGGCTTGGTGAGTTGGCTGCATTTCAAGCCTACGCTGATCTTTATCCAGATAACTGTTTACTTTTGGTTGATACCCTTGACACCCTCGGTAGCGGCCTCCCCAACGCCATCAGTGTGTTTGAAAATTTACGCGCTAAAGGCCATGAACCCGTTGGTATTAGGATTGATTCAGGTGATTTAGCCTATTTGAGCATTCAAGCTGCCAAAATGTTAAACGATGCTGGCTTCCCCAACACACAAATTGTGCTCAGCAGTAATTTGGACGAATTAGTGATTTGGCAGATTCTTACCCAAATTCGCCAAGAGGCTGCCAGCTACGGTGTTCATCCAGAATCACTTGCGAACCGACTTGTGTACGGTGTGGGGACGCGCTTAATCACCTCAGAAGGTGACTCCTCGTTAGGTGGCGTTTATAAATTGGTGGCGATTTCACCTGATGACACCAGCTCAGATAACACAACTTGGAAACCCGCTATCAAGGTCTCAAACTCACCTGCTAAAACACCCAATCCTGGCGATAAACGCGTTTGGAGGGTGTACCGTCACAAAAGTAATAGTGGTAGTGGTGATGGGCGGGCTACCGCAGATGTGCTTGCCTTGTCACATGAACAGCTAGATGCTTCCTTAGAAACCGACGGCGTGCTCACGTTGCAACACTACGCAGATGTTCACAAACGGCGCAAACTTGCTACAGGTGATGTGCATAGCCTCGAGCCCCTTCATGAACTCGCTTACCAACACGGGACAACCCACATCGACAAACACGACCTAGACGCCATGCGTGCCCGCCGCGATGCCGACCTCGCCCACTTGGATTCTGGGGTGAAGCGTCTGGTGAACCCACACATTTACCATGTATCGCTGACGCCTAAACTGTGGCAACTTAAGCAAGACTTGCTCGAGTCGTTGCACACTTAAACGGTCTCAACAAGCTTACAGGACGGCATCATAGTCAACTTAAAGCGTATCATCTGCATACCAAACCGTTTTGTAAAGCGCTGATGTCAGCACGCTTGCAACATATAATTTTGTGTGTTGTGTGATGGCCTTGCTCGAGGTTAGATTCCTTATCACTCAGCCTGTACGTCTAGTTGTCATCAGCAAGCCTGAACATTCAAACATCACAAGCAGCAAGTTTCGTCTTAAGGAGATTCCATGACCTCCCCTACTCCACAGGTTGTTATTGCATCCGCTGCACGCACACCCATTGGGGCATTCCAAGGCACACTCGCCAGCCTCAAAGCCTCTGAACTTGGTGCCACAGCCATCAAAGAAGCCGTCCAACGCGCAAACCTCAACTTAGAAGATGTTGACTTGGTCATTATGGGTAACGTCCTGCCCGCCGGCATGGGCCAAGCACCCGCCCGCCAAGCTGCCATCTACGGCGGGCTTGCGCAGAGCACACCTACGGTGACCGTCAACAAAATGTGTGGTAGTGGTATGGAGGCGATTATTCAAGCGGCGCGAGCAGTCGCCCTGGGGGATGCGACAATTGCTGTGGCTGGCGGCATGGAGTCAATGAGTAACGCCCCTTATCTGCTACCGGGGGCACGCAACGGCTTGCGCTTTGGTCATGGCGAGCTGCTTGACAGTATGCTCCACGACGGACTTATTGATGCTTATGGCGGCCTGCACATGGGGAACTGCGCAGAACTGTCTGCTCGCAAGTACAACTACAGCCGCGAGGATCAAGATGCGTTTGCCGTCACCTCTTACAAACGTGCGCTCGAGGCAATTCGCGAAGGTGCCTTTGAAGATGAAATTGTCCCCGTTGAGGTGCGTGGTCGCAAAGGTAATGTGACGCTTGTTGCCGAGGATGAATCGCCCAAAAAAGTGAACTTTGACAAGTTACCCACCTTAAAACCTGCATTTGAGGAAGACGGCACCGTGACCGCTGCCAATGCCTCGAGCATTAACGATGGCGCGGCTGCCGTTGTAATTTGCTCAGAAGAAACGGCGAAAGCTAAAAACTTGCCTATTTTGGCACGTATTTGTGGAACAAGCGCCCACGCCCTAGAACCAGAGTGGTTTACGCTTGCACCCGTTGGCGCGCTCGAGAAACTCCTTACAAAACTCGCTTGGTCCACTGATTCCGTTGACCTCTACGAAATTAACGAAGCCTATGCGGTGGTGACCATGGCTGCCACGCAAGAGCACAACCTCAACCCCGACCACGTCAACATTCATGGTGGCGCAGTTGCGCTTGGTCACCCTATTGGGGCGTCTGCAGCGCGTATTTTGGTGACACTACTCTACGCACTTAAACGCCACGGCAAAACGCGGGGTGTGGCATCGATGTGTATTGGTGGCGGCGAAGCACTAGCAATGGGCATTGAACTTGTATCTGAAACCTAGTCCATCACCAAACGCGGGTTTGATTGTCAGTTTCTTTTTCAGCAGACGTACGCTCAACATCAATCTCGAGCTGATTGGCTAAGGCACACACGTTCCAAATCACGTCATACATTTCGTGACCAATGTGACGTTTGATGTCATTTTTGACAGTATTACTGATGTCGTTTGTGTTATCAGCAGCTTCAAGCTGTAAGACTATCTCGGCAAGCTCACCCACTTCAGCTATTAGATAAGCTAGTCGTTCCACTGGCGTGTGCGTGTGCCAACCTTGCGTATCGCACAGTGTTTTAGCAGCCTGCTGAATCTCATCAAGTGTCATCATGCTTAACAAATAAGCATCAAGAAGATGTGCCCTTGCGCCCAATCACAGGTGGCGCTGTGTTGACTTTCTTTTTGGCATCAACTGCTTCTTGCGGGCTTACCATTTTCCCGTGACGGACGGCGTAGGCAATTACCTCAGGTAAATCCCATGAACCAATGTCAAAGGCAACGGCCTCATAGTCGTAGGGGGCTTTGTGCAAACTGGCATGAACAGCATCTTTAGAAATATTGAGCACCGCATAGTCTGCACCGGGGCTACCGCTTAGCGACAGACCCACCGAGCCAGGGTTAATAATGTAGCCGTTGGTAAGTTTAATAATGCCAGGTACGTGCGTTTTGCCACACGCGATGATGGTGCAACGTGCCTCGTCTAGCTCGCGCATAAGCTCACTGTCACTGCGGCTTAAATCTAGCGGTGTGGCGTTACTTTCGAGGGTACCGTGGAAAAACCGCAAGCGCCCATAAGGTGTGTGCATACGCTGTTGTACAGCGAGCTTTTTCAGAAATTCGAGGCTTTCTGGTTTGGTCATGCGGCGCGTCCACTCGATGGTTGTGTCGGCAATGCTCGAGCCACCTTCAGCCGCAAACCCATAGATAAGCTGCTCATCAGCGCTACCCAAAGTACAAGGGATGTTCCGCTTGCGGATGACGTTGATCACCGTATCTGGGTAGGGACCGTAGCCCACCAGATCCCCTAAGCAAATAATTTCGTCTACACCGCGTTGCTCGAGAGCTTTGAGCACGGCATCTAACGCTAAAATGTTTGCTTGAACGTCGCTAATGACACCTAAAATCACAATTGATCGTACCACGTAGCAGATAAGTTTCTATAGCGTTTCACGCATTTGCTAGCCATGAACGCCTTACAAACAAAAATAATGATAATTCTATCAACATTTATGCAACCATACACAAAAGATGACGGCACCGTCCACCGTCATCCCTAACTCACTTTGATCACAATGTTATCTAATCAGACTTGCTGAGGTAGTGAACGAGCAACGTCACCGAGGCTTCTAAGTCACTTTTCGCGACCATCTCGGTGACGGTGTGCACGTAACGCGACGGAATCGATAGCGTAATCGAAGGCACACCCGCCCGGCTGCGCTGCACCGCGCCTGCGTCCGTCCCACCAAGGGGGAGAATCTCGAGCTGATAGTCAACCTCATTGGCTTCCGCAAGGTCAATAAACTCATCTAAAAGCCAACGGGTGCTGATGGACGCTCTATCCATCACTTTAAGGGCTACACCTTTACCCATCTCGGTGATGCTTTGGTCGCTGGGGCTTCCGGGTGTGTCTACCGCCAGGGTTGTATCGAGGGCAATGCCAATATCTGGCGTGATCGCAAACGCGCTGGTGGTTGCCCCACGAAGTCCCACTTCTTCTTGCACGCTAAACACCGCATGAACGTTGGCAGTTGGGACGTCTAAGCGTTTGAGCAGCTCGAGCAACACCCAACAATTTGCGCGGTCATCAAGGCACTTGCCGGTAACAACCTCACCTAAATCGTGAAATTCTTGCCGCAGAGTCACCATGTCGCCAATGCGTACTTTTTCTTTGACCGTGTCTGCAGGAAGTGCCAAATCCACCATAAAATCTTGCATTTCCGGTACGCGTTTGCGCTCTTCGGCACTGGCAATGTGAACAGGTTTGGTTGCTGGATTTAATACGCCGATGTATTCATCGCCGCTGCTGGCAAACACGGTCACTTGACGTGCGAATAAGTTACGCATGTCAAACCCACCTAGGTTTTGCACCCGCAAAAAGCCTTTGTCGTCAATGTATTTCACATAAAAGCCAATTTCGTCCATATGCGCTACCACCATGACGTTCTTGGCATTTTTTATGCTACTTTTTTTAACGGCGATTAAGTTGCCGAGGGCGTCTGTGTGGGTTTCATCAACGTGTCCCTCGAGCTGCGTTTCAATAAACGCCCGCACGCGTTCTTCGCGCCCCGGCACGCCTGACATTTCAGAAAGTTGTTTGAGGATGTCCATATATCAACCTTATCACGCTACCTGACAGCTATTCACTAAAAAAGGCGACCTTGGCGGCCGCCTAGACATATCTTGGAGGTTGTTGATGCTACTCGACGTCGTACATGGCAATAATGGTCGTATCTTTGACACCTTTATCAAAGTACTGCCCGCGCACGCTTAAATAAGCTTCGTCTTGCGACATCGTATTTAGCGCGTCCATGTCTGGGTAGCGCAAGGTCATAATCCGGTTAATGGGCGCATCCGACGTGTTCACGACCGTTTCTGCCACCTTAAAATCATGGGTAAAGTGCGCGCCGTACTGTTCCAAAATGGCTTTGATGCCATCACGATACGCGTGATACGACGTTTCATCAGTAACGTTGAGACCTGCTAAGACTTCTACGGGCATAATTTTGTCACCTTTCCTCAGATAACCATTTTCCAGATAGTCTTGATAGCCGAACACAGCTAGCTAATGCAAGACATTTTCGGTCACTTTGTATCATCTATAAACATAAGGAAATAGATATTAGCAGGTTTAACCATTCATCATTTACAGATTTTGGTAGCGTGCTAAAGCCTCGGTGTAGGCAGGCCCCGATGCTGGCAACAATTGATGTGTGGTGGTTTGCGCGTTGCTCACCACAGGCTGCCCGCAACTCCAGAACGCCAGCAAAGCCGCCCCATACGCAACACCTTGGTTGAATTGAGGTTGTTTTAGCGGTGTTTCGAGTACGTCGCTGACCATCTGTAACCAAAAGTCAGAGGTTGACCCGCCGCCCGTGCTGAGGAGTTCTGTCACGTTGGCAAGGGGCTGAATGACTTCTAGCGTGTCGCGAAGGCTGTATGCGACACCCTCGAGCACGGCCCGAAGAAGCCCGACGCCAAGCCCGGCGAGGCGTCGCAGAAGCCCTCCCGCTTCTAC
>CAZMCW010000207.1:0-970 GCA_964564405.1 uncultured bacterium
CCCCACACCTGCGGGATAATCTTCAGGATTTAATACCTAATCTCAGGACTTAACACTCAGCTGCAAACGATAGTATTAAGCTGCTGCAAGTACATTGCTTCATCATCCTAGACAACCAAAAGGTGAGAAAGCTGCGTCATTATCTCATGGTATTTCCATCTTGATGAACGCTATCCTTCTAGCATTTACTGTAACAAGGTAGGTTTAACACTGATAGACAATATTCAACATACGCTAAGTTATACCAAGTCCGAAAAAACACATCATAAATCCCTATGGGATTCCCATCTGTCTGGCACGGACTTGGTATCTGTTTCTACTCGCAAGTTGTCTCGCGCAATGCCCTACGCCGCTCGGGTTACTTTGTTACCAAAATAACCGGAAATAGTATTAGTAGTGCTGCTGTAAACATGCCCTCGAGCAGGTCAGCGTTAAACTCTGGGAGGTTCACTGCACAACCATCCTCACGCCAATTTGGCCGAGGCCACATAACTTTGACAAAGGAGAGCGTTATGCCAACACGTTCAGCAAGTGCCGTTTGGGAGGGCAACTTAGCCCAAGGTCAAGGCTCACTGCAAACTGCCAGCGGGTCTGTTTCCGGAAAGTATTCGTTTCCCTCGAGGTTTGAAGACGGCACAGGCACCAACCCCGAAGAACTGATTGCGGCTGCTCACGCTGCCTGCTACGCCATGGCTTTTTCGCACGAACTATCTGAAGCAGGGTTTACGCCCACCAAGGTAGATGCCTCTGCAGCAGTTCATCTCGAGCAAGTGGAGGGCGGCTTTGCCATCACCAAAATAGACTTAACCTGCGAAGGTGATGTTCCCGGTATTGACGATACCAAGTTTCAAGAGATTGCCACCGCAGCTAAAAACGGCTGTCCCGTGTCAAAAGCATTAGCTGGGCCAGAGATTAGCCTCAACGCCACGCTCAAAAGCTAAGAGTGATGCTATAAAGATCATCAACAAAC
>CAZMCW010000207.1:980-8417 GCA_964564405.1 uncultured bacterium
ATGAGTACATTGCGTTTTAGGTTTGAGATCAAGCTGCGTTGGACCAAGATACTATTTGTTTACAAATCCAACATTGTCATAGCCTTTTACAGGCTCTACATAGAGTAATCTGCAGTTATGACAGCCAGTTCAAATATTCACTATCAACAAGGCTTTGCTGATGATTACCGTTTTGCGGCGGCACGTCTTTACGATCAAGCATTTGGTAGCAAATTGGGCATTGCCATTCCTAACCGCGAGACACGGCTAGCGGTGCTCGAGCACAGTTTCCAACCTCAGTTTTGCGTCGCCGCTTTTGAAGCTGACCGTTTAGTAGGTCTCGCAGGTTTTCACACAGCTGATGGCTCACTTACGGGCGGCACATTTTCTGGCAACATGCCCGAAACAGCACCCAAACTAGGTCTTTGGGGAGGTTTGCGTGCAGCTATTATCTTGGCACTGTACGAACGTAAACCCCAACCGGGCGAACTGCTGATGGACGGATTCGTAGTTCATGAAGATATGCGCGGGCGTGGCGTGGGAAGTAAGTTGCTCGAGCACCTCGCCAACTATGGTCGCAAGCAAGGTTTTGACTATATTCGCTTGAATGTCATCAACACTAACCCTGCTGCTCAATGCCTTTATGAACGGCGCGGCTTTAAGGCAATTCGCACGACGCACTTCCCCTACCTCAAGTGGCTACTAGGCTTTTCTACTGAAACAACTATGCACTTGCCCCTCAACGCATCCAGTGCGGACGAAACATCACCTACTGAATAGATGCCATCAACATGATGCTGTTAACATCCGTCAACAGTAAGATTGTCTCTATCTGACATAATTGATGACGTCGTCTCAGACAAGCGAGTTTGACTATGATGCTACTCAATGCAACTGCTTTGATGATTCTCTATATGTCAAGCTAGAGGCGCTCGTCATAGCGGCGAGTGGATAATTCTAGAAGACGCTCTTGAGCATTAAGCCGGTTCTGCCCAGACTTGCGTTTAACCCGGCGGTAGCTGCCGTCACTGCGCAACTCGCGGGCTTTTTCGTTATCTCGCAGTAGCAAGTCCAGCACAGCCATCACTTTGCGTTTAAGGGTACTATCTTCAATTGGGAAGACCGCTTCCACCCGGCGGTTGAGGTTGCGTTGCATCCAGTCAGCGGAACCTAAATAGATGTCCTCAGCACCACTATTTTGGAAATAGAAGATTCTCGAGTGCTCTAAAAACCTGCCCACAACCGCGCGCACACGAATGTTCTCACTCACGTTTTTAACGCCGGGTAATAAACAGCAGATGCCGCGCACAATCAAATCGATTTTCACACCCGCCCGCGACGCTCGGTAGAGTGCATGAATCACCTCTGGGTCCACCAGTGAGTTCATCTTGGCAATAATGCGCGCAGGTGTGCCCGTTTTGGCGTGGGCAGCCTCTCTTTCAATGGCTGCAATAAGGTTAGTCCGCAAGGTTTTGGGTGCCACCCAGAGTTTGCGCCAGGTTTGCTGTTTAGAAAACCCAGTAAGGTAATTGAGCATCTCTGATGTATCTGCGCTAATGTCTGGGTCACAGGACAGTAGCGCCATGTCGGTATAGAGGCTGCTGGTGCTCGGGTTGTAGTTGCCCGTGCCAAGGTGAACGTAGCGGCGAATTTCATCGCCTTCACGGCGTACAATCAAGAGGGTTTTACAGTGGGTTTTAAGCCCTACTAGCCCGTACACCACGTGAACACCAGCCCGCTCTAACTCACGTGCCCAAACGATGTTGTTGGCTTCGTCGAAACGCGCTTTAAGTTCAACCAGCGCTGTAACTAACTTGCCATTACCCGCTGCTTTGGCAAGGGCCGCTACCACTGGCGAGTTACGCCCTACACGGTAGAGGGTTTGTTTAATAGCCAGCACGTCTGGGTCTTCAGCAGCTTGCTCGAGCAAATTCAACACCGCATCAAAACTGTGAAACGGATGATGAATAAGAATATCCCGCTCGCGAATGGCCGCAAAAATATCCGTTTGACCCCAATACTCGCTAGGCATGTGCATGTGAAACGGCTTAAAGCACAACTCTGGAATATCGAGCTGGGCCAGTTGCATAAAGTCGCTTGCGTTCAGGTGGTTGGGAATCTCGTAGACATCGCGGCTGTCCAGCGCCAAGGTATCGCGCAAATAGGCTTGCCACGACGCAGGCATGTTACTCATGACCTCGAGCCGTACCGGGTTGCGCCAGCGGCGTTTGCGAACCTCATCTTCAATAACTTGTAAGAGGTCGTCCGCTTCGTCTTCAGCAATGTCTATGTCTGCATTGCGCGTTACCCGAAACCCGTAGACACGCAAAAGTTTGTGACCAGGAAACAAAGTCTCGAGGCGAGTTTGAATAATGTCTTCCAGCAAGGCAAAACGGTGCTGAGCGTTGTCTTGCGCAGGTAGGCGCACAAAGCGCGGCAAAATGCTGGGAATTTGCACTACGGCCGTCCGGCGTACGTTACTGTCGATGTCACACAGCTCGAGCAAAAGCGAAAAACTGAGGTTGGCAAGACGTGGGAAAGGATGCCCCGAATCCACGCCAAGAGGTGTCAACACCGGAAACAATTCGCGCTCAAAGTAGTCGTCTAGCACGGTTATATCAGCAGCTTGCCAAGCATCTTGGGGGACGATCACCACACCGTGTTCTTCCAGCGCAGGCAGCACTTCTGAACGCAACAAGCGACGCTGTTTAAGTACTTGGGTGTGAACTTTTTTGGCGATGGCATTCAGTTGCGCTAGGGGCGTCATGCCGTCAGCAGGTGGCGTAACAACCCCAGCAGCAAGCTGCTCTTTAAGGCCTGCGTAACGAATCATGATAAATTCGTCTAGGTTACTGCTAAAAATGGCGATGAATTTGAGGCGCTCGAGCAACGGATTACGGCTGTCACCAGCTTCCTCGAGTACGTGGGCATTAAAACTCAACCACGATAGCTCGCGGTTAATATACAACTGGGGGTCACGCAAACTCACGGCTGCCATTCTCGAGCTTACCAGACCCTTATAACCTAGCAAGTGTTAAGGACTCATCCCACGCTCAGGTTGAACCATATTCAGCAGCCAGTTGACGTACTTGGCGTACTCGAGTTTTAACGCTAGGGAACTTGTGCAGTCAGCATCTTAAGTTGTGCGGTAAATGCATTTACAAACACTGCCAAGGTGTTGAAAGAGTACATCGTCAAGGTCGGTTCACCTTTGAATACATAACTTTTATGATGCCAAGTCAGTTTGAGTAATACCAAGTCCGACAAAACACATCATAAACTCCTACGGAGTTCATTACGTTCTAGTCGGACTTGGTATCTGTTTCTGCTCGCTCTACTCGGGTTACTTTGTTACCAAAATAACCGGAAAGGGTATAAGAAACCATTACGCTCACTAACAATAAGAGTCGCCCCAACCTCAGCAGGGACATGTCCAAACTCAACTTTATAGATGAATGTGCCAATCAAGGTCAGTAGTAATGCTTAATATCTACGCTTTTTGTGAGGGTTTGAGCGTATACATTTTACGGAGATGATTAACCTTTTACGGAGACGATTAACCTTCAGTCATGTAACGTTCAACTGCAAACGCCACAAATACCAGTAGCAAAGGCACTAGCAGCACATCTAACAGCATGGTGAACCGCGTGCGCTTGGGAAATTCTCGCGATTCGTTGATGAGCGGCCTAAAGACAAACAACATCTCAGCAATAATGCGTAAAATGACCAAAATAACCAACACAGCGCCACCAGGAAAAAAACCATCGCGGTTTATGCCAGACGTAAGTGTAGACAGGTCTAAAAAAAACATATCTCAGTTGACTATACTTGCAGTTCCATGAGTGTGCAAGCTCTTGCAAAAGGGGTTGAATACCTCACAAGACTTTCGACTTGACAAAACGTACCAATAGTGTATTTACGATGCATTTATTCACCTTGCTAAGACGCACTTGCTACCTTACCTTGCAAATACAACCACAGCACACTGACAAAGCACCCAACGGCACACGCTAGCAGTACCGCAGGGATGGCTTGAACCGATGTGCGCCCTACCAGCGTCCCCATGAGCCAGACTACAACTGTGCCCCCTGTAGTTGCAGCTACCATCACGATGGCCATCATGGCAGGTGCGCGCGCTGGAAAATACTGGCGCACCCACAAAAGCCCAGTAGGAAATACCGGGCCGCTCCCCAACCCCACAAGCGCGTAGCCGGCAGGTGCTAATGGCACGCTAAAACACATGAGCACCCCAACGACAGCCACACTTGTTGCGCCTAGCAAAAGCTGCGCTGGTCCCAAACGCTGGCTGATGGGCGCACCCAAAAGCCGCCCTAGCGTCAAGCTTATCCAGTAGATAGACGTTAACGCTGCCGCCCGTTCTGCGCCAAAATGGGGCGTTAAATGCACACTCATCCAATTACCTACGCCTGCTTCAATCCCAACATAGCCAAAGTACAAACTAATAAACCCCAACATAGTGACCAACATACCCGTGGGCGCTGGCGTTGCTTGGTGGAGATCTGGTTTAGGTACAGGACGCAAGTCTAGCCAGATGAACGCTGCTAAGATCATAATTACAATCACCGCAACAAGACCGTAAGGCGCACTGAGTCCGCGCGCAAAAAAAGTTGACACGATAAGCGGCCCGGCAATTGCCCCCACTCCATAAGCTGCGTGAATAATATTGAGCGGTGCAGCCCGGCTAAACGTCTGGGTAAACACAATGTTAACGGTAATATCCAGCACGCCGCCGCCCCACCCGGACATGATGACAGCTGCAAAAAGCCATTCGTAAGGCACAGCTAACGTGATGCCCCACACACCCACCGCCCACAAACTACAGCCGAGTAAAATAAACACTTTGTAGCCAAGGCGAGGTAAAAGTGCACCACTTAAAATTAAGGCTGTAATAACACCTAAGCCGTTCATGCTCAGCAGCACCCCAAAAGGTTCTTCGGTGATGGCGTAGCGAGCAGCAAACAGGGCAAACGCAGGTCCAAATAGCGAGCGGTAGATACCTAGCGTCATAAAGCTAGCAAAGCCAAGCGCAAAAATAGCACGTTTGGTTGTCAGGGACATGGTAAGAAGCTCGAGCAACCTTGTTGCCAGTTAACCAAAGTTGGGTGTTTTAAACAAGTATTGTTCGAGCTACGCAGCCCACTTTTGACATGACCTAGGACATCATTTTTTTGATAGTTACCTAAGACATGTCTTTGGCGCAAAATAACTTTAAATTCAGGTGAGTTGAGGTTGTCATAGCGTTCGGGATCATCTGCGTGCGTCATAACTACTTCCCAACGCCACACCAACTTTGCCAGTTGACTAACAACACACAAACCTTTAGGTGACAAGTGGATCATCACTCACAAGCACGTCTGCAGGTATGCGGTGATAGTCGCGAGTTTGATGGCCAAACCGCAACACAAGGAGCACACTGGCAAGCACCAAACCAGCAACCAAGCCCAACCACAAGCCCACCCCACCAAAATTGAACACAAAGGTTAACAAAACAGCGCTCGAGATACCCACCAACCAATACGACAACAACGCAATAAGCATGGTTGCACGGGTGTCTTTGAGGCCGCGTAACGCCCCAGCCGCACTCACTTGCAGCCCGTCAAAAATTTGAAACATCGCCGCAATACTCAAAAAGCGCGCGGTAATAGGAATGAGTGGGCTGTTTACAGGATCGTCTAAGTTGAGGTACAAGCTAATGATGGCCTCAGGAAACTGCCAAAAGCAAAATGCACACATACTCATAAACAAAATACTTAAACCCATGCCAACATAGCCAGAACGGCGTGCGTTTAACGGTTTACCCGCGCCCCACGCTTGCCCTACCCGCACGGCTGTAGCTGTTGATAACCCTAGCGGCACCATAAATACCACACTGGTACTCTGCAGGGCAATGGAGTGAGCAGCTTGTTCTTGGGTGCCGACAATGCCCATCAAAATGGTAGACATGGAAAACATGCCTGCCTCAGCACCTAAAGCTGCGCCAATCGGCAAGCCAATTTTGAGCAGTTCACCCATGAACGCCCAGTCGATGCGCCGAATGCCTGCAAAGATTTGATAGCGCGCAAAGTGCCGCCGCACGTACCACGCGGTCATTAAAAACATAGCCAGGTGCACAAGTGAGGTTGCCCAACCGGTGCCAATTACGCCCATGCGCGGCACACCAAAGTGGCCAAACATAAACGTGTAGTTGGTTGGAATGTTGAGTCCTACACCCACTAACGTGATGATGGTGACAGGCAACGGACGAGAGAGTCCCTCGAGCATCGCTCTAAGCACCACCAACCACAAAATAGGCAACATCCCCCACGACAGTGCTTTTAAGTATCCAGCTGCCAGTACCACTACATCTGGGTCTTGACCTATGCGGGTTAAAAAGAGATTGGCATTTTGTAAAACGAGCCAAATAGGTACATACAAAAACAGCGCAAGTAGCATCCCTTGGCGCGTTGTCCGGCCAATTAAGGCGTCGTCACCGGCACCGTAAGCTTGAGACACCATAGGGTTTACCGATAGCAAAATACCTAGGGACAGCAAAAAGATAATCATAAAAATGCTGCTACCTAGGGCAATACCGGCTAGCGACACCCCCCCCAGCCGCCCGGCCATGACGGTATCTACAAAGCTCATAGCGTTTTGAGCAACTTGCGCAATAATAATCGGCAGTGCCAAGCGCAACATCGAACGAACTTCTCGCCCTAACTCTCGCTTGTTGTGGTTGGCTGGGTTTCCTGCTGAGTCTCCTGCTTGGTTAGCGCGCATAGCTTACCAGTCTACTGCCCAAGTCACAGGTTAACGTCATGGTTGCTTACGCATTCTTAGCGACCAGTTGACTAGTTTGCTAGCCTAAGTTGATGAAGCTGCTTGGATTTGCCGTTTGAGGCGGCCCATAATGGCCGACATACCCCGCAACCGCAGTGGCGAGATGACCTCAGCTAGGCCCATGTCGGTATAAAAATCTTCCGGGACGGCCAAAATACTGTCTGCGGGTAGGCCGTTTAAGCCCTCTGACAAAATACCTGCAAAGCCGCGTGTTGTGGGCGCTTCGGGCGGCGCGTCAAAGTGAATGTTAACCGCTTCAGGTTGCACGTCTGCCACCAAAAAGAAAGGTGTTTGGCACTCGTGGACACGTTCCATGCTCGAGCTATCGATACCTTCCGGCAAGGGCGGCACTTTTTTGGAAAACTCTAGCAACATCTGTAACCGTAGGGCTTTGGGCGCGCGCTTGAAGTTGGCAATGATTGTTTCAAGGGATTCGGGCGTACTCATAGGTTGCACTATACGTAACGGCTAGCTTGCTTGCTGTGGGCTGGGCGTCACAGTAGTGACAATAGGAAAAGCCGCCTCGAGCAAGTTGTCTCGAGGTGGCTTGATGGGTTTTAGCTTGAGTTATGGGGTCGGGCAATCGATAAGGTTACCGCTTGAGACGTCAACGATAAATGG
>CAZMCW010000208.1:0-8373 GCA_964564405.1 uncultured bacterium
CGACTCGCCTAGCTCGCATTTGAAGTTGCTGGGGCAACTCCAAATGGAAATGCTTATGTTTACAAAAAATTGTCATAAGCTTGCATCACGCATGGGTGCTCTGTCATGTCATCCTTTGGCTGGCTTTTAAATAGCCCAGCAAGTATGTTTGGTTATGAAACACCGTTTACTGAAGCTACATCGGTCAATGCATGTACTCTACGTTGGGTGGCATGGACCTTGGCTTAATCATGCTGTTGTGAGCTTGGTATTTTTGAGCGGCTGCCTCAATGTATGGACAGCGCTTCGACCTTTAAGTGAGCCTATTTTTGAGCAACTTTTGGTCGAAAGTTCGGCTACAAGTCGTTTGTTTGCAGGTTTTGCGGGCCTCCTTCTCATCTTACTGAGCTTTGGCCTGTGGCGTCGCCAGCGCAGTGCATGGGTTTTAACAGTGAGTTTGTTAGGACTCAGCATAGTTATCTATCTGCTAGGTGGGCTTAACATTACAACGGCTCTTGTTAACCTTGTGCTTGTTGGACTGTTAGTAGCTAAGCGATCTTATTACGTTGTACCCGTTAATACGTCTGCCGTGCGCCGCGGACTCGTGGCGCTACTCCTCATGATGCTATTCATAGGCGTTTATGGTGGCATAGGCATGGTGCTTATCAACGATAATGTGCCTAGCTCTAGCCCTATACTGCCGGCAACAGCTTGGCGCGCTATTATTCAGCCAGCTACTAGCGACCTCGAGCCAATGCAGCGCTGGTTTTTTAGCTCATTACCTACGCTTTTTTTAGCAGGTGTTTTGTTAGCAAGTGTTTATGCGTTAAGCCCATTGGTGCTCACCAGCCTTGCACCCCTTGACGACAAAGTGCGCGCTCGAGCGCTAGTAGAAGCTTACGGTTGCTCGAGCTTAGCTCACTTCACCTTACTAGGTAGTAAACACTACTTTTTTACCGAAGGTGATCGCGCTTTTATTGCTTACGCAGTCGTTAACGGCATCGGGTTAGCCTTGGGTGATCCCATTGGTACAGCCGATGCTATTCCTGAAGCAATAACAGCATTTCGTGACTACTGCGAGCGTCATAGCTGGAAAGCAGCGTTTTACCAGGTGTTACCTAATTATCTTGACAGGTATCGAGAAGCTAGCTTGCAAGTACTTCCCATTGGACAAGAAGCTGTTGTCGACCTGGCACAATTTTCCAAAGCTGGCAAAGCAGGCAAAAACTTTCGGGCGGCAACCAACCAGCTTACTAAGGCAGGCTATCAAGCTAAGGTTTACGCACCACCTCAATCTACTGACCGCTTAGCAGCGCTACGCAAGGTATCAGACACTTGGTTGCACGAAAAACATGGCTCTGAAAAAGTGTTTTCACTAGGCAGTTTTGATGAAAGCTACCTAGCGAGTTCGGTGATTATTGTGCTAGAAGATAGTACCAACCGCCCTGTTGCGTTTGCTAACTTGGTCGATGAATTCCAAAAAAACGAGCTAACCCTCGACCTCATGCGCAGTCTATCGGGTCTACCTGAAGACAGTATGCTGTATCTTTTTGTGGAAATGCTCGAGTACGCTAAAGCACAAGGCTACGACAGTTTTAACTTAGGATTGGCTGCATTATCTGGACTTAGCAGCAGCAAACAGGCTAGCTTTGAAGAACGCATTCTGGCTACAATTTTTGAACGGTTTAACCAGTTTTACAATTTTAAGGGCTTACAGCACTTCAAAAATAAATTTCATCCGGGTTGGGAAATGCGCTATCTCATTTATCCTAAACGTACAGACGTTATTGCCGTTTTAAGCGCAGTTGCTCTAGCAGATAGCAGCTTAGGCTTTTGGAAAGAAGTACGCCAAGAACTACAGCGCCGTCTTACTGAGCGCAGAGCGGCTAAAAAAATGCCATCTGCAACTACGGATCAGCAACCCACCTCAACTACTGACCTCAGAACCAACGCAACAATCACATCATCTCGGCAACCCCAACACAGTAAGCAGCAAGACAAGCAGCACTACGATGAGCAATCTAAGCAGAATCCTACGCGCTAAACCAAGCCCCTAAATGTCATTACAACCATCACCGCAGATGTCATTACAACCGTCACCGCAAATATCACCACAAACGCCACTGTGTTTTCCACCTCCATCTGAAACTATCCACAGCGTTGGAGGCCTCCAGCTTCACGCCCAAGTTTGCGGTCCCAAAGGTCCTGTAACTGTTGTGCTCGAGGCCGGCTTAGGCGGATTTAGTTTGCATTGGTTGATGGTTGCGAAACAACTTTGTAAGCAGGCCCGCGTTATGGTCTACGACCGCGCAGGGTACGGGTTTAGTAGTCCCGCCCCGGCTGCCGTGCCGCGTACCAGCGAGCAACTTGCCCACGAATTACACCAGCTTTTGGGCTGTCTTGACCTAGCACCACCTTATCTGTTGGTAGGGCACTCGTTTGGCGGCTTTGTCGTGCGCTGTTTTGCAAATCATTATCCTACTGAGGTTGCAGCGGTGCTGCTGGTAGATGCCGTTCACGAAGACGAATGGACAACTCAATTTCCTCTTGGCTACCGACTTGCCGACAGAAGCTTAGCAGGTGCATTAGCTGGACTTGCCCAGCTAGCTCGCTGGCGCATGTTGAGTTGGCTCGAGCCCTTTTTGCCTGGTAACAGCAGCAAACTTCCAGATCAATACCAACGTCTCGCCAGTCAGTTGATGTTGCAGACACATAGTTTGGAAACTGCCCAACGAGAACTTGCCGATATGCCAATAAGTGCCGTGCAAGCTAGGGGGGCAACCCAACCCAAACAGCTTTAACCTCTTACCCAAACGGCTTGACAAACAACTACGCATTCAGCAACGTAAGCTTGCTCAACTTAGCCCACTTGCACGCCGCCGTACAGCTAAAAAGAGTGGTCACGACATTCATCTTGATAATCCTAAGCGCGTTTGCAGCGCCGTTGAACGCCTCCTAAAACAAGTTTCTTAAGGTGCTGCTTAATGACGTTTATGCGCTTTCCAAGTACCACCATAACGGTAATCTGGCTGCTGGGACACCTGCTCCCAGCAATCACGACAAACGAACGTCCAAGTTGGCATGCCATAACACTGCACACGGTAAAGAACATCTCTTGATTGACTGCAAACGTCACAGGTTTTGCTGCGAATTCGTTTAGATTTGGTCATTGCTTACGTCGAGATTTTCCCATCAACCTAGGAGACTAACAATCATTCTCGTCACGCCACATTGCGATAAAAGCTTCTGCCCTATCTAAAGCTGCGGCAATTGTTGGATACGATTCTTTGCCTTCCCAAAGTGACCCACCCGTGTCTAGCACACGAATCATAGAACGGTTAAAGTCATCTTGTCCTAGCTCAATCCAGCCGCCACCATTTGCCCACCAAGCGATATTGGGATAAATGTCATCAAACACCTTGCTCACAAGATTCAAAGTATCACTCCTTTGACAACCGGTAACAACTTGCGACATCAATACCCCACCGCACCCCCATCTTTACGGTGATCCGACCCTGCCACGTAGCCACCTTCTGGCAAACGGTGAATCAGTTGCGCGCCACCAAACATAAGCGGATCCATCATGCTCAGATCGTGACCGCGACTGCGCAAATCGTCTAACACGGCAGCGTCAAAACCGGCTTCCACGCCCACCTTACGCCCTTCAAATATTTGCCAACGGGGTGCGTCACTGGCAGTTTGGGGGTTTTGGCCGTAGTCACGAATGCGAATGACCATTTGCATGTGTCCTTGCGGTTGCATCGGCCCGCCCATCACCCCGAAGCTCATGAGTGGCGCGTTACCCTCCATCAGAAACCCGGGGATAATCGTGTGGTAGGGGCGTTTGTTGGGACCCACTTGGTTGGGGTGACCGTCCGTGAGCACAAACCCAGCACCTCGGTTTTGCAAGCTAATACCCGTCTCTGGCACCACAATGCCCGAGCCAAAGCCCATATAGTTTGACTGAATAAACGACACCATCATGCCGCTGGCATCTGCCGTGGTCAGATAAATCGTGCTACTACTTGGCGGCTGCCCATGTTGTGGGTCGCCAGCTTGTGTCATGTCAATAAGTGCAGCCCTTGCTTTTAAGTAGTCTGGGTCAAGCAAGCTACTGACCGCTACATCCATCGCTTGAGGGTCAGCAATGTAGCGGTAGGCGTCGGCATAGGCAAGTTTCATGGCCTCGAGCTGCACATGCAAACTATCTGCACCATCCGTAGACATGTCGGCAAGCGGATGATGTTGCAAAATACCCAGCGCAATTAGCGCCGCAAGCCCTTGCCCATTGGGTGGAATTTCATGCAAGCTGCTGCCGCTATAGTCTTGAGAAATGGTACCGACCCAGTCTGCTTGATGGTTGGCGAGGTCAGCTTCGGTCATAGTGCCACCGCTAGCTTGTGCATGGGCAACAATTTTTTCGGCAAGTGCACCTTTGTAGAATGCCTCACCTTGGGTTGCGGCGATTTGCTCGAGCGTCCTAGCTTGTTCCTCCGACCGAAACACCTCCCCCGGCTGCGGCGCACGTCCTTGGGGTGCAAAGTGCGCCGCAAACTCAGGAAATGCGTCATAACGCGGTAATGCCCTGGCCCACAACTTTGCTGTAATCGGCGACACCGCATAACCTTCACGTGCATAGTGAATGGCCGGCTCAAAAAGCTTTTCAAACGGCAGTTTACCTAGTTTTTGGGACAAACTTACCCACGCAGACACTGCTCCCGGCACAGTGACGGCATCCCAACCAAGCACCGTCATAGCCTCTTGACCTACAAATTTACTGGCAGATAAACCCACAGGTGAGCGGCCCGAGGCATTGAGTCCGTGGAGCTCCCCCCCGTCCCAAACAATCGCAAAGGCATCTGAGCCAATACCGTTCATGGTGGGTTCGACAATGGTGAGGGTAATGGCGCTGGCAATGGCTGCATCTACCGCATTGCCGCCTGCCAGTAACATGCGTAAGCCTGCTTGGGCCGCCAGCGGTTGTGAGGTTGCCACAACGTTTTGAGCCATCACAGGCATACGTTGTGAAGCATAGGGAAATTCATAGCTAAGCATGGATCATCTTATCGCACCTGTTTGTAACAACCGTATTTTCATTCTGACTGACATCTATAGCGTCAGCCGTAAGTATGGAGCTAGCTCCATACTTACCGAGCAGCGCGAGTACCAATAAACCAACTCAGTTTATAGCTCAATGTTTAAGGACGTCGCTATAGTCTGCTACTATTCAGGTCTAGCCGTAGCAAAATTCTTTCCACAGCTTCTAAAGGAGGCTAGCACTATGCCCCAAGCCGCCCAAGCTAAGACCACCAAGCACACCTTTAGCCGTGAAACATCTATTAGTGTTGATATTCAAGCTAGTCCCAAAATTATCTGGCAACTGCTCACCACAGCCTCAGATATACCTCGATGGAATTCCACCATCGTATTGCTAAAAGGTGTCATCCGCCAAGGTGAAATCATCCAGCTTAAATCCACGCTGGATGAAAAGCGTACTTTTAAGCTGAAGGTCAAAGGACTTACGCCCGAGCAGCGGCTTGTCTGGGGCGATGGCAAAGGTGATCGCGTTTACACGCTCACGCCCAAAGGTAATCACGTTACTACGGTGACGATGACAGAAACCATCGGTGGGCCTATTTTTCCGTTGTTTGCACGCTTTGTTCCACCTTTTGATGAATCGTTTGAGCAATTTGCAGCAGACCTAAAACGTGAAGCTGAAGCACAACAAAGTGGCACTACTTGAGGGTGTTACGTTAGCTCGAGAGTTTATTTGAGTCATGTTACGCACTGGTAACTGCTGTACCAAATATGGCATCTGGGATTTACTAAGGCTCGTTTACCTAGCGTGCGTCATCCTACGGTTATTTCTTGACTAATACCAAATTGACTCTTGAATGTCATCGTCTGAATCATCTAAGGGTACGCTCGAGCTGCGCTGTACTTCGTAAACACGAGCGATTTTGATGCCGCAAAGCGACATCAAAACATCACTTTAGTATAAGGCGTTTGAACCCAATGCTACCGGTATAACTGGGCTTTTATTAAACTTGTTTCAAATTCTGACTCGTCTTAAATTAGAAATACCTTCACAGACGTATCTTGGAACGCGGAAGAACATCAATACCAAAGTTTGTCAGTCTAGGTTAAATCTAGCGTTTCCACGAGTAACTGCCACAGGCAGTTGCGCGTGCGACCTAGGGGAGTAGAAATCAACCCACTAAGTGTGGGGAAGTTAATCCTGGAACTGCTAAAATTTGTTTGGAGGATTGTCCTTAGTGACTTTGCGAAAAGGAACGTGCATGAATTACAAAAAGCCTTGAGCCAAAGCTGTCATCTTTGCCAGATGATACCTGCCACTCAAGGCTGTTCTCTTTAACCGTTACCGATAGATACAAGACAAAGATAAGAGATACTTACATTTGGCTAATCTTGTTCAGCATCAGCTAGTAATTGTTCGTAAAGTTTGTTGATGCGCTCGTCGTCTCCAGTGTGTACTTCGGTTGCAGCTCGAGTCAACGCAGCTAAAGTTTGGTTGGCTTTAGAAAACGGAAATTTGACGAGGTTGTTAACCCCAGCTAAGGGTAGCGGTTCACGGTTGAGACGAATTTCTACGAGCGTTGTTGTAAACGGGTAAAAAAATGTCACATCTTTGTTTAGGCTAGACAGATCAATCACGCCGTCCCAAACGCCTTCTACATGACTTGCTTTAAGGCTTGGCGGCAAACCGAGGTCGTCAACATCAATCAAATAATCATCAGCGGGAGACGCGGTTGTACTTGCACTACTTGCGCTTTTAGGAACATTGCTTTTAGGAACGTCAATACCAGGATCAACGTAACCGTAATAGCCCACTAAGTCCGTACCAGATGACGCAATGACCCGAATACCCAAAGGCTCTCCCTCATACTTGCGAGTAGCATCTGCAGTCCACGCTGAGTCTAAATTTAAGTGAAAACAGCGCAAGCTGGGATCATGTTTGTAGACGTGAACGTGTGTTCTGAACTTGGGAAAAACGTCTTGAAAAGGTTGCCAAGTAGACTCGCCGGGCAACTTGACAATAAATTCGACAAAGTAGTCCGGGACGGGTTCACCACGCTCATCGATGACGCGAATAATAAGTTGCTGCCACTTTTCTAGGGTTGCTGTGGTCTCGTAAACATGGGTGCTGTGTTCATACGCGGTTTGTCGCCAACGGGTGTAGTCGGCTGCGCTACCTACCTCAAGCCCCGTCATCACAAACTCAACAAGCTCTGGCGTTGGCGCAGACATAATGGTGCCATGATGAACTCCGGTAATGGGCACAAGTGGCGCGTCTTCATGGCTCCAGGTCGCTGTGTCCACGCGCTCATTTTCTTGCATGTCACCTGCTAAATCCAGCACAATTTTACGGCTGTTAAGCGCGCAACCGGCAAGTCGTACCGTGCCATCTGTGCCATCTTGGCTAATAATTTTAAGGAGCCCGCTGTATTTATCTGTGCCACAAAAGATAAACACGTAGGGCGTGTCGTCTTTTTTACCGTAAAAGGTCGTTTTGCCAAACAAATCCTGATGTGCCAAGTCCCAAGTAAAGCGGCTGGCTAACTCTAAATTCCCTAAAATTAGGTCGCCAGCTTCCAAAAAGTCCGGACCGCGGTTGCGGTTACCGGCAAACACCCCTACTAAAAACCCGCGCCCTTTGTGAGCAAGCGGCGAACCAAAGGTAGCAGGTGCCAAGCCAATAAGGTGTTTGAGGCAGTTTTTGCGCTCAGGGGACTTGGTGTAATGGGTAAGCCACGCCCGTATGACCAACATACCAGTAGAGTGCACAATAGCGTCAAAGGGTTTGTATTTATAACCATTATTGCTCTTACTTTTTAAGTCTGTTTGTTGCTGCAAGGCACGGTCAAAGCCTTCTGCCAAGTCCCGAATAGTCACTTCATTGGTGAGGCTTTGATAGGTCACCACGTGAATGTCTTCTGGGCGGTAGCCACGTGCTAGCAGAATTTTTTGCCAAGCATTAAAAGCGTTTCCAGTAGACGAGTAACCGTGAATAAGTACAATTGGCCGTTTAGGCATAGGCGGTACCTCACAAGTTGGGAAAGATGGGTTAGGGTACACCAAAGGATGCACCCCTTGGTTTATACAGGCTTAACTTTCCTAGTAGCACCTATAAGATTTACTTTAAAGGTATTTATCGGAAGTTGCAAATTATTGGAAGTTATAAACTCGAGGTTAAACTTATCTTGGCAGCATAAATAGCAAAGCCTCGAGTGCATCAACAAACTATTGCCTCACACAAATTTAGATGCTAACTGCACAAGGTCCTAACCTTGTTACCGATATGTTAGACGCCGACGTTAGATCACCAGTTGAGTGCGCAGGGTGCTCGGTAAACATATTGCTAATACTCAGCTT
>CAZMCW010000209.1:0-3784 GCA_964564405.1 uncultured bacterium
GTATGCGAACCCGCCTCGAGCCCTAATTTCATAGTTCCTCCAAGTTAATTTCCTGACCGCTGTCAAGTGATGCATAGATGGCAGTTGCTAACTTCACCGCCCGTACGCCGTCAGCCACTGTTGCGGCAAAAGGCATACCCACTTGAACGCAGTTCACAAAGTGACTGAGCGCATGGCTGTAACGTGTGTACCCGAGGGCTTCAGGCGGCGCGTCTAAGGTTTGGGTTGTGGCATCTTTACGAGTTGCCCAAGTGAGACTTGTCCAGGTGTGCTCGAGCCCTTGTAAAATAGCGTGCCCGTGTTGGCTAATAAGCGTCAAACGTGGGTAATTTTTATGAGCGGCCACACCTAGACCGCCCAGCAACACGCTAGCGAGTGCACCGTCCTCAAACGTGATGGTGACGAGTGCTGCTTCTGCGGAAGGGCTACCGCGCTCGTTAATGCCTTTGGCAAACACAGCGCTAGGCTCACCTAGCAGCGCGCAGATCATGTCCAGTAGATGGCACGAGTTTTCGTTAAAAAAGCCGCCACCATTGTTTTTATCCCACAGCCAGTTACCGGCTTCGGGTAGCCAATCAAACAAATACTCACCTGTGAGCAACGTGCCTTTGCCGAGGTCGCTGTTGATGAGTTCTTGTAAACGGACTGCGCTGGGGTGAAAGCGAAAACTAAAGCCCAGCATGATGTTGGCGTTGTGTGTTTGGGCAAGTTTAGTGAGCGAGTGCGCTTGAATGAGGTTGGCTGCCCAGGGTTTTTCAATAAACATGAGTAAGTCTCGCGCTGCGGCAGCTTCAATTAGCGGTGCACGACTGCGCGGTGAGGTGCAGATGCTGACGGCATCTAGCCCAGGGTGGTCAAGTAGCTCGAGCCCATCCCGATAGGCGGTCGCTCCATAGCTATGGGCGTACGCGTCTAAGCCTTTAGGTAGTTCAGTTGATCTATCAGCTACGGCGACTAAACGTACACCCGGCAAATTCGCCAGCGTTTGCACGTGGTAGTGCCCAAACTTGAGGCCGATGACGCCAATGTTAACGGTCATAATAGGGTCATCCTGAGCTTTCTAAGTCGAGATGAGTTCGGCCTGGTCGCTGAGGGTTGTCGTCATCTCGTAGCGTTTGCCTGTTTGTGACGACACCAGCGTCCCGTACATCATTTCGGTGAGGTGTAAGCCCCACTCGAGCCCAACAATAGGCTCCCGATCATGCACAATACAGTCAATAAAGTGCTGGCTGGATTCGTGATAGTAATTAAACGCGCCTGGGATAGGTTTGGGAAACGCCGCTTTGCTGCGGTCACCGCGCAACGGAATGTGGAACCACCCGTCGTCACTTACATTGGGCAGTAACTCATGGCGGCTCGAGATAATTGACGCATAGTGACCGCCCCCAAAAAACAAGTTGCCCTCGGTGCCATAGACTTGCAAATCGCCAAAACCCACGCCCGGTAGTACGGGGTGGAAGATGCGCCCCACGTGACAGACACCTTGTGAACCGTCGGCCATTTCGTAAAGTGAATAGGCGTTGTCCACAGCTTTCATGGTGACAGGAAGCGTTTTAGGCATATCCAAGACAAGATCCCAGTAATTGGCATCATGCGGGTCGGTGACGGCAGCCAAAAAGTCGTCGTAATTTTGTTCGGGCACAATTTTGTGGTCGGTCACGTAGGTGGCGGTGTGCCCCATAATGCTCTTACACGCGCCCAGCACGCCCACAATGTTGGCGGGTGCGTAGGGCAGGTCAAACAAAAAGCCGCCGCTGTCTTCATCAAAAAAGGCAGCTTGCCCGTAAGGGTTCATCGACAGCTCCGGACCATATTTGGTGGGGCCCGTCCAGCCGAGTGAAAACCACATGACATCACCCAACACGCCTTGTTGCACAAGTTTGCGGATAGTCGCCATGTCTGGGTCAAGGATGGAGCTCGAGCTTGGCTCAATCACGGCTTTCACACCCGCCTTGCGAACGGCATCAGCAATTTTTTGGGCGTCTTCCATGGTTGTCGCCATGGGTTTTTGAATGAGCACGTGCTTGCCAGCTTCAACCGCCGCCAGCGTAAACGGCACGTGCGTTCCCGGCGCGGTCAAAATAAACACCGCGTCAAGGTCAGCTTGGTCAATCATCTGGTAGTAGTCGAGGTACTGTTCGCGGGCCCCAAATAAGCGCGCGCAGGCTTCCGTGCGGGTTTTGTGGAGGTCGCACACGGCAACCAAGTCCACATTGTCCATCTGCATGAGGTAAGGCAGATAATAGGCTGTAGCAACCACGCCGCAGCCAACCACGCCAACTTTAACAGGTTGAGTTGAAAGATGTGCCATGATGATAGGTGTATCCCTTCGAGCGTGTTGAGGTCTTACGGTTGAAGTCTTGAGTTACGTTTGTCATGTTTGGTGTGATGTTTGGTTGATAGACGTTTGATGGGGTGAGCAGATATTTGGGAATGATGCTGACATCAATTTGAAAAGTATCTGATGAGTCTTCATGGTATGCATCCATAAATTGCGTCATCCCACCATGTTGTGATACATGCGTTGGTGTGAGTATAGGTGGCGCAAGTATAGGTTGTATCTGATGAAATCTCCCTATCCCCCTTTCACCCTTGCTCCCTTTCTTGAATGCACCATCAAATTCTGACAACATCTTTTAATACTTAAAGAGACGTTGAGGAGGCCGGCTTAGCTGAGGCCGGCGTGCTGACACCAAGGAGCTCGAGTTCTTCTGCAAAGTGACAAGCAACAAGGTGTTCAGGTGTTACTTCGCGTAATTCAGGTTTGTCCTGTTTGCAAATGTCGCGAACATAAGGACAACGGCTGTGAAAGTGGCACCCACTTGGCGGGTTAGCGGGGTCAGCCACTTGACCTTGTAACTCGATTTTGCGTGCTGGGTTGCGGGGGTCAGGTCGCGGCACCGCAGACAGTAACGCTTCGGTGTACGGGTGCTGAGGCGTATTAAACAAATCTTCAACCTTGGCGAGTTCCACCAAACGCCCTACGTACATCACCGCAACGCGGTCAGAAATGTACTCGACCACGCTTAAATCGTGTGCCACAAACAAATAGGTGAGGCCGCGCGAGGTTTGTAAATCAAGCAGCAAGTTGAGTGTTTGCGCTTGAATGGAGACATCCAACGCCGAAACAGGTTCATCGAGTAGCACTAAAGACGGGTCTAACGCAAGAGCCCTGGCAATGCCAATGCGCTGGCGTTGCCCACCTGAAAACTCGTGAGGATAGCGGTCAATGTGTTGGGCGCGCAAGCCAACGGCCTCGAGCAACTCCTCAATCATGTCATCTGTGGCGTTCCCCTGATCTAAGCTGTGAACTTTAAGTGGCTCACGGATAATGTCGCCCACGCTCATACGCGGGTTGAGGGCGTTGATCGGGTCTTGAAACACCATGCTGATTTCGCGGCGAATGGGTTTAAGTTGTTTGCGGCTGAGTGCGGCTAAGTCAACTAGGTCGCCGTGCTCAGGGCTGCGAAACAAAACTTGCCCACCAGTCGCTGGGTACAAGCCAATAGCGGTGCGGCTAGTAGTCGTTTTGCCGCAGCCGGACTCACCGACTAACCCCAAGGTTTCACCTTTGCGAATTTCAAAACTTACGTCGTCAACGGCTTTAATATGACCTTTAGTACGCCGTAACAAGCCCTTTTTAATCGGAAAATATTTTTTGAGACCGCGTACCTCGAGCAACGTCTCAGAAGGTTTATCTTGTGTTGCCGTCATGCGTGACTTTCATCTAACTGAGACCCGGACAACTGAGATTCGGGCGTTGTACGTGTCACATCAGCCTGAA
>CAZMCW010000209.1:3840-8344 GCA_964564405.1 uncultured bacterium
CGTGCATCAGGCTGGGTACAGTCACGTCACATTTGCCCGGTATCATCTGTGGGCAGCGGTCATGAAAGGGGCAACCGCTGGGCACCGAAAAGGGGTCGGGGACCATGCCGCGAATGGTGGAAAGGCGTTCGCCACGCACCTTACCGAGGCGGGGGATGGACTCGAGCAAGGACTGCGTATACGGGTGCTTGGGCGCGTAAAAAATATCATCCACCTGCCCGGTTTCCACAATGCGCCCCAAGTACATCACCGCTACGTCTTGCGCAACCTCGGCAATCACGCCTAAATCGTGCGTGATGTACAGCACCGCCATATTGTACTCCTGCTGAATGTCTTTAATGAGGCTGTTAATTTGCGACTGCGTGGTGACATCTAGCGCGGTGGTGGGTTCATCTGCAATCAATAAACTGGGGTTACAGGACAGCGCAACGGCAATCATGACCTGCTGGCGTTGCCCGCCGCTAAGTTGGTGCGGGTAGCTGTCAATGCTTTGCGCAGCTCTGGGAATGCCCACCCGGTCGAGCAAGTGAATAGCCAACTTGCGGGCCTCGCTGCTACTCAACTTTTGGGTGTGTTTAATGGCCCGTTCCAGCTGCGCGCCCACGGTGCGTTTGGTGCTTGCGTGCACTTGCAGAGATTCATTGATGTGGACACCGGCACTGTAAACGGGCGTAAGTGAACTCATGGGCTCTTGAAAAATCATGGCGATGTTGCCACCGCGTAGGGTACGAATGTGCTTGCCTTTGGGGTCAAGGTTGATGATGTTGACAGCATTTTGATCAGGGTCTTGGTCGGGTTGCTGAAAGAGGATGTCGCCACTCACAATACGGGCGTTTTTGGCGAGTAAACGCATGATGGCTCTTGCTGTTACCGACTTACCCGAGCCACTTTCACCGATGAGCCCTAAAGTGGTGCCGGGTTGAATCTGAAAGCTGACGCCGTCTAGGGCGCGCACCGTCCCGCGTTGCACATCAAAGTAGACTTTGAGGTTACGAACGTCGAGAAGCGGCTGGGAAGATGTGATTCGCGGTGTTGATGAGGTTGATGTTTGGGTCACAGGGCTACCTAACTAATTGCGGCTGTAAGGGTCGAGGGCGTCGCGTAAACCATCACCCAGCATGTTGAACCCCAAAATAGCGGTGATGATAAACGGCACGGGAATGAGTAACCACGGCGCAAAACGAATAGCCCGCACAGTAGAGACTTCTTGTAAGAGCACACCCCAACTGGTAAGCGGTGGGCGCAGGCCCAAACCTAAAAAACTGAGCGCAGTTTCCGCCAGAATCATGCCGGGAATGGAGAGGGTGGCGATCACAATCACGTGGCTGAGGGTGCCGGGGATGAGGTGACGGAAAAGAATTGCGCGGTCGCTCGAGCCAAAGCTTCTCGCCGCTAGCACGTACTCCCGTTCTCGCAGAGACAATACAAGGCCGCGCACCTGCCGCGCCAAACTGCCCCAGCGCACAAACGACAAAATAATCGTGAGCATAAAGTAAACAGCAATCGGCGACCACTGAGGCGGAATGGCGGTAGCAAGCGCTAAAAACAAGGGTATATCTGGAAAGGCCGACAAAAACTCGGTGCTGCGCTGCACCAAGTTATCTACAAGCCCCCCGTAATAACCGGAAATTGCGCCTAGTGTGACGCCAAAGATGAGCGTCAGCAGTTGCCCTAACAAACCAATCAGCAAAGACAAACGTCCGCCGTAAAGAATGCGTGAAAACATGTCCCGCCCTAAGCGGTCAGTACCAAACAAAAACAGGTGAGCATCCGGATTAGCTGCGTCTGTCCCAAACAAATGAATATCACCTAGAATTACGCCAAACAGCCTGTACGGTTCGCCGCGTACCCAAAAGTACACGTCGTAGGTCACGGAGGTGTCCACCTCATAAAAACGGCGCATCTGCTGCATGTCAACAACTTCGCTGTAGCCGTAGACAAACGGGCGCAAATGGAAATTACCTGCTTGATCTATAAACTGCAACTGTTGCGGGGGCGCTTCCAAATAATCGGATAAATGTGACAGTGAGTAGGGTGCAAAAAACTCCGCAAAAAGCCCGCAGATCACATAAAACCCAATGACAATAACAGCACCCACAACGGCTAAGCGGTTTTTCTTAAAGCGCCACCAGGCTAGTTGCCAGTAACTTTGCCGCACGGTTTTGGATTTTTGGGAGGGTGCTTTCTTGAGTGTGTTCGTGACGGTCATCAGTTAATCCAGTTGAATGCGCGGGTCCGTCCAGACCAGCAGCAAATCTGCAAGTAAGTTACCGACGACTAAGAGCACTGTAAAAAATACCAAGATGGTGCCTGCTAAAAACATATCTTGCTTTTGCAAGGCGTTCACAAACAGCGGTCCCAGCGTCGGCAAGTTGAGGACAATAGCGACTAGCGCGTTCCCAACAATGATGCTTGGCAACGCTTCTGACCCCAAAATGACAATGAGCGGGTTCATGGCAATGCGCACGCCGTGTTTCCAGGTGACGGTGCTGTTGCGCAAGCCCCGCGCCCGAGCGGATTCAATAAACGGTTGCCCAAGGGTCTCGAGCAAGTTTGCTCGCATAATGCGAATAAGCGCCGCTGAGCCAGTCACGCTGCCGATAAGTGCAGGTATCCATAGATTTCTTAAGAGGTTAACCACCCGCGCAAAACTCCACGGGGCATCCCGAAACTCACGTGAAAACAGCCCGCCCACTTCTTGGTCAAGCACCACCACCGCTACATACATAACAATTAATGCCAGCAAAAACCCTGGAATACCCAGCCCAATAAAGCTAATTGTGGTGATGATCTGATCGCCGATGGAATACTGTTTAACTGCTGAATAGACGCCTAGCGGGATGGCCACAATCCACGTCACCAGCAACACAGCCACTGCCAAAATGATGGTGTTGCCGAGCCGCTGACCAATAATTTCGCTCACGGGACGTTCAAACTCAAAGGCCTCACCAAAGTCGCCTTGTATAAAGTTAAACGCCCAAATGCCGTAGCGTTCAAAAAACGGCCGATCTAGCCCGTACCGCACGCGCAACGCATTAATGCGTTCATCAGCAGAAGTGTCACCACGCGCACGCAGTTCGGCAAGGCGAATTTGCAAGTAATCCCCTTGCGGCAGTTCGATGATAAAAAAGCCAGCTAGCGACACCAGCACCAACATGATGGCGGCGTAACCTAAACGGCGAACGATATAAGCGAGCATGATGTGTGGTTAAAGGTCTCCTGTGGACGTGCTGAGGTGAGTGTTGCGGACATCAACGAGGTGATGGGATTGAGTTGCTTTAGATAAAAACAAGGTTTTGTCAGGCTACTATCTTTTACGGCGATGTTGTTGTGCCTCGAGCTTATTGATGTTGCGTAAGGCAATGTGGCAAGTGACTCGAGGCTACTGATAAAAGATGTTACTGATGAGCCTCGAGCTAGACGAGGTCGCTAACGGTGTAGGTCATTAGACAATGTTGTAAAAGTATTGGTAGACCATCACAACCTCAATTTAACAGGGATGACAATAACGCCATCCCTTACTTGTACAACCTAAATCAACTTAGTTTGACTCGAAGAAGAACTGCTCAGGATATTGGTTGCCGGGGGTAGCAGGTGCCCACGGACCAAGTACACCTGTTTCAGGCACGTTGCGGAAGTTGTTAGCGACAATGACGGGGCTTGGAATATCACCTGCTGCACCGATGGCAAAAGGTCCAAATTCAATGTGCAAACGGAAGACCTCGAGCATGAGTTCATTGCGCGCTTCAGGGTCAGCTTCTGCAAAGCCAGCTTCGTAAAGTTCAATTAAACGCGCTTCCACGCTACCAGCTTCAGGTGCTTCACCAACTTCGCCGCCAGACGCATACCACGCACCTACTGCGGGCCAAATGCGCTCACCATTAACAGGAAAAACCCAAGCTGGGTAGGTCCACAAGTCCATCTCAGCTGCGCCAACGGCGCTTAACATATAAGACGAATTTTCGTTGAGGGTGCCGAGCCACTCGTTTACATCTGCTAATTGGTTGAGGCGTGCGTTGATGCCAATTTCTGCTAGGTTAACCCGGAAAATTTCAGAGGCATCGGCAATTTGATCAACTAAACCGTAATCCCAGTAATCAATTAAGAGTTCAAAAGGTTCGCCGCTGGGTAGCGTGCGGACGCCGTCATCCCCTAGGGTCATGCCGAGTTCATCCAGTAACTGGTTGGCGAGTTCGACGTTGTACTCCGCGTAAGAGTTTGCCCATTCGTCATAAACTGCTTGACCTTCTTCGCTGGCAAAGTGGAGCGACTGTGGGCTTACCGTAAACTGTTTGGCTTCTGAAAAACCTTGCCAAACAACATTGTTCACCCGTTCGCGGTCAAGTGCGTAGGACAGCGCTTGGCGGAACTGGGGGGTGCGCAAAAGCCCACGAATTTCAGCGACAATGTCCTCAGATTCGCCGTTACCACGGTAACTTTGGTTAACCATCCAGTTGGGTTCGCCACCGTTGCCTTTCATGTAGTTGATGACGCGGTAGCCGCC
>CAZMCW010000210.1:0-1078 GCA_964564405.1 uncultured bacterium
CTCATCGTACCGCTGGTCAGATAGTTTTGCTAGACAGAGTAACTTTGCTAGACTAAACATGTTTTGGAACAGCCCTCCCTCGAGCTCATTGTTGGTCATCAACAACCAGACTTTGACGCACTGGCGTCTACTGTGCTGGCGCGCCTCCTTCATCCTAGAGCCAAAGCCGTCATGGTCGGCAAAGCTCAGGGCGACGTACGCGATTTTATTCACCTTTACCGGGACGCGCTGCGGCTAGATGATCCAGACAGCATCAACCTAGACGCTGTGACCAGTTTGATTATGGTAGATACCGCCGTGCCTGCCCGCTTGGAACGGTTTGCAGCGCTGGCAGACAGCCTTCCCGTCACGGTGTACGACCATCACCCAAAACAACCAGATGACGTGGTGGCCGTGGCAGGTGTTCACCGCAATGTTGGCGCAGCCGTGACAATTATTGTGCAAATGTTGGCGGCGCAAAAAATCACTATTCCGCCAGAACTTGCCACGTTGGGGTTACTGGGTATTCATACTGACACAGGGCATTTGTGTTACCCGCAAACCCATGCAGACGACCACCGAGCAGCGGCCTATTTGCTGGCGTGTGGAGCCAGTTTGGAAACCGTTCAGCAGTTCAGCCAAGACAGTTATAGTTTGGACAAACGCGCGTTGTTTGTGGAGTTGCTTGCCTCCGCCCAACTTACCCATCTACCTGTGGGAGACGTGGTTGTCGCCACAGCCAAGCGGAACGACTACATTGCCGACATTGCGCCCTTAGCCAATGATCTGCTTGCTTTGCACGATGCCGAGGTGGCACTGCTCATTGTCCGCATGGCGGGCAAAACGCTCATCGTAGCGCGGGCGCGTGGGCGGGCAAATGTAGGTAGCATCTTGCAGACGCAGTTTGCGGGTGGCGGTCATGCGGGGGCAGCGTTTGCCAGTACAGAACTTACTGTGGAGGCTGTCAAGCAGCAGATGTTAGACGCCCTTGCCAAGCAGGCACCAAGTGGGCGGGCGGCACGGAACATCATGAGTATGCCGGTTAAAACAATCGCCCAAGATGCGTCTGTGCGGGAAGCGGGCGGGCTCTTAGAGCGCT
>CAZMCW010000210.1:1088-8326 GCA_964564405.1 uncultured bacterium
CTACGGTCACAACGGCTTACCCGTGATGGCAGACGGGCAGTTGGTAGGGATGATCTCGAGCCGCGACATTGCTAGGGCCCTGCGCCACGACCTCGGTCATGCACCGGTGAGTAGCATTATGATACGTGAGCTCATTACCGCGTCAGAAACTGCCTCTTTTGATGAGCTAGAAGACCTCATCATGGCGTACAACATTGGCCGGGTGCCAATTATACGTAATCATGACGGCAAACCCGCGGAACTTGTAGGGATTGTGACGCGCAGTGACCTCATTGCCCAAATGCACGATCAGCACCTAACCCAGCGCGCCCCCTTACCCCAAGCAACTCAATCTCGTGATGCCGCCTCAGTAAAGGACATGCAAGCACTGGCACAGACGGTCTTAAGCCGCTTACCAGGCGGGCTTATTCAAGTAATTGATGATGCCGTAGATACCGTGAGTAGGTTGGCGCATCAACCAGAAAACGTAGCGCTGTATTTAGTTGGGGGAACAGTACGAGATGCGCTGTTAGCACGTAGTAGTGACGACCTTGATTTTGTACTCGAGCACGGCAGCGTGCCCACGTTTACCAAGGCCCTAGCGGATTCCCTCAAGGGGGATGTCATTCAAGGTGATGTCTCCTGCCACGACACGTTTGGTACCTGCACCATCAGCCTCAGTAACGGCATCATGATTGATGTTGCTAGCGCCAGAGACGAATACTACTTGCACCCAGGTGCACTGCCAAGTGTGACCACCAGCAACTTACCCCGCGACCTTGCCCGGCGAGACTTTACGGTGAATACCCTAGCACTTCGGCTTTTTCCTGAACCGCGTGTGATTATTGACCGTCACGCAGCTCTCAAAGATTTGGACGCCAAAGTCCTGCGCACCCTACACCCGCTATCGTTTGTCGAGGACCCTACTCGGATTGTGCGCGCTGCCCGGCTAGCTGGGCGTCTAGGCTTTCGGGTTGGCGCAGCTACCCGCGAACAAATGCAACACGCGCTATCAGCGGACGTACTCGCCCAAGTGAGTGCTGCGCGGCGTATGCATGAACTTCAGTTAGTCTGTGCCGAGCGGCAGGTTTTGCCTGTGCTAGACGTGCTTGCGAAAGTGGATGCACTTGACGCTATGTACAACATCACCCTAGCCGACGACCTGCGTGAAATCATCCAGTGGCTAGATGTTGCCCACGTACAAGGTGACGATTGGCTACTTAGCGCAACACCTTTAGCGCCTCTCATGAAAGTTACTTCAGCAGATGTTGACAGCCTTGACGCAAGCTTCACTGAAAGTTATTTGCTGGCTCTTATGTTGGGTCAAGAAGAAATTACGGCGGATAGGTGGA
Source organism: uncultured bacterium (assembly GCA_964564405.1). Classification (GTDB taxonomy): domain Bacteria; phylum Deinococcota; class Deinococci; order Deinococcales; family Trueperaceae; genus JBCCBI01. The sequence goes on from CAZMCW010000210.1 coordinate 2,420, forward strand.
CGAAGAAGCGGCTCGAGCACCACAAACACCTCTTACGGGCGCTCGAGCAGCCCAATTTTGACGACGACCTCTATCACGCTTTATCCACAGCAGCTAAGCGCGTCCTTGTAGCAGCTCACCCAGATTGGGAAAGCCACGCTCGTAGCGCCCAGCATGTGCCGCCACGCCGAAAATTACGCGGGCGAGACGTGTTAGAGTTGGGGCTTGAACGCGGTCCCGCCATAGGTGAAATTCTCGCGGCTGTAGATGCAGCCCGGCGGCGCGGGGACGTCACAACTTATGAAGATGAATACAATCTAGCTAAACAGCTAGTGACCCAGAAACTAATAACGGCGCGCAGTAACCCTCAACCGCCCGATGACACAGCATCAACCTCAACTTAGGAATGTGTCTCGACCAAACTATGACCCGCGCGCCGGAGGAGAACATGCATGATTCTTGATTATCTACAAGGAAGGTATAGCCCCAGCGATGTCGTCATTGTGTCCATCATTATGGTCTTTGCCCTTATGTTTCACAACGTAGTGCAAGCGTGGGTGGCGTCTAAATTTGGAGACGCCAGTCCCAAGTTTTCGGGCTATTTAAACTTTGACCCGCCCCAACACTTAGAACCCATGGGCGTTATTTTGTTGTTTGTGCTGGGTTTTGGCTGGCCCAAACAAGTGCCAGTCAATAGCCGCAACTATCCTGGTAGGGGCCATAAAGAAGCCATTGTTTGGTACAGCGGTCCAGCTGCGTACTTACTTGTTGCGTTTGTATGCGTGTTACTTGCAACGATTATAAGCGGGTTTAATAGTCCCTTACTGGCACGTTCATTTTTGCTCGCAGCGTCCGTTGCGACCATTCACGCGGTCATCAATTTGTTTCCAGTGTATCCGCTAGATGGTGCCAAAGCAGCCATCGCCTGGGGCAATGCTGACGTGCGGCGTTTAGTGCGACAAGTTGCGTCTTACGGATTTATTGGCTTTATTGTGGTGTTTATGCTACTTAGCTACACAGGGATCATCGGTGCGTTACAAGGATTTTTCTTAAATTTATTTTTCCAAATCGCCCGTTTTTTGGTAAGCGGGTTTAGTTAACGCATGCTTGATCTGCTGCGCAGCTCACCATTGAGTTTTGCGCTCTTGGCTGCTATTTTGCTGTTGAGTCTTGCCTTTCACGAACTAGCGCACGCACTGGCGGCCGACCTCATGGGAGATACCACAGCCCGCAACCGCGGCCGCCTTACGCTTGATCCCCTCAAACATCTTGACCTCCTAGGAACCATTCTGATTTTTGTCGCAGGCTTTGGCTGGGCGCGACCCGTGCCAATTCAACCTAGCAACTTCCGGAATTTGCGCTGGGGCTTGTTTGTGGTGTCCATTGCCGGTGTACTGGTTAATATAGCCTTTGCGCTTATGGCGTTGGGCAGTTTGGCAGCGCTAGGGGTACGGCAAGATGTGTTTGGGTTTAACGTCTTACCTGGGTCGCAAGCTGCCAATCTAAGTCAAACCGAAGTAGGTGCAGGTGTGCTTACAGCGCTACTATTTGCAGCTCGCATTAACATTGTGCTGACCGTATTTAACTTGCTGCCTATCCCACCTTTGGATGGTTCCAAAGCGTTAGCTGCATGGCTACCCGCAAGTTGGCAAGCGCAGTTTTGGAAGCTCGAGCGCTACGGCATGCTCATGGTCATCGTAGTGGTCGTTGGTTTCCAAGACCAAGTCTCCCAACTTATCAACTGGGTTATGACTAGCATGATGCAACTCATTTTGGCATAACGTCATCTCCAATAGGGTCGGGGGCATCGCTTAACGTGTCAACACCAACTACCCAAAAAGCATTTGGCGCGTTTTATACCGACATGCACGTAGCCGAATTTTTAGTTCACTGGGCAGTGCGCACGTCTCAAGATGTTGTGCTTGACCCGAGCTTTGGTGGCGGCGTTTTTTTAACAGCGGCAGCTAATCACCTCACCCAACTGGGTACACACGCAAGTGCAGTTTATGGGGTTGAGGTTGACCCACAGGTTCATCACACAATTGCTGAGCAGCTAATGTCTCAGCATCAGCTACCCCTCCAAAATCTGATATGTGCTGACTTTTTCGCCTGCTCGCAGGCTGATTTACCTGCATGTGACGTTCTTATGGGCAATCCGCCGTTTATTCGTTTTCAGCGTTTTGCAGGTGCTAGTCGTGAACACGCGTTGGCACGCTGTGCTGAGCAAGGTGTGATCCTCAGCGGGTTAGCAAGTTCGTGGGCGGCGTTTGTGATTCACGGGGTGTCCTTACTCAAACCTGGCGGACGGCTTGCCATGGTGATTCCTAGCGAGCTTACCCACGCGCCCTATGCCCGGCCTGTTTTGGACTATGTGTTAGCGCAGTTTGCTGAGGTTAGTATCATCACGTTTGTAAAGCCGCTTTTTCCTGAGCTTAGTCAGGATACCTTGCTGTTTTTGGCAGATGGTAAAGGTGGCAGCACAACGCAACTTGGCTGGCGTGAACTTAATGATGGTGGCGACCTCGAGACACTCCTAAATAATCATCACGCAAAGCCACATCAAAATAAATATCAACCCATAGCAATTAACACCCTCGAGACAGCCCCACTAGTCAGTGGGCAACGCAGCTTGCACCATCACGCAATCAATCCAAAGGCGCTCGAGCTTTACGAGCATCTCGTGAACAGCAACTTAACTTATTCTCTGGGTGATGTAGCTGAGGTTGGCATCGGCTACGTCACGGGTGCCAAAAAATTTTTCCATGTAGACGCGCAGACTATAAATAACTGGCAGTTGCCGGAGTCCATCTTGAAGCCTGCAGTTTTACGTGCCAAAGCGTTACAAGGGTTGTGGTTTGGGGAAGACGATTGGCAAGCGGCAGTTGACAAAAAGCTGGCGGGGTGGTTGCTGTATTTAGAGGGCGACGTTGGGCACCTCACAAACCTCAATGACGATGAGCTTGCGAATGTTGAGGCTTACCTCGAGCACGGTGTTCAACAAGGCGTCGCCAACGCTTACAAATGTCGCATCCGCAAACACTGGTACTGCGTACCCAGCGTGCACGTGCCGGACGGCTTACTCACTTACATGAGCGGCTTACGTCCATATTTGGTTGCAAATACTGCTCGAGTAGCTGCTCCAAACACCTTACACAGCGTGCGCCTGCGGGCTGATGCTAAGGTTGACATGACACACTTAGCAGTGAGTTGGCAAACCTCACTTACAGCTTTGAGTGTGGAATTAGAAGGGCACGCATTGGGCGGCGGTATGTTGAAGCTCGAGCTTCGCGAAGCTGCTAATGTACACTTTGCTGGTGTGTCTACTCATTTAGACCAAGCTAGCGTGCATCAACTTGACGACATGTTGCGCCACGGACAACAAAAAGAGGCTCGAGCACTAGCTGACCACCTCATAGTGCAAAAGGGCTTGGGTATGTCACAACAAGACTGCGAGCTACTTGCAGCAGCAGCAACACAGCTGTCAGAACGGCGTTATTACCGTGGACGACGTACAAAGTAATACAAATGTCACCTAAGACTACTACGCAAACTTGAGCGTTACGAAAGACCTTAGCTTTTACTTACACTCACCCGAGGTAAACATTACTTGAACCCAAAAGCGAGTTTTATCAAGCATCTCCAAAGTTGTTATTTATCCTGCCTAATACCCTTTCAGGTTATTTTGATAACAAAGTAACTCGAGCGGCTCCGAGCGTTGCGCGAGACAACTCGCAAGCAGAAACAGATACCAAGTCCGACTAGAACGTAATGAACTCCGTAGGAGTTTATGATGTGTTTTGTCGGACTTGGTATAAACCCCGTACTAGCCAAGTTGTACCGCTGCGAGTACACATGTAGTGCTAGCGTCACAGAGTGTAAACGTCTAATATTTGTATGATGCCAGTTTGTAGGGTGCTAGCGTTTATCTAACTTGCTAACGCAAGCTGCACTAAGCAACATCTGCTTTGGAATATCCTGTACCCGTTTGAGGACAACTTTGCTCCAACTAGTTTGGTTTAAAAAAGATTTACGAATTAACGATCATGAACCTTTGGTGCGTGCGTGTGCAGCGGGTGAGGTTATCTGTTTGTATGTCTACGAACCAGAGATTGTCCAACACCCTGAGTTTGATGCGTCTCACTTAGAGTTTATTAATCAGTCGTTGCTCGAGCTAGCTCACGAACTCGAAATGCGCGGCAGCAAGCTTATCTACCGCACAGGAAGCTTACCAGATGTGCTTGCAACCTTGCATCAAACCCATCGGTTTGAAGTCATCTGGAGCCATCAAGAAACTGGGCATGCTGTTAGTTTTGAACGCGACAAACGCGTTGCAACTTGGGCTAAAACCAGGGGTATTGCGTGGCACGAATTGCCTCAGCAAGGTGTTGTGCGGGGCAAACTAGATCGGCGCGTTTGGCCCAAACAGTGGCACGCGTTTATACGCACACCAACAGTTGCACCTCCAAGCAGAGTTTATTCACCAAAAAATGTCCCTACAGGCAGTCACCAACGCGCTGCTGATCTGGGACTTACCAACCAGCTTAAACCCGAAGTGCAAGTGGGCGGTGAACGTACAGCTCACGCGCTCTTAGGATCATTTTTAGAGACGCGCGGACTCACCTATCAACGGGCTATGTCCAGCCCAGTTACCGCATTTGACGCGTGTAGCCGCTTGAGCCCTCACTTGACCTTTGGCACTATCTCGATTAAAACAGTCTGGCAACGCGCTCGAGCTCAGCGTGAGATGCTAACTGACATAAAGCGGCAAGGCGCAGATGTAGATTTGCGTTGGTTCAAAGCGTTACACGCGTTTATGTCTAGACTGCGTTGGCGTGACCACTTTATGCAAAAGCTCGAGACCGAACCAGCCATGGAATTTCACAACCTCAACCGTGTTTATGACGGTCTCCGCGAAGATGATTTTAATCAGGATCACTTTGACGCTTGGTGCGCTGGACAAACAGGCTTTCCTATGGTTGATGCTGCTATGCGCGCACTTCACGCAGGTAGTTGGATCAACTTCCGAATGCGGGCTATGTTGGTGTCGTTTGCGTCGTATTATCTGTGGCTTCACTGGCGACCTACTGGACTTTATTTGGCACGGCACTTTATTGACAACGAACCGGGCATTCACTGGGCCCAGTTTCAGATGCAAGCAGGTGTCACGGGAACCCACACCATACGTGTGTACAACCCAGCTAAGCAAGTGCGCGACCACGACCCTACAGGGGTATTTGTGCGCCACTACATGCCCGAGCTAGCCCACGTTCCCAATGAATACCTAGCTGAACCACACACCATGCCGCCACTATTTCAGTCGATGGTTGGTTGTGTTGTTGGTCAAGATTATCCAGCACCTATGGTTGACGGCCCAACGGTTTTGCGCGTTAACAAAGCCCGCTTAGCCGAGGTGCGCAACAGTCCAGCTGCACGTTGTGCAGCACAGCGTGTATTGCAAAAACACTCAAACCGTCCCGAACAAACACAGCAGTCTCAGCCTGAGACCATCACAAGCTAGTGATAGCGTTTTCACAAGTAACTGCCTGTGGCAGTTGCGCGTGCGACTCAAGGGAGTAGAAATCGACCCGCTTAGTATGGGAGAACTAATCCTGGAACTGCTATGGAGATTAGTTTCGATGGGAACCGTTAGCTGTTTCTAGGTGTTTCACATAGGTTAATGACTCAAGAAATTAGTCGGAAAAGATGTAACTACAGCAAGGTTCTGCTTTACCAAATCATGACATTAATGAAGTTACGTTACTGGCAAGTTAAACCTATTTAATCTAAAATCATCTGCGAGACAGGTCAAAATAATTTCATTCATTCCGTTTAGGATGGAAAACATCATACCAAATCCGGTTGATTCCCGAAGGAATCAACCCCTGCCAGAGCAGGTAAGATACATTACGAAATCCGTGCTGGACGAGA
>CAZMCW010000211.1:0-2652 GCA_964564405.1 uncultured bacterium
TGGCAATGCTCGTGGTGATTGTAGCTGCTGCCTTTGCGCCGCTACTTTCTCCCAAAGACCCCAACCGCCAGACCATTGTGAAGCGTTTGCAACCACCCCTGCAAGCTGAGCGTAGCGGCCAAGTTGAGCACATTTTGGGAACTGATGGGCTTGGGCGAGATGTGTTCTCGAGACTCATCTACGGCGCGCGCGTCTCGCTATTAGTAGGGTTTACGGCCGTACTCATCGGCGGCAGCTTAGGTACGTCTTTGGGACTGCTAGCAGGCTACGTAGGCGGCCGCGCCGATGACATCATTATGCGCCTAGCCGATATTCAACTTGCGTTTCCTTTTATTTTGCTAGCAATTATGTTTTTGGTGGTGCTTGGGCCTGGTTTACTCAACCTAGTGATTGTGTTGGGCATTGGTCAGTGGGTCACCTACGCCCGCATTGCCCGTGGGCAGACCATTTCGCAACGTGAAAAAGAGTATGTAGAGGCTGCCAGGGCACTCGGTGCACGGCGGGCATCCATTATGTTTAAGAGCATTTTGCCGAATATTGTCGCGCCACTAATCGTGCTCGCCTCGTTCAATATTGCCAGCGTCATTTTGGCAGAAGCTGCGTTGTCCTTTTTGGGGCTTGGTGTACCGCCAACTGTGCCAACGTGGGGCGGTATGCTCGCAGAAAGCCGCGACCAACTGTTAGCAGGGCGCTGGTGGTTAGCGGTATATCCAGGCTTAGCCATTATGATGACGGTGCTATCGTTTAACATTCTGGGGGATTGGCTTAGAGACTTTTTAGACCCACGCCTACGCGGCGTAAGCTAGTTCCACTCCGCAGCGTGCCGTAAGCGAATGCCACTTACACGCAAACTTGTTTTCCAGAGTCTTTTCAGTGGTACTAAGCTCTCTACAACCCGCAATTCAGTATCTTCTTGTGCAATTAGCCTTGGTAACTCTGTCAACCGCTCACAGCTTAGTGGCTTAACTGCCGTACGAGACACCCACATGCCAGCATCTTGCAAACTTTCAAACGATTCAGCAGGGAGGCTGTAACGGTAGAGTATCATTGTGTTGAGCCGTTCTAGCCATGCTTGCTCAATGTACGCAAGTTTGCTATACGCACTCCCCTGCCACCACGTCACCACATCCTCCGGCAATGTATCTGGCGTTGGCCAAATAAGAATGCGTGGGCAGTCTCTTGGAAACAAATACATCGCCTGATGCTCACTATCAATAGCCCAGACTAACGGCCCGTTGAGCCAGTCCCAGCCGGGTGGGCGTTGTGCAGGCAAACGCACCGGGCGAGGTTGAAAAATAGTGATGGTGGGGTCGTGGCTGAAGTGAAATAACGTTGTCATTCTGATTACTTTAGCGTGTACTTTCTAATGATTTGAATACGGCAAAAATTCTTTCAAATCAACGCTGGAATCTCTTGCAGTGATATGGTAATCTTATACATCACGTTGTTAACAGTTGACACTGGCTCGAGTGTCGTAGCTGGTTAACGTTCTGCAGTGCGCCATCTCTTTTCTAAAACCTCTACAACATTTAAGCCATTTATGTGTCAGCCATGTCTTGTCGGTATTCCCTCAACGAGACAAAACAACACCCTTAGGAGGAGGTTGTGATGCAGTATTATTACGATAGGTCTGGAAGCTCGAGGTCTAAAGCAGCAGCTTGGATGGCTCATGGTAAATTGGCTATTTCAACTCTATTAATTTGGCTTGCGTTAAGTCTTATCATGAGCAGCTTGGCGCAAGGCGAAATTATTTACGCCATGAACCGCGAGCCAGATATGTTTGACTTGCACGTGGGGTCATCTCGCTATGATTTGGTTGTGGCAGCCAACGTATTTGACACTTATCTTTACCTCACCGAAGACGGCGAGTTTTTGCCGTGGCTTGCTGAGGAAGTTACTGCCAGCGACGATGCCACGATGTACACCATCAAACTTCGTGAAGGCGTCACTTTTCACGACGGCACGCCGCTCAACGCGGAGGCCGTTAAGTTTAACTTTGACCGCATTGTTAACCCAGACACCGCCAGCCGTGCTGCTATCGGGGATATGGGCTCTTACACCCGCACCGAAATTGTTGACGACCTCACGGTAAATGTCTTTTTTGATGAACCTCACCCTGCGTTTTGGTTTGCCCTATCTGACTGGCGCGCTGGTGGACCGCATTCACCAGCAGCCTTGCAAGCAGATGCAGAAGGCTTTAAACAAATGCCCGTTGGCACAGGGCCGTTTGTGTTTGTGGAGTGGCAACAAGGTGATAGCCTCATCTTAGAACCCAACCCAGACTATGCATGGCCTAATCCGCTAGCTGAGCGAAGCGGGCCGCCAAGTTTGGAACGAGTTGTGTTCCGCTTTTTGCGCGAAGATCAGTCACGGGTGATAGCCCTTACCACCGGTGAAGTAAATGCCATTATGCGAGTGCCTCCCCAAAACGTGGCTGAACTCGACAGTAACCCAGATATTTACACGATGAGTCGCATCTTGCCAGGTACAGGGGTTATTTTGGTGGTCAATGGCAGCAAAGCTCCTACTGATGATCCAGCTATTCGCCAAGCCTTGCTTTTAGCTAGCAGTCCTCAGCAAATTAGCCGGATTGGTTATTTTAATGCGTGGTCAGCGCACGCCGGCTCGGTGCTATCGGCACCCAACCCAGGG
>CAZMCW010000211.1:2662-8293 GCA_964564405.1 uncultured bacterium
TTATCTGAGAACAATGGCTTTGACCCCGAAGCTGCTGCACAGATTTTAGAAGACGCAGGCTGGGTCATGGGGTCTGACGGCATTCGTGAAAAAGATGGCGTAGTAGCCAGCCTCGAGTACATTGGCTTTCCCAGTGCCGAAACCACCCGGGTCATTGAGTTAATGCAGGCCACGTTGCGTCCCATCGGCATTGATGTCACTATTAAAGAACTCGACGCCGGGGCCATTCAAAAAGCCCGCCAAGATGGGGAACACAACATTGCCCACCTCACCTGGATTTTTAAAGATGCTGGCTTTTTACGCACACTGTTTCACTCTGAAAACATTGGTACCGGTTGGAACTTTACCCACCGCCCCATGCCAGAGATTGACGCGCTCCTAGAGCAAGCTGAAACTGAGGCTGACTTGGTAGCCCGCCAAGCTATTTTTACCGAAGTTCAAGAGACGATGCTCGAGGAAGCCATGGTCATCCCTACGGTCTACCAACAAGCCATCAACGCTTTCCGCAACGAAGTTCAAGGCGTCAAACTCTACGATGTCTACGGCGAAGCACCGTATTTTTACGAGGCATTTGTAGCAGAATAGTAGGCTCATCATCCTGAGTTCAACATCAACCTGACGTCTGGAGACTCGTCTTGGCAACGTTTATTGTGCGGCGCTGTTTAAGCTTAATCCCGGTGCTCATCGGCGTGTCGTTTTTGGTCTTTGCAGCCATGTACATTATTCCCGGGGATGCCGTCGACTCCATGCTAGCTGAAACAGGTGCTAGCGCTGAAGATTTAGCACGGTTGCGGGCCCAGTTGGGGTTAGATGACCCCTTCTGGGTTCAATATGGGCGCTTTTTGAGCACGATGGCGCGGGGCGACTTAGGTACATCACTTGTAAATGGTCGCTCGGTGGCGGAACAAGTGCGCACCCAACTACCTGCCACCATCGAGCTAACTCTTGCGGCGTTAGCCGTAGCAGTGTTCTTGGGCTTACCACTAGGCATTCTTGCGGCTATCAAGCGCGGAACATGGCTTGATGGCCTCAGCATGGTCATTGCGCTTGTAGGTGTATCCATGCCGAATTTTTGGCTTGGGTTATTGTTCATTATGCTGTTTTCGTTGCAATTGGGCTGGTTTCCAGTCGCGGGTACGGGCGGCCTAGATCACTTGGTGTTACCTGCGCTTACCTTGGGATTAAGTGGCACTGCGGTGATTGCGAGGGTGTCACGCTCGAGCTTACTTGAAGTCTTATCTCGCGATTATATGCGCACCGCTAAAGCCAAAGGCTTACCTCCCCTGCGTGTGATTAACAAACACGCGTTGCGCAACGCGCTAAGTACCGTGCTCACGCTTGTTGGGTTACAGTTTGGTGCACTTCTTGGTGGATCAGTGGTCGTTGAAACCGTCTTTGGACGGCAAGGGATTGGCTTTTTAACGGCGAACGCCATTCAACGTGGCGACTTTCCACTCGTGCAGGCTACTGTCCTACTCGCTGCCCTCAGTTTTGTAATCGTTAATTTACTTATTGACATTAGCTACTCGCTGCTCGATCCAAGAATCCGTTATGGCTAGCGTGTCTCCTCCATCCCGAATACGGGAACCAAGTACAAACCCGTGGCGTACCGCACTACGGCGTTTTGTGCGTCACCCTACGGGCATGGCAGGTGCATTGCTGTTACTGGCGCTCGCCTGTGCAGCCATATTTGCGCCTTGGGTTGCACCTTATGATCCGCTAGCTGTTGACCCCATTGCCGCTTTAATGCCCCCTTCACCCGAGCATCTTTTTGGTACGGATACACTCGGTCGCGACATGCTCAGCCGGGTGATTTTTGGCGCGCGCATCTCGCTACGGTTAGGGCTAGTTTCAGTCACCATTGCCTTAAGTTGTGGGGTGCTCATCGGTATTATTGCAGGGTACAGCGGCGGCTGGTTGAGCGCTGTGCTCATGCGGATTGTAGACATTTTGCTTGCCTTCCCTGCGTTAGTGCTTGCCCTTGTGACTATCTTCGCTCTAGGTCCAGGACTTACCAATGCCATGATTGCTGTGGGTATATCTGCCATTCCAGCCTATGCAAGAGTCACCAGAGCAGGCGTGCTAGCTGCCAAAGAAGACCTCTACGTACAAGCTGCTGAGGCCTTGGGTGCACCTCTCTGGAAACTTTTGGGCAGTCACATTTTGCCAAATATTATTGCACCCAACATCGTTGTGGCAGCACTCGGCACGGGCACAGCTATTTTAGCGGGGTCAGCACTTAGCTTTTTGGGTCTTGGAGCGCAAGCACCTGCACCGGAATGGGGCCTCATGCTGTCGCAAGGACGAGGGTTTATGCAACTGGCCTGGTGGCTAACGTTTTTTCCGGGTCTCGGCATCATGATTACGGTTATGGCACTCAACCTGTTTGGTGATGGCTTACGGGATGTGCTTGATCCTCACGAAAACTAATAACCCACATCTGAAGGCAAAAAAGCTTTTAGTTAGACGTTCACATCATATCTACTAAAGCATCACCGTGATGCCAACATCACAACCGTCATTTAAGATTGGAGCTAATTCCTCGAGGGACACGTCACTTATGCACGATGTACATCACCTGAGAAGCATCTTTTGAGTAACTTTCTCATCACCAGAGCAGTATTAAGGAAAAATTTCACAATCTACTTTGACGTGATTTTATTATCTCAGATAAAATTAGACTTTCACCAAATTATTTGCGAAGTAGATTGAAGTAATCTCATTTGGTTCGTCTAGGATAGAAAATCTTGGGAGGTTGCTAGTTACTTACAAGTTTCTTTGTCTGTGACGCTATTTCTGACACTTCTTGAGCTTATTACGCAGAACATCTACTCAAGGCCCACCTTAATTCCAATATCACTTAAGGAGACTCATTATCAAAACTCAACTTATCGGCGGCTGGATTATTGGATTTGAGGCTGACGATACACAACCTTACAGCGGCCAGCACGTGTTACTACGAGATGGCTGCGTCGTTTATGAAGATGACAGCATCATTTTTGTAGGCTTTCCTGACGATCCGAGCTGCCCCAAAGCAGATACGGTTATTCGTACCGATGGCAAACTGGTTTCGCCGGGGCTTATTAACTTGCACTGTATTGCCAACATCGATTTGCAACCCTTACGGATTGATGTGGGTAGTGTGGGTTTTCCAAGGTCCAAAGACTGGCTCGAGCACGCAACGCCCATCTGGTCAGACGAAGAATTTCGTGTTTCGGCTAATCTCTCAGTAGCCTCACTTCTGCGATCAGGCAACACGACCTTTTGTAACGTCACAACCTCAGCCACGAAGAGCTACGAAGACCCAAAGATTGAACCCTATGTGCTGGCAGAAGCTTCTGAAACCCTTGGTGCACGGGCTTATTTAGCACACAACTTTCAAGATCACACACGCTACAGTACCGTCGAGGATGGCAAAGAAGAAACGCATTACGTGTTTGACAAGCAAGCAGGTGAGCAAGGGTTAGAGAATGCGCTCGAGTTCGTCAGCTACCTCAAACAACGTTTTGATACCAACAATAGCCTCGTGCAAGGTTTTTTGTTTCCCTATACCACCCTGTCTTGCTCTGACGACCTGCTGCAAGCTGCCAGCCAAGCTGCCCGACAAGAGGGTTTAGTGGTCAGGTCGCACTTTGCTCAAAATACTCGAGAGCTAGCTGAGACGCTCACCCAGCGCCAGCAAAGTCCTACGGAGCGCTTAGCCAGTCTAGACGTCCTTGGACCCGAGCTTACTCTCACTCACGCTATTTTTATGCGCGGGCATGAAACCGTACCAGATAGTGGTGACTTGCAGGATGACCTCAAGCTACTGACTGATAGTGGGACACATGTGGCGCATTGTCCCATTGTGTTCTCGAGGCGTGGCCAAGTGCTTAACTCGTTCCAGACGTATCTTGATGCAGGCGTCAACCTGGCCTTGGGTACAGACACCAGCCCGCCCGATTTGTTGGGTGAAATGCGTATGGCGGCCACTCTTGCTAAAGTGGTTGACGATGATCCCCTAGCTGGCACAGCAGCTAGCATCTACAACGCCGCAACGTTGGGCGGTGCCAAAGCACTTGGGCGCGATGACCTCGGTAAATTGATAGCAGGTGCCAAAGCCGACATCAGCGTGTTTGACTTGCACACACTGCATTTAGGCGTGATTGACGATCCCATTAAAGCGCTTGTGCACTACGCCAGCAGCGGCGACACCGACAGGGTGATTGTTGATGGGCGCACCGTGGTGGAAGATAAACACGTACTTGGCGTGTCTGAAGATGAACTCCTCAGTCAAGCCCAAGCAGCCTGGGATGTATATAAACAAGGACTTGCGGCCAGAGATCCCTTAGGGCGAGATGCCGATACGATGTATCCGCCTTCGTTTCCAGTACGGGGAGGTTAAGCAATGTTGATGATTACCGATGGTACGCGCTTTAACAGCCAAACTGCTAGCTTTGAAAGCAATCAAAACATTATCCTAGATGGTGAGAAAATTATTGCGGTGGATGCTGACCCTGCTAAGTATCCGCAGGCAGAGAGGCTCGAGGCAACTGGCAAAACTATCCTACCGGGGCTGATGAACCTACACGGCCACTTAGCCTGGGACGGTTTTTCTGACCTTGAATCGCAAACCCGCTTTGACGGCCCCATGCGTTACCTTAAAGCGGCTCGAGGCCTACGGGATGCTGTTGAAGCAGGCGTGACTACCTTCCGCGATATGGCCTGCATCCACGATGCAGCTCTTTATGCCAAACAAGCCGTTTTAGACGGCCTGTTACCCGGCCCCACGGTCTACACCTGCGGGCGTGCAGTCTGTCGCACAGGCGGGCATATCTGGTGGGGCAACCGCGAAGCAGATGGCGTAAGCGAGATTCGCCAAGCGGTTCGCGAACAAGTTAAAGACGGCGCTGACTGGATTAAACTAATGGCCCACAGTTACAGCCGCGAAGAAATTAAAGCGGCCATTGACCAAGCTCATGACGAAGGTATGCGCATCACCACAGATGCTGGCAAATGGGCCAACATAGCGGTACAAGAAGGCATTGACTGTATTGAACATGGCGGCATGTACGACGATGACACGGTTGAGAGAATTGTTGAACGTGGCGTGTGGATTGTCCCCACGCTGTCGCCAGTCGTTTTACAAGCTCGGCAAGGGCACTTGTGGGGTATGAAAGACAGCGTCATTGAACGTCGCAAACGCCAACTTACCGACAGCGGCCGCCACGAAGGGCTCATCAAACTCCGTGAAGCAGGTGCCAAGTTTGCCTTTGGAACAGACTCAGGCAGTCCAGTTGTGCCCAACGGTGCCATGCTTCCGGAAATGCAAGCACTCTTAGAATTTGGTGTTTTCACAACTACTGAAGAGGTCTTACAAACAGCAACTTTACACTCAGCCGCGTGTTTGCAAATTGATGACATCACAGGAAGTTTAGAAACAGGCAAACAAGCAGATGTACTCATCGTTGAGGGCGATGTCGCCAAAGATTTGAGTGCAATCACCCATGTTGACAATGTCTTGGTGAAAGGACGGCATATTGTTCAGCAAGGGCAAGCGCTATTGCCTGATCCAAGGGACTATCAAACCTTTGCTAATGTAGGTGCATAAACTTTAAGCAATAGCATTTCCACGAGTAACTGCCACAGGCA
>CAZMCW010000212.1:0-2081 GCA_964564405.1 uncultured bacterium
GCCCTGCAAGTTCGGCGGAAAGTACACAATCCCAGGGTATTCCTGCATGTTTGGCCATGTTGGTGAGCAGGGCCACGTGACCGTTGGATAAACTGGCGATGACGGCGTGGGCTTTGAGTTGCTGCAAGCCGCCGATGGCGTCTGGCCAAGGGAGGAGTCTGTGCCAAACACGGTTGAGGTGGGCTTTGTGAATGTTGCCTAGCTCGAGCCCAACCTCCGCTAACAACCTTTCCAAAATCTCTCGGTTTAACGTGTCAAGGTTGACCCACGGACGCGTGCCACTACGTACCTGTTCCATCGCGGGTTGATAGCCTGCCCGCCAAGCATCTGAAAACATGCCCCAGTCGAGTTGCCAACTGTGCTTCTGATTAAGCCGCTCGCCTTCGCGGATGATGCTGCCGCGCCAGTCCACAACGGTGCCAAAAACGTCAAAAAGAAGGGCACGAATGGGGTGGGTCATGGGTGTTGAACTCCTTTGCGTTAGGGACTGTGTTGAGGGGCTTTGTGATGGAAATGCTGATGCATCAGTATCAAAACTAGGATCGCGGTGTGTGTTGAATAATGTGAGATGAGTTAGCTCGAGTCACTCATATCGTCATAACGGTGGTAACTCAGGATGCCTCAATCGTTAATGGATTACCTTGTTCATCAAGAACACTCACCGCGTGCGTGTTGACATCAAACCGAATCAGTACTGTTAAGTTAGGCTCGTCCACAGTAAGGATGTATGCAGGATTTCCGCTGAGGCCGCCTTGTCTGTAGACCTCGGTCATGGTGCCGCCCACAGCCACTGCAAAGTCGTATGGACCTGCATAGGGGATGACGGTGGCGAGGCCGTAAACGCCGTCACCAAGGTGTTTGAACCTCGAGAACGGATCCATACTTTCACCAGGAATGCCGCCGAGCATTTGTTGTAAAGACCCAATCAACATCACCGGCTCAGCAACTTGCCGCCTGGTGCTGTGAGTATTGGCGCTGTGAGCATCAGCATTTACAGCTTGATGGTAATCACCGAGCCAAACCGGGTCAGCTTGCTGCCAAGCACGCTGGATGGCACGCTCTTGGCTAAATCCCCAAGGGCACGCTTCGGAGGCTTGGTTGGCATGGTAGACATGCATCGACGTTTTTTGCCCGTGATAATCGTCGCGCGTAACCGGCGATTCAGCTAGCAAGCGGCGCGCTGAGTATTGGAAAAACCCTACAGCATCGTGTAACCGTAGCCAGCGGTAAGCATAATCAATAAAGTTGTTGCGTGCGTCTTCGTCTTGATGAGCCAGCCAAGAGATGTCGTCCCAGCCCCAACGCCCGTCACGAATGCGCTTGGACATGTCGTGCCAGTCTTCGGGTGGCACCGACCAACCGCCCCAGTTGTCCACTTCCATAATGTACGGGAGGGATTCACAGGCCCACCCACTTGGGCTGATGCCGCCGAGGTTGGCACCTTTGTATTGCAACACCAAACGGTAAGGGCTGTCTGCGAGGTTGCGGGCGGACATAGGGCGGGAATGAAAGTCAAACAGTAAATGACCGTCTAGGACGATGCCGTGAGTGTGGGCGTCCAGCAAAACCATGCCACGACGGGCGTGCTGTTTGGCGTAGCTGCGGACACGCTCGAGCAAGCCCGCAAACAACCTATAATTTTCATCTTTGGCCGCATACAAGTGCGGTTGTCCCAAATGAATAGCTTCGTAACCCGCGTCAATGTAGCGGCAACAGCGGTAGTAAAACCAGCGGCGCGTTTCGGGCATCGTAAAATCCGGAACTTGACAGCCTTCGCCAAACTTGGTCCAGCGGTAGACATGGGCAAAGTCTGGCCCAAACATATCTTCATAACAAAAATTGCGTGCTTCGGGTTCCTCACCAAGGTCTTTAAACACCCACGCAGGTATAGCGATGTCGTCAACGCCGGGGTAAACAGCCTCAAACACCCCTGCTTGGCAGATGATGTGCGGCGTGCGGGCGTGTAAACGCTCAGTGAATGCTTTTGCTTCAGCAAAATGTGCGTCGTCATCTGGGGTGAGTTGCCAAACGTAAGCCGCGCGACCTAAGAAGCAGGCCTCGAGCTCAGTTAGCATCCGTAA
>CAZMCW010000212.1:2091-8283 GCA_964564405.1 uncultured bacterium
TGGGTCGATGGCGCAACAGGCATGATTCAGTTCCATCTGTTGCTTAAAAATTTAATTTTTTTAAACTGATGAACCTCGCCGCCAGCGTCGTGCCCGTTAAACGCGTAGCTGTGAATTTCTTTGGGTCCGTCGATGTGATTAAACGCCGCATACACGCCAGACGGCGGGCAAATCATGTCCATGAGTCCCGTACTGTAATAGGCATACGCTTTAGAACGTTTTGCAAAGCAGATGCCGTCAACATAAGAAAGTGTCTTAAACACAGTGTCAACGTGGTCACGCTGAGTTTGTAAGTAAGTACTAATTTCGTTGTAGGGAACTTGCCCAGTGAGACCAACAACGCGCTTAAAGTCGCACAAACCGGGAACGTCAGCAATACACACAGATACGTCTTTTGCCATGAGCCCGCTGGCAGCAATGGCTAGTGCGCCCCCTTGACTGACGCCGACGGCTGCAATGCGCGTTGTGTCAACAAGGGGATGTGTTTTGATGGCTTCAATGGCTCTAGCGGCATCTGTATACAAACGCCGGTAATAGTAGTGCTTGGGGTCGGTGATGCCTTGTGTAAAAAAACCAAGTCCTTGTGAGCCCACTCGTTCGGGGTAATCTGCTGTGTTTCCCGGCGATGACCCACTGCCACCCTGCCCACGGTTGTCCATGACCATGTACGCAAACCCCGCTGCCACCCACTTAAGCCAACTGTAAGGATAACCGCGCCCGCCACCGTAGCCGATGTATTCGACCACGCCCGGCAGGTTGCCCTCAATGCCGACTGGAAGGGGTTCATTAACATTTGCAGGAAATATAAACCACGCTTTGATGGGTTGCCCGCCGTAGCCGTTAAACTGCATGTCAAACACGTCAACGAGTTTAGTGCCAGCGTCGAAGGGGTCAAATTGGCTGTTGATAGGGTGTGCGCGGGCGTCTGCGAGGGTGTTATCCCAGAAAGTATCAAAGTCAGGTTGTTCGGGGCTGGGTGGGCGGTAGGTCTCGAGCGCCTCTAGGGGCATATCAAAAAAAGGCAAGGCTGTCGTCTCCTGGTGATGATGTGAGTGTCGTCGTCATGGTGGTTTATTGTGATGTTTTGTTGGGTGAGAGGGAGTGCTGACGTATAGTGTCGCGTTTGAGAATAGGGGAAGGGGAGCAAGGGAGAAGGGGAGATTTCATCAGATGTCGCGCGTGCATCACACGCGTTGTATAGCTGCTAAAGGGTATTGGCTTGATCACACGTAACGTTCCCATCAACCAACGTCCTCATCAACATGGATGTAGCTACGTGCATTCAATAAGTAGCAAGCAGTATCGTCAAGCATAGCTGTTAACGGGCTGGCGCTAAGCTGCTATCAGCCTCAACCTTTGACGCTACCTGCAGCTAAACCCGACACAAGATAGCGTTGCAAAATCGAAAAGACGACCAAAATAGGCACAATGTTTACCAAAGATGCTGCCGCAATCAGCCTAAAGTTAGATTCATCTGGCCCGATCAGGTTGTAGGTGCCTACGGTAAGTGGGTAATAGTTAGGATTGCGTAACATGACAGAAGCAAGCTGAAACTCATTCCAACCTTGAATGAAGTTGAGGATGGCAAACGCGGCGAGTCCGGGAATAATGGTGGGTGCAACAATTTGAAACAAAATACGCAAGCGGCTAGCCCCGTCAATCGCGGCAGATTCGTCTAACTCGCGGGGGACGCTGTCAACGTAGCTTTTCAAAAACCAAATCGCAAATGGGATGGCAATAGCTCCGTAGATGAGGGTGATGCCAAACCTCGAGTCGTACAGCCCCAGCGTTTGCGACAGCAAATACAAGGGGATAAGCCGTACTAAGCCCGGCAAAAGTTGTACGGTCAAAATGAGGATGAGTAAGGTGTTTTTGCCCCTAAATTGATAACGCGATAAACCGTAAGCTGCAATAAGCGCAAAAAATAGGGTAATTAGCAAGCTGCCCAGCGCATAAATAACGCTGTTGAGCATGTAGGCTGGAATAGGTGTGGTGCTAAAAATTTCTCGGTAGACGTCAATCTGAATTTCACTAGGAATAAGTTTGAGTGGCGCGCGGTAAATTTCCCAATTGGGCTTGAGAGATGCCGAAAGTAGCCAAATAACTGGGTAAACAAATACTAAAGACGCGCCAATAGCTAGCAAATGGGTGAGGGTGAAACTTGTCCACTTGGCAATCCGAAAGCGCTGTCTGGACTTTTTGACCGCAGGTTGAGATTGATGAGATACAAGGGCCATCAGCGGACGTCCTTTTGAAGTAGAAACATGCGCATGTAGGTAAGGGCAAACACCGAGATAATCACAAAAAGAATCACGCCAAGTGCTGCTGAGCGTCCCAAAAAGCCGGGGCTGTAAGGTGTAAACGCCAGTTCGTACATACGGTAACCCAGTGTCGACGTGGCCCGCCCAGGCCCGCCTTGAGTGAGCACCAAAATAGTTTCCATAACTTGAAAGGTGGCAATGGAAATATAGATCAGGTTGAGTCCGGCCATGGTTTTGAGTATGGGTAGTTTGACGCGGATGAGTTTTTGCCATGCGTTGGCACCGTCTACGGTGGCGGCCTCGAGCACATCCTGCGGGAGTGTTTGTAAGCCGCCCAGCATAAACACCATAGTGAACGCAACGCTGCGCCACACGTTCACAAAAATCACCGATACCCGCGCTGTGGTTGGGTCTGAAAACCAAGCTACTGTAGGTAAATTAAGCGCGTTCAGCATAGCGTTAATGGCACCGGCGTTACTCTCGTGTAAGAGCAAGCGCCACATGAGGCCGATAATGACGCTCGAGATCACCCACGGGGTAAGCGCGGCAAGGCGGTAAGCAAGTCTGCCAATCAGTTTTTGATTGAGTAGTAACGCCAAGCCAAACCCACACACGAATTGAAGAGGCACCGAAAACGCCACAAAAATTACTGTAAACTCAATGACCTCACGAGTTTGGGGGTCGCGGGCGAGGTCACTAAAATTGCGCAAGCCCACAAAGTTGGCGTCGTTGATGGTAGCAATTTGCATGTCGGTGAGCGCAAAGTAAAACTGGGAAAAAAGCGGGTATAGCCCAATAACCCCGTAGAGCACAAAGCCAGGCAAAATAAACGCCCAAGGACTGCTCACAAAGCGCTCAAGCAAGTTGCGTTGCGTTTTATGATGGACACTGTTTCTAGTCGCACCAATGTGGTTCATAAATACTTGTCCTGTTCGGAAGTTGTTGGGGTGGGTTTAGGTGTTAGAAAGCGACCTGGGAACACCGTAAGTGTCACCAACCTCAAGTGTCACTAACCTCGAAGTGATGTTACACGTGACCCTGAGTATCAAAATCGCAGTAATTTGTTAGCACATTTAATGTCTACATTTGCGTGTAATGTGCGTTCGTAAAAGTATTAAACGCACATTACTCTAAAATTCTTAAGAACCCTGCTGGGTTTCGTACTCGAGCTGTAACTCACTAGCTGCACTGCTCAGGGCGTCGTCCATATTTGCTTGACCACTGGCGATGTTAATGAGCGCGTTTTGAACAGATGCCCGCACCGCGCCCATGATAGGTGCAAGCGGTACCACAATGCCGCGCTCGAGCGCTTCTAGCGTCACTTGGGCAAACGCATCATCGGCATAGAAAGGGTCTTCGGCAATGAGTGCTGGGCGGGTTGGAATCCAAGCACCAGCGCGGCAGGTGTCACGCTGGGCGCGCGGTCCGGTTGCGTGCAAGGTAAACGCGGCTGCAGCAGCTTCTGTCGCCAGGTCGCCGGTTGCTACGGGGGCGATCACCCAACCACCTGCAACGTAGTTACCGCCATCAGCTGCATCATCTGGATAGGGTAAGGGCACAGCTTTCCACTTGGCATATTCGTCAGGGGGGAGGTTGGGTTGAAGTTCGCGCACGTGATAGTTAGAGTTACCTGCAAAACTGTAAACGCTGCCCGCAAACACATCTGGCAAAAGCTGGGATTGGTTTGAAGAAATGGTGGCCCGGGGCATGAGGTCGCGCTCAATCAAATCGATGTAGTAACTAAACATGGTTTTCCAACGCTCGAGGTTGTCGCCTTCAAAGACAATTGGCACGCCGTCATCGTCTAACCAAGTGCCGCCTAGCGCGTGGTAAAGCCCGGCGTTCATCTGCATCCAGCCCACTAGCGGGTAAGCTACTCCAAACGCACGTGGGTCTTGCTCTTTAATCGCTTCGGCCATAGCGGTAACTTCGGACCAAGTGCTGGGTGGGGTGGGGATCATCTCGCTGTTGTAGTAATAGAGCGGGGTATCCGTATTGTGCCACAGTGCCGAAAGCTCGCCGCTAACAGCCCGCAGGGTATTTACTGACCAATCGAAAAAGTTGTCGTCTTCACCATTTAAATAGGGCTCTAAGCTGATGATTTGACTTGCTAGCACGTGATTAGGGTAGGTGGAATAGTTTACCCAAGCGGCGTCAATACTGCCAGCATCCATCTCTTGGCTGATGGTGACCGGGTTGCCATCACCGACAATTTCTTCAACTTGAATACCCTCGCTGGCGTAACGGTCATTGAAGGACTCGAGCACACTGTTAAACGCAATTTGGCGGCTGGGGCGGCGGTCGCGGGTACTCGCCCAAGAAGGCGTTAAGTAGCGCACGGTAATAGGACCGTCCGACTGGGCTTTGGCAAATTCAATCAGGTTATCTGCCAGCAGCACGCCACCACCTGCGGCGGCAACGCGTTTGAGAAACGTCCTACGGGTGAAGGGGTTGTGGGTCATGATTTGCTCCTTTCAAGCGAGTCACGAGGTGTTGAATCAGCGGCAGTAGAGGTTGAGGATTGAGAGGCGACTGAACTAGACATGGGTAAACTCGAGTCGGTTGGAACGTAGTTATCTAAATTAAAGGGTGAAAAAAAGCGGCTGTTCACCTCGCTGCCAACGTGGTGGAGGATTTCAATGGGTAAGCGTTCGTGATGGGGTGGTTGGTCAGGTTTGTTGAGGCGGGCAAGCAGCATTTCAGCAGCGTGTTTGCCAAGGGCTTCACCGGGTTGCATGGCGACTGCAATGTGAAACGGGCTGTAATCAGCCGGGTGTTTGTGACCAAACGCAGTAACTTCGACACGCAGGTTGTAGTCACTACCGGTATTGCCAGTAGCAGCTAAATGCGCGCGCTCACTGCTAATAAGCATGAGGTCGTAAGCGAGGCGGGCAGCTACGTCGTGGTTGATGGCAACCAGAGCGGTGACTTTGGTTTCTTCGAGTTTGTCCAATAAGCGCTGGGTGAGGTGGGTTTGACTGTGGCTTTGCTCGAGCGGCAAGTAATCTGCGTATAAATCAAGCCACACGTTGTCTTCACTAACAACAAGGTCACGGTTTTGGAGGGCTTTAGCAAAACCCTGCAAGCGGTTACGCGACGAACTAACATCCGGCTCGCTGTAGTTGACAAACGCGATGCGGGTGTGTCCACGCTGCAATAAAATTTCAGTAAGGTGATAGGCCGTAAACTCATCATCAAAGGTAACCGTGTCTGCATCTATGCCTGTTAAGTAGCGGTCAACCATCACTAGCGGTAGACCGCGTTGAGCAAGTTGCTCATAAAAACTGGCGTCTCGCTCACCTCTGGGATAGACAATTAACCCATCGATGCGACTCGAGAGTTCATCTAGCTCATATGTACTTGTCTGATATGACGTGTGGTAGTGCGCTAACACGTTGAGATTGACCCGCGCGTGCGAAGCCACTTTGGCAATACCCATTTGAATCCCGTAGTGATACGGGTGGATAAGTCCACCCGCTAAAAACCCTAGTGTGAGTGTGCGTGCTTGTTTAGCTTGCTTAGCGAGTACAAAGGTGCCACGCCCTTGTTGCCGCTGCACAAGGGTATCTTTCTCTAGAAGGTCAATGGCCTTAACAACCGTGATTCTACTTATGTTATGACTGTCTGCCAGCTTGCGCTCAGCGGGTAGCGCGTCGCCAGGTGCTAGTTCACCACGGGTGATAGATGCTTTGAGAATGCTGTAAAGCTGGTAGTACAGAGGCATAGGATTTTGGGGATCAATCTGCATCATAAACTCCTTTTTGAAGAGTTTTGACAGCGCGGTGTACGGCGTGGGGTGATGTAAAAAAGTGGGGGTGATGTAAAAAGATGTGCATGAGTGATAACTGAGCGATGACCACGAAGATCAAATGGCTATGAAGATCAAATGGCTATGAAGATCAAATGACTATGAAGATCAAATGACTATGAA
>CAZMCW010000213.1:0-8247 GCA_964564405.1 uncultured bacterium
GTGATTTTATAGAATTTGATGTAGCTGCAATTCTAAGATAAGTTGCTTTGCACGCAACAGATTTGTTCCGGGTTGCTTAGGTCACATGTAGAATCGTTGTGGCAATTCTACATGGAAATGCAATTAACCATCAAAAGGTTCAGCGACATCACGCTTAACTTCAGCGAGCGCACGAACAATATGGCTGTCAACAATAACCGGCTCACGCGCTTGAGAACTGTCCGCAATAACATCTTGCAAGGCTAATAACGCCGCGCGGCGACACAACCTTTCTAGATCAGCGCCGCTTAGGTCTTCACACAGTGCAGCTAGGTCGGTTAAGTTGATAGCTGGATCATGAGGGCGTTCACGCATGTGAATTTTCAAAATTTCTTCGCGTCCACGCGCGTCTGGCAGCGCAAAATGCAACACGCTCTCAAAGCGGCCGCTGCGTAGTAGCGCATCATCTAATGCTTCACGACGGTTGGTGGTGCCGAGTAGCATCACCCCAGGAATAGCCAGTGCGCCGTCCATCTCGCTTAAAAATTGCCCTACAATGCGCTCGCCAACACCGTCGCCAGCAGTGTTGTCACGTTTGGATAAAAGGGCGTCAATTTCATCAAAAAAGATAATAGCTGGTGCGTTGGCGCGGGCGCGGGCAAACAACTCGCGGATGGCGCGTTCAGATTCACCAACATACTTCGACAAAAGTTGGGCACCGCGCACCAAAATGAAGTTGGCAGATATCTCGCTAGCAACTGCTCGCGCTACCAGCGTTTTACCTGTACCAGGTGGACCAACTAACAACACACCTTTGGGTGGTTTAAGGTTCATACTAGCAAACAAATCAGCGTGTTCAAAAGGCAGTTCAACGAGGAGGCGCAACTCTTCTTTGATGGCATTTAAGCCGCCCACATCTTGCCATTTGGCTGGGACAATATCGCTGTCTAGCTCGCGCAGCGCAGAGGGAATCACAAAACGTAGCGCTTGAGCAAAGTCTTTACGACGCACTTGAAGTTCGGGTAGCGCGTCCGGATTGAGGCCGTGGGTTTCGTTGAGAGCAGTGCGGAGCCGCTCGAGCGCTGCTTCACGGCACAGGGCGGCCAAGTCTGCACCTACAAAACCGTGGGTTTGGGTTGCTAAGCGCTCTAGGTCAACATCGTCTGCAAGGGGCATACTGCGGGTGTGAATTTGTAAGATGGCTTGCCTCGAGTCCCTGTCAGGTACCCCAATGGCAACTTCACGTTCAAACCGTCCAGCGCGGCGTAGCGCTGGATCAAGGTCGTCCGGGCGATTGGTGGCGCCAATCACGACAACCTGCCCGCGGTCAGCGAGGCCGTCCATAAGGGTCAGCAGTTGCGCTACAACCCGTTTTTCAACTTCCCCTTGAACTTCACTGCGCTTGGGGCCAATGGCATCAATTTCATCTAAAAAGATAATGGCCGGCGCGTGGCGGCTAGCGTCTGCAAAAATTTCCCGCAGGCGTTTTTCACTTTCGCCGTAATACTTACCCACAATTTCAGGGCCAGCCACCGAAATAAAATGCGCGCCAGCTTCGCGGGCAACGGCTCTGGCGATCATAGTTTTACCGGTGCCAGGTGGCCCGTAAAGAAGCACACCTTTGGGCGCGTCGATACCTAAACGCGCAAAAATCTCAGGGCGTTTGAGCGGCAGTTCAACCAGTTCGCGCACGCGGCTAACTTCTTGTACTAACCCGCCAATGTCGTCGTAGGTGCTGGGTGAATAGCCTTTGCTATCCGGTTTACCGCTAGCAGGCTCAGGGACTTTGAGACTAATCTGGCTCGAGTCACGCACAATCACCATACCGTCTGGCTCACAGCGCGTCACTTGTAAGTCAATCGCATGATTGCCATAGCGTTCTAGTCGCACCCGATTACCTGTTACTAGCGCACGCCCTTCGAGTAGCTCGAGCAAATCTGCCGAACTTGGCTTGCTACTTTGCGTGCCCCTAACTGGTAACAAGGTGACCTCAACCCGGCGGGCAACCACGGGGCTTATTTTCCAAAGTTGGGCACTTTCGCCAACACTTAACTGACTATTTTCACGCTCAAAACTGTCCAACCCAACTTGCGGACTGGTATCTCCTGGCGCGCTAGGTAGCGCCCGTAGGGCTACTTTGCGCTGCGGATTAGTCGCGTTTACTAAAGCAATAATGTCACCTGGACGTGCACCAAGTTGTTGCAAATCGCTACTTGCTAAGCGCACAATGCCCCGGTAGGCATCCCGTGCGGGTAGCGCGTAGACGACCCGTTGCAAAGTACTATCTGGCACATCTGATGTATTACTCGCTGATGAATTCGGTGGCGTTACTGCGTGATCCTTTGCGTCGGACATAGCGTAGTTCCTAAGTATGTGGGGATATAGCTAGGTGGTCAAACCTGCCAGTTCGTTAGCAGTGTGCTGGTGGCTATTCGAATGAGTTAGAAGACGGCGTAAGTGGGATTGTAATTTCTAAGATGCCATTTTGATAATTTTTGGTCATGGCAGCGGTTTGCGCGTTATCGGGTAAGACCAAATCTTTTTGGTAGCGGCGACCACTGCGCCCGGTTGCTTCAATGGTCAGTGCCATGCCGTTGACACTTAATTCCACCGCAGTTTCGCTTACCCCAGGCATTTCCGCAATAATGCTAATGTGATCACCTTGATCGTAAATATCTGTGAGGGGTTCGCGCACATCGCTAACAGTTTCACCTTCTTGGTATACGTTACCAAAGGTATCTACATTGGTTTCACCGCCAATACCGGTGCGAACCCGAAAGCCAATCACACCACTACGTCCCGAGCTGTCTTGAAACTCGCGGGTACTGTCTGTACCATCCAAGTTTTTAAGCCGTTCAGCAATGGTTTCGCCGTCTTTACTCAAAGTGGATGCTAAATCAACCAATTTTCCCAAGCTGCCACCGAGCAACTTGCTCAAGTCAACGTCAATTTTTTTGTCGTTATTGTCTGTCATGAAAAACCCTCCTCAGCAGTGTTGTTGTGTTTTGTGTGTATGGGTTGTCAAAGATCATTACGGTATTTTGCTAGATTGATGAACAATTGGTGATGGGCTTAGGTTTCTCAGAAGGTGGACGTCTTAGTTTGGTTAAGGCTCTATGCAAGCGCTACATTGCCAGCGTTGTTCGGTGCAGGTGTGTGACGCCCTGTTTGATAGTGCCCTGTAATTAGCTTGGCGCGTAGTAACGACTAGTGCTCATTGCTAGTGTGAACATTTAAAAGCCTTCATTACAAATTATTTGAGTGAAACCCTTACTTATACAATCTATAGGGCTAGCGTTTATTTGCTTAAAGTAGCATCGAGTTCACGTTTGCGGATATCTAAGGCAGCAAGTTTTTGCTCGAGCCCAGCCAAACGCGTGCTGAGGTCACGTATTTCGCTTTGTAAGCGCCGTTTTTCGTTGCTAAGGCGGTAGAGTTCTAAATAGATGCGCGTTTCGGTCATAGGTGCGCTACTAGGACGGGTATTACTAACATAGCGTGCGGTGAGTTTAGGCATAGGCATGCTAAGCAGCTCCTGTGTACTTATCGAGTAACTTGATCAAGTTGGCTCGGTGCTTTTTAGAGGCATCATCTTTAACAATAGAGTTGCCCAACACGTCGAACACGGTTTGGCAAAACTGGTTGTCGTCTGGCGATATATCTAGGTCTCGTACTGAGACAACCGATGCAATTTGTAACGACGCCCGAATGGAGCCAAGAGTGCGTTTGCCAATACCAGCTGCATGAGCGTCGCGAACAACCATAACAATGCTTTTCACTTCTTGTTCAGACAAACCCGATTTACGGGTGACGATAGCAAGTTCTGTATCGATATCTACCGCATCAAGCTCCATGGTAATGAGCCTGTCGTGAAGGGCTTCTTGAACCGTGTGCACACCTGCATAGTCTTCTGGATTAGACGTAAAAATAGCACGAAATTCGGGGTGCACGTCAATGTAGTTTTTGGTTCCTTGGCTTGAAGGTAGTATAAGCAAGCGCTCTTCAAGAACGGGCAAAAGAATGTTGTTAGCAGCGGCTCTGGAACGAGTAAATTCGTCGTAAATAAGCGTGTAGCCGTCACGGCATGCAACCGTAAGGCGCTCGTCGATCCAGCTTTCTTGTTCTTCTTCTTCAACTTTAACAACGGTTCGAATAAAGTTGTCAACTACCTTGCGCCGTTTAAACCCACCTACCCGGCCTATCATGTCTGCTGAGACAACAGCTTCATCTCCTGACATTAAAACGATAGGGCGTTTTAACAAATGGCCTAGGTGAAACGCTAGCGTTGTCTTACCCGACCCTGCATGACCTTCTAAGTTAAGCCCAAAGCCTGCAGCTAGATAGCCCAAACCACGCTCAGTCAGCTCGTCAATATAGGGTGTGCTAACAAAATCATCGTTGGGATTTTCGGCAATTATAGTACTCATAGGTTTCCCCCTAGGACGTATCTAAAACCTGTTAGGGGCATTGTTCACCCGTGTTTTAGACCAACTACACAAGTATGCACTGGGTAGCTTAGTCAAACAAGATAGCTTAGTCATGCAAGCACGTACCGTGTAGACCGTTAGAACTAGTGCTGTAATAGCAAGTTTCTGTGTCATTGAGAGCTGATGTTATTCAACTTTGGCATTATTAAAAATTCAACGTTATTAAGGTTTAGTAGTATCAAGATTTAGTAATGTTAGATTTCAGTCTTATCAAGAATCTGTGTTGATGACATTATCAGTTTCGGAATTATCAAGTTCAGGATCATCAAAGTCTTGCCTTGTGACCGCGAGATAGTAACCACGATTGCGGGCTTTAACGCGTCCAGCATCCATAAGGGCTTGCAAATGCTTGTCAACAGTACCACGACCAACACCCTCGAGCTTGCTGGTAAGTGCGGTGAGACTGCTACCAGGGGTTTGCTCTACGAGTGCTAAAACTGCGTTTGCTATTTCATCGAAAGGATTTTTTCCCGCAGAACTCTTTTCCAGTGGACTTACAGCCGCGGGTGACCTAACAAGTTTTTGAGACGCAGGTTTTTGGGATGCACGAGACGGTGTTGACCTTGTAGATGTACGGCTAGACGTGGAACTAGATGTAGAACTAGACGCTGCCGACAAACGCTCAGCAGGTTTAGCGGTGACAGCCTCAGAAGTTGATTCAGTATTAGGTTGAGGTACTGAATTAGTAGGTGTAGTGTCCTGATTTGGAGAAGCTTGCTGAGGATTGCGGCGGTACTTTTTATGGTAGCGAGCACGTTCAACTCGCCCAGCTTGCAACTGAGCTGCAAGGTAATCTTGACGTTCGTGGCGTGCGCGTGCTATTGATTCAGCAAATTGTTGGCGAAACACCGACAAATCTCGAGCAACGTCTTCGCGCAAATTGCTTGATAAAGCACGCCGTGTAGCTTGGCCGTCGTTGTGTTGCTCGAGCAATTTAGCGCGGGCATTTTCTAAAAGCGTGTGCGTTTGGGCCGCTAAACTCTCAAGATACTGTTGACGGGTATCTCGAGCAGCTTGGCTTTCCGCCATAAGTTGGTCGTGAAAATCATCTAAATCTTGGGCTAGGCTGTCGCGCAAACGCGCTAAAAAAGCAATACGTTGGGCTCTAGTAAGCTCACCTTGCGTGCTTAAATCAGCTCTAGCTTGCTCGAGTAAAGCTTGGGTTTTGTCTCGCAAGTCCTGTAGAAAAGTGCGCCTGTTGCCTGCTTCAAGTTGATGTGTGGCAGCAAATTGGCTTTTAAACTCGCTGAGGTCGTAAGCAACGTCGTCGCGCACAGTTTCAACAAAGTCTTGGCGAGTTTGTTGAGCTGCTGAACGCTTTGCTAAACGCTCGTCGCGAAAGTTCGTTTGCATGTCAGCAACATCTTGTTTAAGGTTAGCCACAAAAGCTTCACGGTCACCTTTAGCTTGCCGGGTGAGCTCGAGCCACTTGTGGGTGGTACCGCGCATGTCATTGACATCTTGACGCAAACCAGCTAGATAGGCTTGGCGCTCAGCTTGACGCGTTGCTGGTGTGTCATCTGCAGTTGAAGTTGCTTCAGGCGACTCTGCATTTTGGGGAGCTACGATTTTAGAAGTTCTAGATTTAGAAGCTGTGAATTTAGAAGCTGTGAATTTAGAAGCTATGTCGCACCTCCTTCAAGATAATCACACGCAAGCTCACTGAGTCAGATGCTGCTAAAAACATCAAGTTAAGTAATTTTACAATATCTCAGACAATGTCATTGTCCAGATTGAAATGTCATTGTCCAGATTGAAATGCCATTGTTCAGATTGAAATGTCATTGTCCAGATTAAACAGTAGGCGCATAGGCGCAGTTCATCTAAGCAAAAGTACCAGTAGGTTGACGTTTTAGGTAAGTGGTAATCAGTGCACCCAACACTTTTGCACCCAACACTTTTGCACCCAACACTTTTGCACCCAACACTTTTGTACCTAGCGAGTTCCGACGATCTGACCTAGCAAGTTAATCTGACCTAGCAAGTTAGTTGCCAAGATAAGTGACACTGAGTTTGATGATACACAAGCCATTTACGTGACCTTTGGCATTGACGCCTGTGATGACACGGTGCAAATTATGGTGCAAGTTAGTGTAGTTTTGTAAGAGCGAGGCTCGAGCACTACGTTGCTACAGTCGCACTACGTTGCTACAGTCGCACTACGTTGCTACAGTCTATGTCGTCACAGGCGTCGTCATGATGCTTGTATTACTTACCTCAGTTAGACAGCTGGTTGCGCAGCACTTGCTGTTAATCCAACGGCCTCAGCATATTTGAGGTAGGTTTCAATGCTTGCAATAACCACGCGAACTTCAATCGACACAAGTTCAATACCTACAAGTGATACTCGCGCAAACGCTTCAATAACAATACCTTTGTCTAATACACGATCAATAACTTCAACCAAGCTCGATGATCCACCAGATGTTTCAATAGCCATGACAGCCTCCTTAAAATGTGTTGTGTAAACACGGTTTCAGGCATAAGCTTCCAATTTTATGTCTGAACATACAAAGACGTAATGTGCAACAGTCCGTATGACTGATGAAACTTACTAACCTGTGTATTTGCCTAAGTTAGAAGTGCAGCACAAAAGACATGATGAATGTTAAGGGACAAGGCGCTACAAATCGCTGCAAGGTATTGTGCTGGCAATACACTTAGATTAAAACAGTATGTGACAAAAAACACGCTGTGTTTAGCTACAATCTGCAGGAGCTGATAAATTGATGCTTTCTACTCATGACATTCATAGCGATATGCATAGACATTGAGCTGTCAACAGAGCGGGTCTATTGGTACTCGCCTAGCTCCATACTTACTGCTAACGTTACAGATCATGATATTCAGAAAGTAAACGGGCGTTATTTAATTTAGCGGCACCACTTAAGTTGCCGTGAGCAGGTCAAAAAGTATCAAGTTGATTTGTCATTTAGTTGGGCACTGTGTTCAGCGTCAGCATGTGTAGGCAGTGTGTTTTGCAAAAAATCTACGAGTGCGCGTTCACGCATAGGATCAAACCCAACCCAGTTAATATTATTTTCTTGCAAATGATTTTGGGTACGAATACCTATATTAACTAAAAAATGCTCGTCATAAAAGCCAATGCGTAAATAGATACCGCCCTTATCCACAATGAGGACGTTACCTTGCCGCTCAAATGGAATATCTAGCCATAGACATGCAGATTCAGCGCGATCAAGCCCGTCCATGAGAATCACCATAGCATGTAAACCAACCTACAATTGAGGGTCTTTGTAGTTTGAATTAAAGCGGTGGAGGTTTAGTTTTGGGTAGCTAAGGACAACCTCGAGCAGATTATTATTAGTGGCAGCTACACGAGATGTTGTTACGGACTTACTGACATGTGGATGTTTCTTTTCGGAAAGGGAACACAGGAAAAAAGGAAATTTTATCAACGACAACCTCAACTTACCGTAAGGCACGTATCACACCATCGTGGGGTTGCTAATAATAGCTAAGGTTGATGTCTATGTGGTGCTAGTTTAGACGTGGTGCTAGTTTAGACGTGGTGGCTCTTAGAGCCTGTCTGAAAAGGTTTCAAGGACGCTAACTTGAGTACCGATCAGATCAAGTTTGAAAACAGGTATCTCAATCGAGCAGAGATTGATAGTGTATCCATCAAGAGAGCCTCAAGTTGATGCTTTAAAGACTTCTTAGGCAAGATGACAAATTAGGCAAGATGACTCGAGGCTTATGCTAACAACTTATACCAAATTGACTCTTGAATGTCATCGTCTGAATTATCTAAGGGTACGCT
>CAZMCW010000214.1:0-7019 GCA_964564405.1 uncultured bacterium
GTAACTGCCACAGGCAGTTGCGCGTGCGACCTAGGGGAGTAGAAATTGACCCACTTAGTGTGAGGGAACCAATCCTAGAACTGCTATTATTGGCACTATTACCCAAGTTTATGACGTACTGATTTGTTATAGGGTTGATCATTGTGCGACATATTATATTCTGCACAAAATAAGCCCCCCAAGATGGGGGGCTTTCAAAGGTAAAACGTTGCGGTATACTTCATTTAAACTCAGTGCTGTCAATAGAGCTACAAGGTAAATACATACATCTTGCAGAATTTGCTAGTTGTCACCTGACTATTAGTAGGCAATAGTATGTAAACAAGGTATGCAGCAACTTTGATTAGGCTAACCTAGTAAGTTAGTTCATAATAAGCAAAAAGTTTAGTTGATGTCTTCCTCAGCTGCCATAAGCTCGCGTACTTCACTAGGGCTAATGTGCAGCACAGCGCTGATTTCGCCAGTTAGAAGGCGCAGCGCGCGGCGGTAAGCTTGGCGGTCAAGATCAGGGAGCCCACGCTCAACGTCCCAACGGCGCAGTTCACTAGCCAATGTGGCGATTTGATAGGGGTCACCACTCGAGAGAATCTCAGTTACGCGGCGGTGGCGAGCAGCCCACTGTTTGGGTAAGTTTATATGACCGTTTTCGAGACGCTCTAAAACGTTGTCAACCTCTTCACGTGTGAGTGCAGAACGAAGACCTGCAGCTTGTGGTGACGCAACGGGCACAAAAGCTCTCGAGGTGCCATTGGGAAAATCAACCTGATAATAATCCAAATCGTTGCCAGCAAAGCTGCGTGTTGTGGTGCCTGAAACAACGCCTACACCATAGGGTGGCAATACAACTTGATCACCGTTCTTATACGTTTTGGATGCTGACTCTTTCAACACAAATCACCCCTTTCAAACATAAAGCCGCGTGGAGAGCGGCAAGTTGCTGAATCTGCCGTGATGTTTCTTAATTCCTGCGTAGCACAGAAGTGGTAAGCCACTGTTAACCTTTGCTAATCATCCCCTTATTGATGATCACCACCTAAAGTGGTTTCGCAAAAGCCACCTTAAAAAGCGCTAACCCACACACGACTCGTTACGCATACTGACGAATTATTCGCACAAGCAAGGCTGAGATCCATAATAGAATGTAGATTACGCTACCGTCTGACGTACTTAAGAAAACTTCGAAGAGGTTACATAAACAACACCAACAATAGTAAAAGCACTAACCCACACAGTTGTGAGATTAGTGCTTGCTATATATCAAGTTGTTTTTGTTGATATTTCCTGCAAAGTATTAAAGCGTTTTGACGTAGTAACACAATCACCACTCTACTTTACCAAAAATTTACACTTTTTTCTAGTCCTTGTGGAACGTCAGTTCTAGTCAAGACTAGACGGATAGCGGAATTATACGATGTCAAAGGGAAAAACCACATTTTGGATGGAGAGCCAACAAGCGCTACAAACCACGTATAAAGTGACTTGAACGTCTTGAAACTAACACTTAATGGTGATCGTCCTGCTCAACATCTTCTTCCATACGCCAGACAAGTAACCAAATAACTACGGCAACGCCTGCAAAAATTAAAGGTGTCATGATGAGTAGTGCGCTTGGTAACATTGTGCAAGTCACCTCCTAAAGATTGAGAGTACATCTAAATGAAGTTTAGCGAAAAGCTGTATATAAGGCTACAGACGTTTGTCCTTTGGTTAGTATAGCCGTAGCAGCATCACCAGCTGTATCAGCACCACAACTGCAGCAGGACTATATTAAATAGTTGTCTGCAAAACCTACCGATATTTTAAACACTTGTTGAGACAATAGAGTTCAATGGCATCAGAATAGTTAACATTTTAACTTACCCGAGACTTTAACCTGAGATAAATGAGAATAGTATTATGGGTGCATTACAGCGGTAAGATAAGTATTATTACGAGTGTTAATTGGTCTGGGCTAAGACACAAAAATACTGTGCCATACGAACTTAATACAGATTTATCTGGCATATTAATAATCTACGACTTAATAATCTGCGACATAATTGTTTAAGCATAAGGTACAGCGTAGGCTTGCAAAGTGCCGTCCAAGGCTACAACGAGGACGCGTCCTTGGAATACAAGTGGACTGGCTTGGCAGGGGCAATTACTCACCTGATGACGGTAGTAACAAGTGCCGCTGTAAGCGTCTAGCACAACAAGCTCACCTGTTTCGGTAACAGTATAAAGGCAACCTCCAGCAAGAATAGGGCTAGCGGTAACTGGGCTATGCAAGTCTGTTTCCCAGAAGGTATCGCCTGTGCGCAGATCTAAACAGTGCATAGTGCCAGCCCACGACACCGCGTAAGCGCGACCTTGCCAAATGAGTGGGCTAGCCCACAGTTCTTTCTCGAGGTCGTAGGTCCAAAGCACCTCAAACGTGTCTAGATCAAGCGCGTGCAGGTCACCAGTGTGTTCGGGTATTAACAAGATATGCTCACCTGCACTGGGTTGAGCCCGACACAAACCAACCTCAATTTTAAAGAGTGACTTACCCGTGGTGAGGTGAACAGCGTGCAACCAGCCAGTATGGGTCGTGATATAAACATGTTCGTGGTGTAACGTTGGCGGGCTAGCGGCGGCGTCAAATTGATGTTGCCATTGGCGTTTGCCTGTGATGTGATCGCGCAGCTCGAGCCCTTGACGGGTTGCCACAACAAGCCAGCGTCCAAGTGCAAGTGCGCCTACAGCCCCTGCGTTCGGATCCCGCCACGCACTAAGGCCGTCCGGATAGGTAACAGCATAAAGACCGCCGCTACGGCTCACGTAGCTTAGTAAGCCGTGATGATAACTTAGCGGGCTGTTAATTTCATCCTCGGCGTCAAAGGTGGTGAGAACTTGCCCGTTATCTGGGTGAATAACGGCAACTTGTTCGCTGCGGAGGCCTGCTAAGACAAAGCCCTCAGCAGCAGTTAAAGCAGACGGCCACTGCATGCCATCTTCGAGCGTTGTGCGCCAACGTGGGGTAAGGGCGTCTGGGCGTACCACACCGCCAGCAATAACGCCGCGTTGCCCGCCACCGCCAAGACGCTGTTCACCACTGCGTTGGAGTAGTTCAGCGCGCACCATTAACAGCGCGTCAGCAACGGCATCACCAGAATGATGTCGCGCATGAGGACGCTTGTTGAGCAACTTGGCAACAATATGGGACAAACTCACTGGCACGTGCGGGTTGATTTCGTGGGGCATGTTGAGTGTTTCGTAAACGTGTTGATAGAGCACAGCTTGGTCACTATCAGCAGCAAAAGGCGGACCGCCAGTGAGCATGTGGAAAAGCACCGCGCCAAGTGCGTAAAGGTCTGCTTTAGCATCTAGCGGTTCACCTTTGGCTTGTTCCGGGGCCATGTACTGCGGGGTGCCTAACGTGCGGCCAGTGCGCGTGAGGCGGCTTGCTTCAGCAAGGTGTACAAGTCCAAAGTCCATGATTTTAACGTCGCCTCGAGCGTTGCGCAAAATATTGTGCGGGGTGAGGTCGCGGTGAATAATCCCTTGACGGTGGACGTAGGCAAGCGCCTTAGCCATACATATGGCGGTGTCGATAAGTGCTAAAGCTGGCTCGAGGTCAACCTCAAATGGCCCCAACTCGGTCACGGGGCCACCATCAACTAATTCCATCACAAAATAGATAACATCTTCGGAGACAAGGCCTTCGTCACCAGTGCTAGTACCCTTCGTACCAGTACCAAGATCATAAATGCTCACTACGTTAGGGTGACTAAGTTGGGCTAACGTGCGAATTTCCCGCAAAAATCGTGCTTGATCAGATTCAATTAAAGACGGCCGCAAAATTTTAACAGCCACTTCGCGTCCCAAATGAATATCTTTGGCGCGGTAAACGTGAGCCATGCCGCCATAACCAAGGGGTTCAAGCAGTTCGTAGCGGTCGTTGATGATATTGCCAAGTTGAACCTTGGTCACAAGGTTTAGTATAGCTTATGACGGCGTTAGCTTAAGAAATCAACATAAACACAAAATGTAGCGATCAAAAGCCTCAGCGTGTAAGTCATTTTTCAAAGACTCGAGCCAAATCATCAATAAGCCTTATAAAGTGCATATCTGTGTTGACATGATACCTATGGCATCTGGCTTCACTAAGTCCTAGAAACTTGCAGCAACAGTACAGGTCTTTTGAACAAATGCTTGATTCCTAATAGCAGTTCCAAGATTGGTTCCCCCACACTGAGTGGGTCGATTTCTACTCCCCCATGTCGCACGCGCAACTGCCTGTGGTAGTGACTTGTGAAAACGCTATGATAATTACCAACTTTACTGACTAGATACAAGTGGCTGGTGAGCTTGAGTGCGTGTAGGTTTTGCAAGTACGCTGCGAACAACCATGTAAAGCACAAACCCCAGCGGTGCAAGCATCAAGATGAAAAACAAAATAGGTGAAACTAGCCACGGGCTGATGTTGCGGGTGCGGCTGTCCAAATACGCCCAGCGCCCCACAAACAAGTCAAACGCCAAAAAGTGAACCCAGGCGATGGTGGCACCTGCAGGCGTGGCCAGGAGCGCTTGAATGCCAGTGAGCTCTGGACTGCTGACGGCTTGAAAAATAGCGAGGGCATCTGGTACAACCAACAGAGCGTATACAAGGGATATAGGCACGATGATCCACACGGAACTGACGATGCGTTTAGTCCAACCCCATACGGGTGCAAAGATCATGAGCCCCCAAAAGGGCATGACGAGCAAACTGCTCGAGGAAAAAATAGTCGGTATAAGTTCAGTCATGATGTAACTTGTCCTTTCGCTGAGGTTTGCGGTTGTGATTTGCCAAAGTTGCTTACGTCTTTGGTAGCAAGTTGCGCAGCTTGCTCGAGCCAACCCTGACGTTTAGCTTCGCTCGACGTTCTAACGCCGCCAAATGAAGTGATCTTGACCGGGCTTACGCCACAAAACTGCAAAATACCGCGTTTCATGGCGTTGTGACCAGGTTTGCCCATAATCCAGTTGAACCACCAATTTGGCGAATCCATCGTGACAAGTAAGCGGGCAGTTTTGCCTTTGAGAAGTTTTAGTGGCAGTGATTTATTCTTTTGATAGGCAAACGCAAACCCCGCTAGGAATGCGCGGTCTAAAAATCCTTTGAGTAGTGCTGGCATGAGCGTCCACCAAGTTGGGTAGACAAACACCAAGTGATCTGCCCAGGTGATGGCGTCTTGAGCGCGCACAAGGTCGGGCTCGAGCTCCCGTTCGTCGCCATAGCGAACGGTTCGTGCAGCATCAAATTCTAAGTCTGCCAAGACAAGGGTTTGCACGTTTGCACCTGCTGCACCAGCACGTTCCGCGTAGCGCGTTGCTAAACTGCCGCAGAGACTTTCTGGAGTTGGATGACCTAAAACAACCAAAATATTCATGCTTGTTCTCCTACAAGTTGTCTTGAAGGGCGGTTGGATATGCGGGCTACAGCATAGCTAGCAGCAAGCGCAAGCGCACTCAACGTGACAAAGACGTTAACAGTTAAGGCGTCCGGCGCAATGATTGACTGTGCGCGTAAGGCTTGCCAAGTCACTAAAAGCGTAATTGCCAAATAATAACTTGCGGCAATAAAGATCAACGACACAGCACGCTGAGATGACGGGTTTCCTTGACGACGCATCCTACGATTAGCTTTAGAACGACTGGGTTTAGAACGACGCTGACGGCTATCTAAAAACCATCCAAGCAAAGGTAAAATTTGTAGGGCGTGCATCCCAATAAAGTGCCCAATGCGCAGGTCGCCGCCTTCAGTACTCCAGTTGAAAAAGGGGAGACCGTCACCGCCATCGGGGATGCCCACGGTGTGTGCGCCAGCAATCGAAATCTGTTCGCCAACAGCCCAGTTGGCACGTTGTTGAGCGGTGGGAACCGTCATCAAAAAGCCTAAGCCCATGCCAACGATACTAACAACCATGCCAAGGCGAATACTCCAAGCAATCACAGGTGAGCTAAACCGCTCAAATAGTAAGATGCCTGCAATCACAAAGTTGGCAAGCCAGAGGAGGGTGATTGCTGCACCCATTATTGAAAACAAGATTGAATTAAACGTGCTTGAAACATTAAAATGACTGGTTGTGCCCCGAGCAGCTTGAAGAACAATAATAGCTACCTCCACAACAAGCGTCCATAAAATAACGTTAGAAGAGATGTTTACCGCGCGGCGTTTCCAAAGTTTGTTGGTGTTAATAAGGTTGAGTAACCACGCCAAGGTGAGCGTGTAAATTGCTATAGAGATAGCAAACTTGGTGGGTTTGAGCCATGCCGGCGTGCCGGTGATCATCCTCGAGTCAGCCACAATACCCACGCCAAAAAAAGCTGCTGCAACTACCATCAAGCCTGTAAATGCAGTAAGCCCACGGCGCGTTTGCCAGAGCTCGCTTAGTTGGTAGGTAAGGCTTTGTAGAAGGTTGGTCTGTAAAGCTTGTGGGTTGGTAAGATATGTCATGAGGTTATCTCCTTTAAGTAACTTAACAGTGTTAACTATAGGGCTAAAAACTAATTCGGCATGGTCTACCATGCCTTAGTTTTTAGAGTGGTAAGTCAGATAGTTCTCGAATATATTAGCGTCTGACGTGATCTAGTACTTGTTAAATCAGTACGATGGTTGCCTACTAGGTTGCTTGCTGCTTGTTGGATCCTTGTGCAGTTCCACGGCTCTTCCACCAAATTGCAACTCCCATAAATAAATACCAGAAGTTGGATACAGTTGGTCCCATAAAAGCTAACAGATCGCCAACTCCTCCTAGATCAATGCCCAAAACCTCTGCACTGGATAAAACGTACAAAATGCTCCCAACAACACCCATAATAGCTAGCCAGCGGGGGAGGCGTTTTGTCTGCCAGATGAATACAGCAATGAGAATACCTGACGAAGCTCCTAAGATATTGACCCCAATGTCTTCTTGTATTGTGCTAAGCGTGTCATTTAAAACAATAAAAACGACATCAACTGCTGCCTGCGTAGATTCATCTCCAGACTGATAAAGGTTGTTGAGAATAGGAAA
>CAZMCW010000214.1:7029-8223 GCA_964564405.1 uncultured bacterium
AAACACTGTCATGCTTGCTGCATACCACGCAGACCGTGTTGCTGCTGACGCCAAGGCTAGTCCGCTAGCTAGCTGAAGTAACAAAGAAGGTGTCTCTTTTGTTTTAATAGCGTGGATAAGCAAAAAGGTCGCAGGCCAGAAAAGGAGCCCTGCCAAAACAAAAAACAAGTAGCCTAGCCGGAAAGCGTCAATGTTTGCCATGATAGTTGGCAGGGAGTCTGTTGCAGATGCACCTTGAGCAAAATCTGGCCATCCTGCAGTGGGTAGAAGGATCAAAGAAGGTACTGTTATTAGAGCAAAAGTGCCCATAATAACGGCGGTAAGAACACCATAGCGTTTATTAGTCATGTTTATGCCTCCTGTTGGTAAATTAGGTACCACAATAGTCTGAGTAGCTTTGATATTTCGGTTTGTGTTGTGCCCGATATGATTAAGCTCTTTTGGGCGTACTAACAAGTTCTAAAGCTGGTGTTTTAAGTCCAATGAGTGTTGCAAGGTAGTCACGAATGAAGTGTGTGAGACTGGTAAATCCTAAAGTCTGTGTGATAAGTAACGCGAGTAATGTTAGACCGCTGAGCCAGACAAGGCTGGTGGTCAGCACAACCATGCCCCACAAGGTTGCTTCAGCAAGACCAAAACTGCTGATACGACTTGCCATAAGTTGCCCTAACTGCTGACTTAAAGGCAACATCACACTTAAGAAACTCACCATTACAAGCCACGATGAGGTGCTGACTAAACGGCGCTGCCAACGTTTGTTTGCCATCAGTAAGTTCATTATCCAAGCGGCATTCAAGACAACGCACATGCCTACAACACTCACGGCACTTGGCTCGAGCCAGCCGGCTGTGAAGACAGCAGAAACCTGAAGGTCATGTAGGCTTAGCCAATCAATAAGCTGACCTATAGCGCGTGTCGTGCCAGCCGCTATAATCGTCAATAGGAGTACTTTTAAAATGTAGCGCCAAAGTTGCGGACGGTTGTGTTGTTGTGCTGCTAGCCTTACGAGCGGACAAAGGTTGGATTGCATCTTGTTTCCTCCTTTAAGAAACTTAACGGTGTTAAGTGAAAGACAAAAAATATATGTCGTTTTTAGACACAAAGATACTGCTTAAGCATGTTGTTGTAGTGGGTATAAGCATTTTCAGCATAGGTTCTATCTGCTAAATAAGGCATGCTAATAGCCAGTGAAAC
>CAZMCW010000215.1:0-8199 GCA_964564405.1 uncultured bacterium
CTTCGTAAACACGAGCGATTTTGATGCCACAAAGCGACATCAAAACATCACTTTAATATAATATTGGTCGATTGTAGGCTACATCTTATCAGAGACGTTCTAATTTAAGTCATGATTTATTAGCGTTTCCACGAGTAACTGCCACAGGCAGTAGCGCGTGTGACTTAAGGGAATAGAAATCGACCCACTCAGTGTGGGGGAATCAATCCTGAAACTGCTATAATTTATATCAGCACCAAAAGACCCTCAACGCAAAACGTGACATGAACTTCTTTTAGTTACATCATTCTTACCTTTCGGGTGTGAATTAATTCATATTTGTCTTTGACGTTAAGCTTCAAAATACCGTTGTCATCAGGTAAATGTCGACTATCTTAAAGCAATTTGCATGGCAACGTAATACCTAGGATGTTCTGTTGCAAGATAAATTTGTCATAATTCTCATGTGATGCACAACTGTTTTACACTATCCAGCCTTGTAGTTAAAACGCTTTGTTCGTGCATTTGCCTTAATGTACACGGCATACCAACTCCGATAAAATGTCCTGTGGGTTTGAATGGGGTTTGTGATATCTCGATTAGACGTAGTTTCAGTTTTTCCTTGCTCTACTCGAGCCATCTTCTAGTTAAAACAGTCAGAAACCACACAACAGGTTTAGTTGCCCATAACGAGGTTAGTCAATAATGCCCCGCAAACACATGCCTCAGTTTTTACAACAGCTTTGGTCAACAGGTCTAGGCATGTGCATTATTGACAATCAAGCATATATTCACGATGTCAATTTAGCTTTTAGTGCTTCGTTGGGCTATAGTAGCCGCGAACTCATTGGGCGCGATATGGCGCGACTTCTTGCCAAGGGTAATGGTGGTAAACATACAACCTTGCGCAAACAGTTTACGGACAAACGCTACACCATTACACAAGGCATTTGGCGGCTACCTGTGCAAGATGATCATATGGTTAGTTTATGTGTGTTGGGATCATGGATTACCAAACATAGTGGGCAACTTTACAAGCTGGTAGCAACCATTAATGCAGCTTGCTGTGAAGAGGGTCAAGTACTGCTCGAGTCTCACATTTTAAAAACAGGTACATCTTCAAAGTTACCCGATCACGCGGTCAGCCCCCAACCGCCTCGAGCTGAACTACTTCCAATTCAACCAGCTCAAACTCAATCTCTCCGACCCCAACTACCTCAAAACGAGACGTCTCAAAATGAGAAGCCTCAAAACAAAGAATCTCAACAGACCGTTGATAGATTGTGCCAACGCATCAACGAGCTAGAAGGTAAAGTGGCTGCTTACCGGGCTATTCTCGAGCGCTACAACGCGTCCGGCAATTTAACAGCGAGCGCCTCAAGCTGGTACGCCAAACTCGGTAAAGATTAACCCTATTTTGGTTGGCCATACTAAGTTTTTTTTGCTTACTATTTGCCAACTCAATCGTAAAGCGGCTAGGCTTAACCTATGGAAATACTCTTATTACTGCTTGCGCTTGTTGGTTGCACAACGTTACAAATCTCCCAAACAGATGTAGTGGGCACGGACGCAACAAGTTATGACGTTTCGATTACGATTAACGGGGAAGCTGCGGATTGGCAAGCCGTCGCACCTGCCCAACGCGAGGGTGATCTGCTAGTAGTAGACGCGGCTCAACTAGCAGATGATGACACGCCCATCACAGTTAGCTTTGCAGGTGGTCAGGTCGATCTGCGCCTAGCGGATGTGGGCAGTTGGCAATATAGCCACGTGCTAGGTACGCGCTGGCTCGAGCAAGACCCCGGCACCTACACCGTTCACGCCACTGTGCGGCACTTTGACCAAGGTTGGGACAACTACGCCAACGTCTTTCAAATTGTGCCTGCGGGTGATGCCGGCAGCGTGGACAACGGCGTGCGCGAACTCCTTCATCCGCACGACAACGAACAACCTTTTACCCGTTCACAAGCCAACGTAAGCGCCAACGGACAAGTGCGGGTTGAATCTGCGGACAACGTTGAAGGCTGGGGCGGGAGTACTATTGTGCTAAATGTGGACGCGCTCGAGTTCCCCTTTGACCTAGCTTGGCAGCTCACACTTCAGTAATACCTTACTCAACCACATCTTAGAAACGCAGATGATGTTTTCTTCATGACTTCTTTGTTACGTCAAATAGTAAACACAGTACTTCCAAGGCTTGTCGCTATTCTTCTTTGGAAAGATGTTCAAATATCCCAACGCAGCATGTTATGTGCTTCGCTAAACTTCGGAGGTTCATGATGAAAGTTCGTTTAATTCTGATGTTACTAAGCCTTGTTGCAATGACAACAGGGGTTGCCCAATCAACCTGGCAAACCGAACAACTGACCGATGTACGCACAGGCGAAACGTTCAGCTTAGCGGATTTTGAGGGTAAAACGGTCTTTGTAGAAACCATGGCTACTTGGTGTACCAACTGCCGCCGGCAATTAGGTAATGTTGCCGAAGCCAAAGCCCAAGTGGATGCCCAAGATAACGAAGACATCGTATTTGTCGCCATCAGCGTGGAAACTAACTTGGCACAAGAATCGCTACGCACCTACAGTGAGACAAATGGCTTTGACTGGCACTTTGCCGTGGCCACACCAGAGTTACTGCGCTCATTGGTAGATGATTTTGGACGCACCATCACCGTGCCGCCATCTACCCCACACGTAATTATTTATCCTGATGGCACTGTGTCAGATGTCATTACAGGGATTGAACCAGCTGGGGCTTTGCTCGAGCAACTTGGTCTCTAGCTATGCTCGAGATGTTCCTGTTGGGTAACGCAGCCATTTTGAGTAATGTTTGCATTTTGCCGCTTTACCCCGGACTCATCGCCTTTTTAGCAGGGAACGCTAGCACGGTGTCTAAAAACCGTAACAGTTTGTGGCTCGGTGCTATTGTCCTGGCGGGCATCCTCACCATGATGGTGGCCATTGGCTTTTTGCTCTACGCGTTGCAGCGCTCGTTTGAGACGGTACTACCTGCATTTTTACCAACCATTTACATCTTGGTGCTCATACTTGGCATCCTCATGCTGGTGGGGATCAACCCCTTTGCGCGTTTTACCAGCATGTCTGTACCGGCACTTAAAAATCCGTTTGCAACGGCTTATGTTTACGGGCTTTTGCTAGCACCCATGACCTTACCGTGCACGGGACCCATCATTGTCACTGCGTTTTTGTTAGGTGCCGGCAGCGCCTCGCAACTGGCCACCGAACTGCTTAGTTTTATCATGTTTGGCATTGGCTTTGGCTGGCCGCTGGTGTTATTACCGCTTGCCGCCATGCCCTTGCAACGGCGTGCTACAGGCTGGCTCACCAAAAACTACACCTTGCTGACGCGCATCTCTGGCATTTTGCTAGTTGGCATTAGTGTCTTTGGGTTTTACACCGAGGTGTTACCGCAAATATAATTTTGCTTAGCTGAGCAAAGCCGTAATCCAACAATTTAGTTGATGCTTGTGGAGCATAGCAAATAAATAAACAGGTTGGTGATGATGTCATCAGCCTGTTTTGCTTGAGGTAGCTCGAGAGTGAAAATGGAGCTAGAGTGCATCAACATACTGTGGGGTTTCGAGGTGCCTTCGATAGAATCTGAGGCCTGAAGTTGCTAAAAGCAATACATGTTTTGCGTTTTGAGATCCCTCTTTCTTCTCGGTTGATATCACCTTCTAGACGACATCAACACCTTGCTTATAGATTCTCCGAAAGTAGCTAACCCCATAAAGGCCTTGACAAATTGTAGCTCATGCTTCAATATATGTATATGCATCTAAAGGAAGGAGGCACAGGATCGCTGCACTTAGCGTCAGGAGTCCTAAATACTGTTTGAATGGGAGCCTTAGAAAAGCTAGCCGTGTCTTGACCGCGTTTTATACCGAGGCTATGAAAGCCTCAGGACTTCGCCCCACACAATTTACAATGCTCTCTGCCATCATGGGGCACGGCGAAATCACCATTAACGACTTGAGCGAGTTTTTGGTCATGGATCAAACGACCGTTACACGCAATGTCAATGTGCTTAAAAAAGCAGGCTATATCAAGGTGTCACCTGGTAATGACAAACGTACGAGGCTCGTGTCGCTCACACCTGAAGGCAGTGCCGCTAGAAACACAGCTTATCCACTGTGGTTAGCTGCCCAAGAGCAACTTTGGAGCAGTCTTGGTCACGACAAAGCCGCCCAACTTCTCGCCCTCGTTGACGACCTCATTGCACTAGATGAGCCCTTGGAGGATGAAAACGGATAACGCTTCAAATCTATTTTTAGAAGATACATGCATATACATATAAACTCTTATTTCGTTAACTCAAGCCATTCGATCTAATCAATCACCACACGCCCTAGTCATA
Source organism: uncultured bacterium (assembly GCA_964564405.1). Taxonomy (GTDB): domain Bacteria; phylum Deinococcota; class Deinococci; order Deinococcales; family Trueperaceae; genus JBCCBI01. The sequence goes on from CAZMCW010000215.1 coordinate 4,357, forward strand.
TTATGAAGCTATCGATCTTACCATCCAGAACGCCATTTCAAATTATATGTATATACATACGAAGTGGCAACCTAAGCCTTTCAGAAAACACCATCACGTCCTACAAGGCACATCTTACTTACATATTAAAGGAGATACACCATGCACATTTCAACCATTCAAATGCAATACGGCATGAGCGACGGCTATTTACAAGCGGCCCTCCAGGGTTTCAATGCAAGTAATGCGACCCAGCATCCACAGGGGGGCAATAGTGCCACATGGCTACTCAGCCATATCATTGCCACACGGCAAGCACCGCTTATGTTTACAGGTGGTGACACCCTTTGGCAACCTGAACACCTGCAACGCTGGTTACGCGATCCAGAACCCTTGCAAGCAGATGAGGCACTAGCTTGGGACAAACTTTTAAGTGACCTAGAAAGTAGTAAGGATGCACTCATGGGTTTTTTAGCCAATGCAGATGACGCCACCTTAGACATTGACACACCTGCTGGCAAAGTTAGCGAGGTTATTACCTTTTTAGCCGCGCACGAAGCTTATCACGTGGGACAACTTGTCATGTTGCGGCGTGTGTTGGGCTAACCCAGCTAAACCTTAGATGAGGTTGAAGCTGTCATCAGGGCACTCACTACAAGAACATCGATGACATCCACGTGTTAGCGGCAGCTCAACCTCATTCCAACTCAAATTCAAGCTATCTCACTCTCAACATTTAGCAATACCATCGCATATATTTCCATACCCTCACTTAATTCAATGGCTGTAAAAGATCAGCCACGTCGCATATCACCTTACAAAGGAGACATCATGAACGTACTGATTATCGGCTCAACTGGCAAAACAGGTCAGGAACTGGTTAAGCAAGCCCAAGCACAAAGTCACACCGTCACAGCATTTGCCCGCACACCTAGCAAATTAGATGTATTTTCAGATATTAAGGTTGTGCAGGGGGATGTGCTCGAGCCAGCCACTTTAGAACACGCCATTCCTGGTCAAGATGTAGTCATTAGCGCCCTTGGTACAGCTGACGGCGAGCCAGTTGGCACAGTCTGCTCGGACGGTACGCGCAATATTTTAAGTTTGATGCAAACCCACGGTGTAACGCGCTATATTGCAGTCTCCACCATTGGCACCCGCGAAACAAAACCGCGCATGGACTTTTTGTCGCGCTTTTTGGTGCCTAAAATTATTGGTAAAGAACGTTTAGACGAAGCGCAACGCCAAGAAGACATTACCCAAGCAAGCGGACTTCGGTGGACGCTGGTGCGCCCAGCTCGCCTCACGGATGACAAACCCAAAGGCAGTGTGCAGGCTGCGCCCGATTTGCGAACCAAATTTATGAGCAGCCTCAGTAGAGCAGATTTAGCTGGGTTTTTGCTCGAGCAAATTGACAACTCTACCTACGTCAACAAAGCCGTTACGGTCGTTAGTTAGTGGAGGTGATGTGATGCTCGAGCTACCCTTTCTCTTACCCTTAAGTTTCATTGTGACCACCTTAGTGTGTGTAGGCTGGCTACTTTATAGCCTCAGTTTCAAACTTTCGCGCGCTGGTGCCATCATTGTGGCAAGTTTGCTGGGCGTACTCATGCTGGTACAAGGGTCACTAGCTGCAAGAGGGTTTTACTTTGCGTTCGCTGCGGTGCCACCCCGTTTTTTCTTGGTCGTTGCCCCTGCTATCATCGCCCTTGTCTTACTTGTAATCCTGCCAAGTCGCAAGATGCTGACACGCTTACCGTTGCGCTACCTCACCGCGATTCACATTGTGCGTATTCCAGTAGAACTCATCCTTTGGTGGCTGTATCACGAAGGCTATGTGCCACGGCTGATGACCTTTGAAGGCGGCAACATGGACATTTTAGCCGGACTTAGTGCGCCGTTTGTTGTCTGGTTGGGGTTTCAAGATGCGTACACGTATACCCAAACCCAACGCCGTTTCCTATTGATTTGGAATGGCTTGATGCTTCTTTTACTCGCCAATATTTTAGTGCGGGCTGTGCTTTCTCTACCCGTGAGCTTTCAACAGTTTGCGTTTGCACAGCCCAATATTGCGGTGAATGCATTTCCCTTTGTGTGGCTGCCCTCAGTGATTGTGCCGATGGTGATTTTTTGCCACGTGGTGAGTGTGTTGCAACTTGTGCGTGAGCCTGGCTACCAAGCATCGCCTTCAAAGTTGATGCCCTCTTAAACATGTCCAACAGTGTTGAGCTATTTCACCTGAGGTGAGGGTTAGCTTGACGAGGTTAATCTTATACCAAATTGACTCTTGAATGTCATAGTCTGAATCATCTAAAGGTACGCTCGAGCTGCGCTGTACTTCGTAAACACGAGCGATTTTGATGCCGTAAAGCGACATCAAAACATCACTTTAGTATCATCTACCACAACAAGATAAACTATCTATATGATGTTCCTACGTAGGTGGATGTAGGTTAATAACATCGACTCAAAAATAGTCACTAAAACGTTAGCGTCTCCCCTAAAGATGGCATGAATACCTGTTGGTCACGAGCCTCGAGCACACCCTTAAACACATTCATCACAGAAGATTCGCCGTGAACCAACACAGTCTTGCTAGCCTCAGCCTGAGCTAACCACGCGAGCAAATCGTCTTGGTCGGCATGAGCAGAAAAGCCGCCCAGGGTGTGAACGCTAGCCCGCACAATAATTTCATCCCCCAGTAAAAATACCCGGGTGGGTGCGTCGCTGTGCATGCTATCCACCAGTTTGCGCCCTAGCGTTCCCTCCGCTTGGTAGCCCACCACAACAAGACTCGCGTTCTCGCGCCAGATATTGTGTTTGAGATGATGGACAATGCGCCCGCCGGTCATCATGCCTGAGCCAGCGATGATAATTGCGCCCCCGTGAATGTCGTTAATTTTGCGAGATTCTGAAGAGCTAACCGTGTAGGTGAGTCCCTTGGGGTCAAAGGGGTCATCTCCCGCCTCGAGCGCGTTTGCAATTACTGGCACAAACTCATTGGCACACGAGCGATAGAGGTTAGTCATTTTAGTGGCCATCGGCGAGTCTAGAAAAATCTGCAAATTTAAGTTTTCATCTTTATTAAGTTGGTCAAGTTGGGTGAGGATGACTTGGGTGCGCTCGAGTGCAAAACTGGGAATCATCACGTTGCCGCCCTTAGCAAGCGCGGTCTTGATAACCTCCCGAAATTCGTCAATGGTGGCTTGGCTGCTGCGGTGGGTACGGTTGGCGTAGGTTGTTTCCACCACCACGACATCGCACGCGGGTGGCAGTGTGGCATCTTGTTGCAGACTGCTTTCGCGGTTGCCAAGGTCGCCAGAAAAAACAATGCGGCCATCTGGGCTGTCGAGTTCAATAAAGGCGCTACCTAAAATGTGCCCAGCGGGGTGGTAGTGCGCGTGGAGGTTGGGGGTAAGCTCGAGCCTCTCCTCAAACGCTACAACCCGCATGGCAGCCAGCGTCTTGGTGACATCGTCATCATCAAACAACGGTTCGGGTACGTCATCTTCACGTCCAGCACGGCGGGCTTTACGCAAGTTCCGCTTATAGTCTTCACGCTGTAAGCGTGCAGCATCCAACAAGGTAATGCGGGCAATTTCAGTCGTGGCCTGGGTCGCGTAAATGGGTCCGTTGTAGCCAGCTTTAATAAGCATGGGCAAACGCCCAATGTGGTCAAGATGCCCGTGGGTGAGCAACACTGCATCTAGCTCACTCGGACTAAACGGAAAGCGCTCGCGGTTGTGAGCGTGCTGCCTGCCTTGAAACATGCCGCAGTCAATGAGGAGGCGCGTGCCTGCCAGCTCGAGCCAGTGACAACTTCCCGTGACCGTCTGTCCTGCACCTGCGTTGAGGTAGTTCATG
>CAZMCW010000216.1:0-3242 GCA_964564405.1 uncultured bacterium
CGCGACGCGCTAGCAGCCGACGTTGAAACCTTAAATGCTCAGATAACATCGCTAGAAGGTTCAGAAAGTCAACTGGCGAGCATGCAACAAGACAACGACCGCCTTATGAATTTGTTGCGCACGCGGGCTCGAGATCAAATTGCCCTCCAAAACGATCTTGAGCAAGCTCAAACCCAACTTGACACCATGAGCCAAGACATGACCCAAAGTAGTGCTGCGCTGAACCGTCAGTTGGAAGATGTTAATGCACAGCTCGAGCAGCGCAACCAAGACTTAGCAGCTGTCGAAACACAACTTGTAAACATCACCGAAGAACGCGACGCTTTAGTTACCGAGCAAAACGCGCTTGTTGCAGCGCAAGACGCCCTAACTGCAGACGCGCGCCAGTTACAAGATACAGTTGCCAGCTTAGAAGCAGAACGCGCTACCGCCCAAGAGGAAATTGACAGCCTCAGCAATGACCTCAGCCAAACTACTGCGTCGTTTAACCAGCAACTCGACAGTTTGCGCACACAACTTGTGGCGCGGACTAACCGCCTTACCGAACTGGGTTTAACAAGCAGTGAGCTCGAGGCTAGTAACGCCGCCCTACAAGATCAAGTTAGCAATATGACCAGCTTAGAAACAAACGTGGCCAACTTAGAAACAACCGTAAGCGACTTGCAAGAAGCTCGTAGCGCGCTCGAGGCTAGCCTAGCCGAGGTAGCAGCAGAACGCGATTCACTCACTACAACAGTTGCCGCTTTAGAAGAAGAGCGCAACAGTTTGCAAGCGCAACTCGAAGCCGCCAACCTAGCCAACAACACCGTGACGAGCCGCCTTGATGAGCTAACAACGCAAGTTGAATCACTCCAAACAGAGTTAGTCAGTAGCCAGACCAACCGCGCGGCAGCTCAAACAGCCCTTGAAACTGTGCGTGGTAACAATGCTGAGGTGCGCGCGCAACTTGTTGAACTCATCAGTGAACGCGAAGGACTTACTGAAACCTTGCGCCAAACTGACGCACAAGTTGCCACTTTGGAAACCGACCTTGCTGCACGCGACGCCGCCCTAGCTAGCAGTCGAGACAGTTTGAGTGCGCTCGAGGCCGAACGCGATAACCTAGCAACCGACCTAGCAGAACTTGACGCTCTACGCGAACAAAACGCAGTTGTAAGTGAAGCCCGTGACAGTTTGCAAACTGCGCTGAGTAACGTACAAGCACAACTCGACGCCCTAACCACAACTAACGACGACCTTAACAGCCAACTTGCCACACTGAGCGGGCAAAACGCTGAATTAACCACCAGCCTCGAGCAACAACAAACTCAAACGGCTAACTTAGCAGCTGAACTTGCTGCGCTACAAGATGAACGCACTGCGCTCACCCAAACGCGCGATGACCTTCAAGCTGAGATGACCACCATGAACGAAGCAGTTACTGCCCTACAAACTCAACTAGCTGAAACAACCACCCAAAACAGTGACTTAGCAGCACAAGTAGAAAGCTTGAACACCCAAAACAGTGAACTTACCAGCAATCTCGAAACAGCTCAAGCAGACCTTGCTAGCAGTCAAGTTGACGTGCAAACTGCTCAAGACAACGTGACTGCGTTACAAGCGCAAGTCGAAAGTGCTACAGCTGAACTTGCTGCACTACAAACGCAGGTAGACAGCACGCAAAGCGATCTAGTGGCTTTACAAGAAAGCAATGACGCTTTAGTCAGCGAGCGTGACATCCTCACAGAAACTGTTGATGAATTACAAGCTGAACTGGCCACTGCCCAAGCTACTATTGATGAGCAAGTTGCTGCGTTGCAAGCATCCAATGACAGTCTAACGGCAAATTTGGCAGGCATCACCACAGAACGCGACGACCTACAAGGACAACTTGCCGCATTGCAAGCCCAAGTAAGCGAGTTTAACGATATCAACATTGCCCTAGACCAGCAGTTGCAAGTTGTGACCAGCGAACTCAACGAACTGCAAGCTAGCGTGGACGCCCAAGTTGTCACTGAAGTTGTTACTGACCCAGTTCCACCTGAACCAATCGTGACCGACCCCATTCCAGCCGAACCAACCACCGACCAAGTTGAATTACCTGCTGGTGCCCAAGGGCTACACGTAATTCAAGAAGGTGAAACGCTATCTGCAATTGCAGTACTCTATTATGGTGATGCTAACTTGTGGCCAGAAATTGTCACCTTCAACGAATTTTTAGCCATCGATCCAGATACTCTAGAAATTGGTGACAGTTTATTCATTCCTGACTTAACACAGACAGCACCCTAACGACGTTTAAATATAGCTCAAGCACAAATTTCAAGAGATGAGGCAGTTAGTTTCCTGCCTCACTTTTTATGGTTGTACGGGAGGACGTTTGTTCGCCGTGCGGATTTTTTCAGAAATCGACAGAAGCAGCATCACATCGTCTCCCTTTCCAAAGGTCAACATGAAACATCAGTAATCTGTCATAATACTAAATAGCAGTTCCAGGATTAGTTCCCCCACACTAAGCGGGTTTATTTCTACTCCCCTAGGTCGCACGCGCAACTGCCTGTGGCAGTTACTCGTGGAAACGCTATAAAGTGATGTTTTGATGTCGCTTTGCGGCATCAAAATTGCTCGTGAGAGCGTACCCTTAGATGATTTAGACTATGACATTTAAGAGTCAATTTAGTATAACACCTTATGAACCTACGGTAAAAATATGACAACAGTATGGTGAAAATGGTGTAAAACCTTTAGCTAACTGGCTTGTTTAGCAGCTAGTTGATCGGTGGCTTCATCCCAAGCGGTCATGGCACTAAGCAACTCTGCCTCGAGCCGCGCGTGATTGCGGCCAAGCTCAGCGATGGCACTAGCATCAACAGCTTGTGGGTTGGCTAGTTGGGTGGTGACCTGCTCGAGCTTACCTTCTAACTCAGTAATTTGCTGCTCGAGCGTTTCAAGGGTGCGCTCCAGTTGCCACTTGGAAGGTAGTTTGTGCGCGTTTTGCTTTGGTTGAGACGTCACTTTGTTACTGGTAGATTGTTGGGGTGACGCATTGGCAACCTGCCTGCTAGCACGTTTGTGTTGGTAGTAGTCCCAACCGCCTTCATACGCTTCAAACTTGCCACTGTCAATCTCCCAAATGAGGTCGGTGGTTGTTTGAATAAACTTTCTGTCGTGAGAGACCAAGATAAGCGTGCCCTCATAGACAGCTAGCGCGTGCTCGAGCGCTTCAATCATCTCAACGTCGAGGTGGTTTGTGGGTTCGTCGA
>CAZMCW010000216.1:3252-8184 GCA_964564405.1 uncultured bacterium
GCACGTTGTACTCGCCAAGGGTAAGTTTAAGCAACGCCAAGCGAGCTCTTTCACCACCAGATAGATCGCGAATAGCTTTAAATTGCGCGTCATAAGGAAATAAAAAACGTCCTAGTAAATTGTGCGCGTCGCTGTCGCCAACCATGCGAATTAACTCTTCAAGCAAGGTTGCGTCCGGATTAACACCACTTAGTGCTTGGTCGTAATAGCCAATGTGTACACGCGCGCCATAGCGTACCTGCGTTTGCGGGTTGTCGCTAGGTTGATCGCCGAGTAGCACTCGCAAAAAGCTTGTTTTGCCCGCGCCATTAGGACCCACAATAGCGACGCGCTCACCAGCACGCACAGTTAGGTGTACACCTTCAAACAAGGTTTTATCACCGTAGTGTTTAGCAAGGTGAGTCGCTTGCAAAATAATCTCGCCCGTAGGGCCACAAGGAAATATAAAGCGAGGCCGTCCTAGCATTGTTTCAGCATCTGCTAGCATCGTATCTTCATAGCGTGTAAGGCGTTTTTCCATGCTTTTAGCCCGGCGGTGCAGTTTAGCGTTTTGCCCAGCCCACTGTTTCATCTGAGCAGCTGACGCAGCTAAGCGCGCACGTTCTTTGTGTTGATTGGCACGGGTAGCTGCTTCGATCTCTAACTGAGCTGCACGGTGGTCGCGGTAAGCACTAGGAATACCTTCAAAACTGCGCAAGGTAGCATTGGCAATTTCGGCAGTGCTAGTTACCGCACCATCTAAAAAACTGCGGTCGTGCGAAACAATAACTACGCTGCCAGGGTAGCGCCCTAGGTAGCCCTCGAGCCACGTTCGCATGGCCATATCGAGGTGGTTGGTAGGTTCGTCCAAAAGTAGTACGTCGGGTTGAGCCATAAGTAGCTTGGCAAGCAGTACCGCGTCGCGCCGCGCCCGCCGGGCATAGCCGCCACGCCGCTCAAAAACAGCGTGCACAAACTCCCATGTTTCAAAGGTTTTAGGATCGTCTAGCCCAGCTTGCTCGAGCACTGCCAAACGTTGCTCGAGCGCGTCAAGTTCCCTAAACGCTTGCTCACTTACATCTTCTATCGTGGCCTCACCAGTCATAAGCGGGTCTTGCTCGAGCATGGCAATTTGCACGCCCTCACGCACGTAAACTTGCCCACCGTCGGGCTGTTCTTGTTGCATGAGCAAGCGCAAAATAGTCGACTTACCTGCCCCGTTACGACCAATCAGCGCAAGCCTTGAAGCCGCCTGCAACTCTAAGTTAGCACCGTGCAAAACGTCTTGATCGCCGTAGTATTTATCAACTTGATGAAGTGCCGCTAGCAGCATATTCGTTATTGTAAACCAGCTCAGCGTATCAAAAGCATTTTGGGTTTGGTACTACCTGTCAAAAGTTGATGCGCCCAAGATGTTGTTCAAAATTATCGAAAGCATTCTAGGTTTGGCGATACCTCATTAGTGCACACAACAACGTTACAAGCGGTTTGCAGTGATAAGATGCTGAGCAGTTTTACACAACTTTGATAAAATTATTAAAGTTATATGATTCGATTGACGTCAAGAACAAGATGCCAATGTCTACGCCAAATTCAATGTTCAAATTTAGCAAGATCACGCGCTTTCATCAGCACTGTTACTCCGCTGATACTCCATTGATACTCCATTAGTACTCCACTAATGCTCAGGTTCATTAATATCTAGGTTGATGTGACTCTAAGTTATAAGATTGTTATTTACGTTATAAATACCTCGAGCAACCCAAATAACTTGCGTCAATCACAAAAGGCATTTCTTTTTACAACCTCAAAACAGACACCCTCACAGGCTATAATCACAGCTATGCCCATCACAATCCAAAACGTGCGCACGTTTGACATTCGTTTTCCCACCTCTCATCAAGCAGACGGATCAGATGCCATGAACCCCGACCCAGACTACTCTGCTGCTTATGTCATTTTAGAAACAGATAGCCCGCACGAAGGTCACGGCCTCACGTTCACCATTGGCCGCGGAAACGAATTGTGTGTACAAGCGGCTGAGGTTTTGGCGAAGAGGCTTGCAGGAAGGACGCTCGAGTCCTTTACTAGCGACATGCTTGGTTTGTGGAAGCTGGTGACTGGCGATAGTCAACTGCGCTGGTTAGGCCCCGACAAAGGCGTGATTCACCTAGCCGCCGCCGCTGTCATCAACGCTGTCTGGGATTTATATGCCAAAACTAAAGGCAAACCCCTTTGGCAATTGCTAGCAGACATGAGCCCAGAGGACATTGCTGCTTGTGTGGACTTTAGCTACCTTCAAGATGTGCTGAGTCAAGCTGAAGCGGTTGAGTTGCTGCACGCGCGACGTGAAGGTATGGCAGCGCGACTTAAGACCTTACAAACACGCGGCTTCCCCGCCTACACCACCTCAGCAGGCTGGCTTGGCTACAGTGACGACAAACTGCGCAGGCTCTGTGCCAAAGGACTTGATGAAGGTTTCACGCACTTCAAACTCAAGGTTGGTAGCGATTTAGAGGATGACCAACGTCGAGCGCGCATTATTCGCGACAGCATCGGCGAGGATAACATCCTCATGATGGACGCCAACCAAGTCTGGAGTGTAGCTGAGGCTATCAGCAACATGCGCAAACTGGCAGAATTTGAGCCACTTTGGATTGAAGAACCCACCCATCCAGATGATATTTTGGGACACGCTGCCATCGCCAAAGCTGTGCACCCCATCGCTGTGGCAACGGGGGAACACTGCGCTAACCAAGTGATGTTTAAGCAGTTTTTACAAGCAGGCGGTTTGCAAATATGCCAACTAGATGCAGCTCGTCTAGGCGGTATAAACGAGGTTCTGGGTGTATTGCTTTTAGCTGCTAAGTTTGATGTCCCTGTGTGTCCGCACGCAGGCGGCGTGGGCTTGTGTGAATACGTGCAGCATTTGTCGATGTTTGATTATTTGTGTGTGCTTGTGTGTGTGTGTGTGTGTGTGTGTGTGTGTGCGGATCCGGTTGTCATGAAAAATGGTCACTACCAACTGCCAACTGCGCCCGGCTACAGCATCACTATGAAAGCTACGTCATTACAAGACTATGCGTTTCCAGACGGTCCAGCTTGGCAGTGAATCTTTCTCTCCCCTTCCCCGTTCTTCCCTTCTTCCAACCATCTACCGCAACGCCACCAGCGTCACAAAATAGTAAGTAATTGGCACCGCGATTAAAAAACTATCAATCCGGTCAAGCACGCCGCCGTGACCCGGCATTAGAAAACCAGAGTCTTTAACGCCTACCCAGCGTTTAATAAGTGATTCAAACAAGTCGCCAATTTGAGCGGCGCTACCAACTAACAGTGCAAACAACACAGCATCGTAAAGTTCTAGACGTAAGTTAAGAAAAAATTCTAAGCCAAAGAGCATCACAAGAACGGTGACAACCGCCAAAAAGAGCCCACCGAGGGAGCCTTCGAGCGTCTTGTTCGGGCTCACCTGTGGTGCAATCTGATGTTTACCAAACAGTCTCCCAAAGGTGTAGCCACCAATATCACTGGCAATAATCACCAAAATAGGCACAGTTAAGTACCACAAGCCCAACACACCATCTGGGGTGTAGCGCAAGGTCACGGCATAGCCCAAAAACCAAGGTACGTAAATATAGCCCGTGAGCGAAAACACCACGCTGAGTACCGAGTTGTCATTTGGACGAACTACCTCGAGCCCAATCAAATACAGCGCAAACACGCCCAATAGGGCCTCGCGCCAACTCATGCCAGACATGAGCGGGACAAAGCCCGGATAACTTGCAGGCAGTGAAGCCGGAAAGGTTAGGGCGGCTGCTACAAACAAACTGCGCTTGCGAATAGGAATATCGCGCAGGTTCATCATGGTGCTGTATTCTTGCAAGCCCAACCAAGTAAACAGCAAATAGGCTGGAATCATGAGCGGCATGCCAACATAGAGCACGAGCAATAAAAAGCCAAACACCACACAGCTCGAGATCACCCTTGCTTGCAAAGGCGTTAGACCACTGCGCGTAAGCGCTAACCGCGTACGCCGACTGGTACGCCGCATAAATTGATATAGCGAGCGCCTCACCCAGTCACCAGTTTAGACCAACACCGCTTAACTTGATAACGCGCTGTATCTTGATAACGCGCTGTATCTTGATAACCTGTTGTATCTTGATCAACCGTTGTATTTTGATAACGCTTAACGCACATCTTCATGACGCCAAGCTTACACCTCCATGATGTCGTCTTCTTTTTTCTTAAGACGATCTTCAATTGAAGCTATGAACTCATCGGTGAGCTTTTGTACCTCAGTTTCACCTTGGCGCAAGTCGTCTTCAGTGAGCAGGTTTTCTTTTTGCATCTCTTTAAGTTCATCGTTGGCATCGCGGCGAACATTGCGTACGGACACCCGCGCTTCTTCCGCAATGGTCTTGGCATTTTTAACTAGTGTTTTACGGCGCTCATCGTTGAGGGCAGGCACGTTGATAAACACGCTGTCGCCTTTGTTGTTGGGGTTAAAGCCCAAGTCGCTATCTTGAATGGCTTTTTCGATGGCATCTACCGAGCTTTTGTCAAACGGTGTGACCAGTAGCGTACGTGGGTCGGGGCTCGAGATGGTCGCCAGTTGATTTAAGGGCGTCATAGCGCCGTAATAATTGACCTGTACGCGGTTAAGCACCGCCGGATTAGCCCGTCCAGTACGAATTGTACCGAGGTTATGTTCAAATGCATCTAGGGTTTTTTGCATCCGCGCGCGGGTTTCTTTTTTAATACTTGCATCCATGATAGACCTCCCAAATAAACACCTTACAAGGCATCTTAATAACAACGTTCTTATAACAATATTCAAGTGTAACCATTATGATAACTCGTGGATCATCTTTGCAAAACGTTGGTGCTGAGGTTGTGAGTGCCAGCCGCTATTATACGGCAGGCTTAGGTGAGGTCGCTTAAGGTGAC
>CAZMCW010000217.1:0-8156 GCA_964564405.1 uncultured bacterium
AGTAGAGACTACGCAGTAAACCCATTGCCCTGAATGTCATCATGGACAGCTTGCTTACTATCATGAATCACCGCTGTTGAAAGTTTCAAAACACATAAAACCGCGCTTGCATTATGAAGCGCGGTTGCTTTGTTACTAAACTAACTGATTTAAGAACGACGCCAGAGCAGCTCGCGTTTAACCTCTTCAATTGCTTGGGTCACAGGGATGCCACGTGGGCACGCTTCGGTACAATTGTACGCCGTGCGGCAACGCCACAAACCGTTAGCTTGGTTGAGCACATCTAAACGTTCAGCAGTACCTTGGTCTCTGCTGTCAAAAATAAAGCGGTGCGCGTTAACAATGGCGGCTGGGCCAATATAACGCCCGTTGCTCCAAAACACCGGGCAACTGGTGGTACAAGCTGCACAAAGAATGCACTTGGTGGTGGCATCAAAGCGTTCGCGGTCTTCCGCACTTTGATAGCGCTCAGCGGCAGGGTCTGGGTCATTGTTCACAAAGTAGGGCAAAACCGCTTTATACGAATCAAAAAACGGTTCCATGTCTACAATCAAGTCTTTGACAACTTGTAAGCCGCGAATGGGTTCCACGTTAATGGTTGTCCCTAAGTCTTTTGCCAAAATTTTGCAGGCAAGGCGGTTCACGCCGTTAATAACCATCGCGTCACTGCCACAAATACCGTGCGCGCAGGAACGGCGGAAGGTTAAGGTGCCGTCAATATGCCATTTGATGTCGTGGAGAATATCTAGTACGCGGTCGGTTGGACGCGCTTCTACCCGGTATTCAGCCCAATACGGGCGCTTGTCTTGCTCGGGGTTAAAGCGTTTAACTTTGACCGCAATTTGCATCATGTTAGATGCAGCAGTGTCTGCCATAAGTGTGTCCCTTCAAGGGCAAGGGTGTGTTTAGTAACTAAGACACATCCTTATAAGCGTTTACAAATCGTTAAAGTAGTTTTTTGCGCGTTAGTAAACTCGAGGCTTGGGCTCGTACTTGCCCAACGTAACTTCTTTGTAATCAATGCGCACGTTGTCGCCATCTTTGTAAACAAGCGTGTGCTTGAGCCAGTCACCGTCGTTACGGTCTCTAAAGTCTTCACGTGAGTGCGCGCCACGTGATTCTTTGCGGTTGTAAGCAGCGTGGACAAGTTGCTCAGCATTGTCGAGCAAGAAGCCAAGCTCAATGGTTTCCATGAGTTCAGTATTAAACTGCTCACCTTTATCTTCCACGCCAACGTCTTTATAACGCGCTTTAAGTTCGCGTAATTTGTCAATTTGAGTACCGAGTGTTTCCTCGGTGCGGAACACACTGGCGTTGTCTTGCATGGTGTCTTGCAGTTCTTTGCGCAAGGTAGCCACACGCTCTTTAGCAGACCCATTTAGAGCACTGTCAAGGATGTTTCTCGAGAAATCAGTTGCATCCTGTGGCAATTCGCCGTAGGTCACTTGGGACGCATATTCAGCCGCAGCCATACCTGCCCGGCGGCCAAACACAATCAAGTCACCCAGTGAGTTGGTACCTAAGCGGTTGGCACCGTGCAGGGACGCGCAAGCAACCTCACCTGCAGCATAAAGACCTGGGACAATTGTGTTGTTACCATCCCAAATGACTTCTGTGTTGATAGTCGTCGGAATACCGCCCATGGCATAGTGCGCGGTAGGTTGCACCGGCACCGGCTCGCGGATGGGGTCAACGCCTAAGTAAATACGCGCAAACTCGGTGATGTCGGGTAAGCGTTCTTCGATGATTTCAGCATCAATGTGGGTGAGGTCCAGGTGGATATAATCTTGATCTGGACCAATGCCGCGACCATCACGGACTTCCAGATACATTGAACGCGACACCATATCGCGTGGCGCAAGGTCTTTGATGGTGGGCGCGTAACGCTCCATGAAGCGTTCACCCTCGCTGTTGCGCAAAATGCCGCCCTCACCCCTGGCACCCTCAGTAAGCAGCACCCCAATTTTGTAAAGACCCGTGGGGTGAAATTGGTAAAACTCAGGATCTTCAATAGGAATCCCACGTCGATAAACCACACTCATAAGGTCGCCCGTGAGCGCGTGCGCGTTGGAGGTGACTTTGAACATACGCCCGTTACCACCGGTAGCGATGATGGTGGACTTGGCGTGAAACACGTGCAACTCGCCAGTAGCCAGTTCGTAGGCCACCACACCACGACACTCACCCTCTTCCATAATGACGTCCAGCACGTGGAATTCATTAAAAAAGGTGACGTTATCTTTGATGGACTGTTGGTACAGGGTTTGCAAGATCATGTGACCCGTGCGGTCGGCCGCGTAACACGCGCGCTCAACGGCACTTTTGCCAAATTCGCGGGTGTGGCCGCCAAATTTGCGTTGGGCAATTTTGCCTTCGGGTGTGCGGGAAAAAGGTAAGCCCATGTGCTCGAGCTCGTACACGGCTTCAATCACATCGTAAGCAAAGCCTTCTGCTACGTCTTGGTCGGTGAGGTAGTCGCCACCTTTAATGGTGTCGAACGCGTGCCATTCAGGGCGGTCTTCGGTAATATTACCCAGAGCAGCTCCGACGCCACCTTGAGCAGCCCCTGTGTGTGAACGGGTTGGGTAAAGCTTACTAACAACAGCTACGGATACACCTGGGTGTTGGGCAGCATAGCGGGCGGCCATCATGCCTGCCCCGCCAGCACCAACCACCAAAACATCGTATTTATGTGCGCGTGCCATGATTCTCCTTACAACTCTGAATCTATAAATCTGGCAACGCGCGAATAGCGTCGCCCATTTCTTCAAAACTAAACGACCACAAGGTGATGACGCCCATCACCAACATGATGCCAGCTACGGTAAACAGCAAAATTTTGAGCCAAAAGCGCTTAGCAGGGTTGTGGGTGTAATCCTCAATGCTGTAGCGCAAGCCGTTCATGCCGTGAAGCATGGCAAACGCCAGCAAAAAGCTGTCATAAACTTTGACCCAAGGTTTGGAAATACGCTCAGCGACGTAGGCATAGTCCACCTCACCTACATTGATTTGGATGTTGTTCATGTAGACGTGTCCAAACACTAAAAACACCAACAGCAAACCAGACACGCGCATGAACACCCACCACGCCAGTTCGGGGTTGCTGGTGTAAACAGCTTGAGCTTCTTTGAGGGTTTTAGGGTGTACAGCCATTTAGTGACCCCCAAAAATTTCTGGCACAACTTTGATAAGTACGGGAATGCCCACCATTGTTGTGGCAGCTAGCACGCCGTACCAGAGCCCACGCTGATAGCGCGTGCCCCAACTCGTAAAGTCCATAAGAATAATGCGCAAGCCGTTAAATGCGTGGTAGACCACGGCGGCCATCACTAAGATAAGACCAATACGAAACGGCCATTGGTGGTAAAAGCCCAAAAATGCGTTAAACACCCTCGGCCCGTACATCACCAGACTAATGTCTAACACGTGCAAGAGCAGATAGAGGGCAAGCGCCACCCCAGAAATGCGGTGGAGCACAAACGCCCACTGACCTTCTCTACCTTTATACATACGCGAACCTCCCAAAGTTCGTGTGCTGCTAACTTAATCTAACTAAACTTGTATTGCGTGAGTAGGGTTGTAGTGATGACGTAATGTCATACCGCTCTTTGGATATTACACCCCGTTTTTGACACGAGGCTTTCGTCTTTACACCTTACTCAACTGAACTAACCTTAATCTATTTGCTGTCAACGCCCGAGATGCAGTTGTACACAAATAGAATGCCTGCAAAACTGTAATCAAAATCTACCACATTCAGCACGCTGGTTTTGGTGATTCATCTTAGCTTTGCAGGCAAATGTAGAGGTGTGTATGAGTGTCTAGCACGTAAAAGTAGCTAGCCCTACAAAACTTTTGAGAAGCTGTTAGCTATCTCTCATTTGGCAGGTCTAAATGAATAGGGTTTATTTAGCGATGCCTGCTTCGGTTTGGCTGCGTAAATCGAGGGCGTCCTCGAGCTGTTCTTTGGGTAGTACTTCTTGCCCAAACGCGATATCGCGGACGGTTTTACCTGTTGCAAACGACTCTTTGGCAATTTTAGCAGCAGCGTCGTAGCCAATAAGTGGTGCTAGTGAGGTGGCGAGCGACAGCGACTGTTCATTCATCGCGGCAATGCGCTCGGTGTTGGCTTTAAGCCCTTGTAAGAGGTTTTCCTCAAACATGAGGCTGGCATTGGCGAGTAAACTGATTTGCTCGAGCAGATTACGGGCAATCACCGGTAGCATCACGTTAAGTTCAAAGTTACCGTAGAGCCCGCCCAAGGTAATTGTGCTGTCATTGCCAATCACCTGCGCGCAAACCATAATCATGGATTCACAAATAACTGGGTTCACTTTGCCGGGCATAATTGACGAGCCCGGTTGCACGGCAGGAATGTCGAGCTCGCCTAACCCCAAACGCGGCCCAGAGCCTAAAAAGCGAATGTCATTAGCGATTTTCATGAGGCTGGCAGCGAGCGTTTTGAGTGCGCCACTCACGGCCACGGCGGCATCTTGCGCAGCTTGGGCTTCAAAGTGGTTAGGTGCTTCGTGGAACTGGCTGCCGGTAAGCTCACTGAGTTTGGCGGCAATACGCGCGCCAAATTCTGGATGGGTGTTGATGCCCGTACCCACGGCCGTGCCGCCTTGCGCAAGTTCGCGCAAGTGTTCACTGGCATTTTTAAGGTGCGTAATGCCATGCTCTACCTGTGACGCATAACCTGAAAATTCTTGCCCTAAGCGTATTGGCGTAGCGTCCTGCAAGTGGGTACGGCCAATTTTGACGATGTCATCAAACGCTTCTGCTTTGGCATTTAAGCCTTGTTTTAGGGTAGCTAGAGCAGGCAGTAATTTGGTCTCGATCAAGGTGAGTGCGGCAACGTGAATCGCGGTAGGGAAGACGTCATTACTAGATTGTCCAAAATTCACATGATCGTTGGGGTGAACCGGGTCTTTACTGCCAACCACGCCGCCGAGTAGTTGAATGGCCCGGTTGGCAATCACCTCGTTGGTGTTCATGTTGCTGCTGGTACCGGAGCCGGTTTGGAAGACGTCCACCAAAAAGTTGTCGTCGTGTTTGCCGTCAATGACTTCTTGGGCGGCTTGGGCAATTGCGTTGACACGTTCATCATCAACATTGCCAAGGTCTTTGTTCACTTGAGACGCAGCGTATTTAATAAGCCCCATCGCCCGAATCATCTCGCGGCCAATACCCTGACCGGATACTGGAAAGTTAGCAATTGCCCGCGCGGTTTGTGCGCCGTAGAGGGCATCATCTGGAACTTGAAATTCGCCCATGGAGTCTTTTTCGGTACGGTAACTCATATTTCCTCCTTAAAGTTTGTTAGTTGAAGCTCGAGTAACCCCTACATTGTGTGATGAGCTATGCAAATTTCTTAAACGAGTTGACACAACTGTGAGGCTTTCGCATCGTGCAGACACAGTTTGATAACCGCCTCGTGTACATATCACACTACTGAATCTTGCTGAATTCCTATGAGGTCTTTGTTGAAAGACGTCATAGGAAAAAAGAACAGCAGGCAAGATGTTACTTAAAACATCTAAAGTATATCCAACCTTCATGCACCTCAGTTGAGACGCTTGTCCCTTCGACAAGTTGATGGACGGCTAGTGTGGTTGTAACGCAAACCTAAGCGCGCGCGCAAAGTCGTTTTTCCACGTCACCCAGTTGTGCCCAGATGTACTTTCAGTATGAACAAGCTCGTAGCCTTTTTCTTGAAGTACGCTTGCCATGTGACGGTTGATATCTGTGAGCCAGTCCATCGTCCCACACGACAAATACCAGCGGAGCTGTTTAGCAGGACTATCTTTAAGTGTTGCTAACATCCACGAGTCTTTTGCCTTGTAAGCATCTTTATGCTCCGGCGTTCCCAAAAACGCACCTGATTGGGTGATGACGGTGCTGAACAGGTTAGGCGCTTGCCAAGCAATACACGCGCTCACAAAGCCGCCCAGACTTGCCCCCATGAGGGTGCGTTCATTTGTACAGTTAAGGTGCCGT
Source organism: uncultured bacterium (assembly GCA_964564405.1). Lineage (GTDB taxonomy): Bacteria > Deinococcota > Deinococci > Deinococcales > Trueperaceae > JBCCBI01. The sequence continues at coordinate 6,001 of CAZMCW010000217.1, forward strand.
TCTACATCTGGTACAAGCTCATCGGTGACAAAGTGCCAGTAAGCTTGATTAAAGCTGTAGTCGTCGTTGCGGCTAACGGGCTCGATGAACACAAGGTGAGCTGGGCGCAAGTTTTCTTGCTGAATAAGTGCCTCGAGCACCACCTGTACCTTCCCATAGCGGTAATACGCAACCCCATCTTGCAAATAGATAGTTGGTAAAGCCGTGCCTTCATACCCTTGCGGTGTGTAGGTTGTGTAGCGCCGACGCGCACCGAGCTGGTGTGACGCAATACGCCCTCTTACAACCGTGCCTAGTTTATCCGTGGCCGGTTCAGATAAAGTCAATGCTGCGTAAGCATCAGGCTGATAATCAGGTCCCGTGATAACGCGCGCGGCTGGAAACCATGGATTATCTGCTTGACGGTCGTTCGTTGGATCAGCGTGTTGCTCGTGTTGTGCGTTCATGAACGCGTATTCGAAATAGGCGTCATCAGGCAGGGTGATGTCCCAAGCAGATGCTTGGCGAATCTCTGCTGTTACAGCTAGCGGGTTTCTATCCCAATCACTCAGGTCAGATACGATAAACGCCGCCCAGTCAGGAACGGCAATAGAGACGTGCATAGGCAAGTGTATCAGCAGCTAAGGTCGGGATGCGCGTTTTTCACAAGGGTATTTTTTGCAAAGATATTTTTCACAGAGAAGCAATTTCAGGAGAAGTCTCCCGCTTTACTAAGCGGATTTGCGTAGGCTCGCCTAGCTCGCCTGACTAAGTTGTTGGGGCAACTCCAGATAGAAACGCTATAGCATTCAGCTTTGATTCAGATAGCCTTTTTAGGCTGAGCATATGAAACAAATGTTGACACAATATCCCCTCAAAGCACTTTGGTTTATAACCACTACCTTACTGCTTACGTCTAACCAATTAACCTACGCACAAACAGATGCACAAACAGATGCGGTACGTGTCGTTGACAATCAAATTATTCGCGTATCCGCTACGGGAACAGCTTATGGCGAACCAGATATTGCTACTGTACGTCTAGGTGTTTCGCTAACAGGTGACCCCCTAGAAACGCTACTTGCGCGTGCCAACACAACAGCTGAGGCTATTACAGACGCACTTAACGCTGCTGGCGTTGACCACAGCGACATTCGCACTAGTGCGTTTCATATTTTTGAAGAGCAAACGTTCAACCCTATGACAGGTGAAGCTGAACCAGCAGGCTACCGCGTAACCCATGTTTATGGCGTGACCGTACGCAATATTGCCACCTTGGGAAGTGTTTTAAGTGAGGCTCTAGCAGCAGGTGCTAACAGAGTGCAAGATGTGCAGTACAGCGTATCTGAGCCAAGCACGTTAGAACGTTTGGCACGTGAGCAAGCAGTTGACGCTGCGCGTGCCAAAGCTCAGCATCTAGCTGATCTTGCAGGTGTTACCCTTGCAGGTGTCATGACGATTCAAGAAACAAGCAGTCCCTCAAGCAACACGCCTGTTAACTTCAATATGATGGACATGGCCGTAGCCGAAGAAGCAATGAATGTACCAACAGCCAGCGGCCAATTAGCAATTCATGTTCGTGTTGATATAACGTTTGCACTTACTGAGTAATCATACTATTTCCGGTTATTTTGGTAACAAAGTAACTCGAGCAGAGCGCATGGAAACAGATACCAAGTCCGTGCCAGACAGATGGGAATCCCATAGGGATTTATGATGTGTTTTTTGGGACTTGGTATCGCTAGGTATCGCTAGGCACTGAACTTACAGTGACACCGTTGGTGCAGTACAACTTGTCAAAACAAAACAAATCTGGATTTTGAGCTTAATCAAGCCGAAGTAGATCAAAGCAGAGGGTTCTCGTAATTATAGATGTACAACCTAATCTCTTAAGACAGGCAATCTTTGAGGCTGCCAGTTTTGCGGTTGATTTGTTAGTGTGAATCAGTAGTTTTACAACAATAGGTATGCCACATACCCACAAAAACGTGCGACATGGCTAGTGAATCCTTTACATTATCCTTTTATTTGCAGTTCTCTCCTCGAGTACAACAGTAATATCAAATTGACTCTTGAATGTCATAGTCTGAGTCATCTAGGGATACGCTCGAGCTGCGCTGTACTTCGTAAACACGAGCGATTTTGATGCCACAAAGCGACATCAAAACATCACTTTA
>CAZMCW010000218.1:0-8155 GCA_964564405.1 uncultured bacterium
CGTTAAAACCCGCGATGTCATTACCGGTGAAACGGCTGTATTAGATACCGACGGCATATTTATATACATTGGTCACGTTCCCAACACAGGTTATTTGAACGGTACCGTGAACTTGCGCGACACCGGCTATGTGGACGTGCAAGACGAAATTTACACCAACGTAGAAGGCATTTTTGCAGCCGGTGATGTTTCTGACGAAGTTTACCGTCAACTTGGTACCAGTGTAGGTGCAGGCACGCGCGCTGCTATGGCCGCAGAACGCTGGTTAGCTGAGCAAGAAAGTGCGGAAGACAGTCCCGTTGTTACCAATATTGATAAAGTTGAAAATACTGCGGTTGGTGTTGCTGCGTCTTAGGTAGCATAAGTAGCGAATTTGAGATGAGGCTCGAGCACTACCTCAGTCACAATAACCTAGCTACTACCTAACAACTCTCAAAACTTGTAGGGAGCCTGTACTCGAGGCTCCCTTTTAACATGCTGGTTGGCGTTTGGAACTAGCGCACATTAAGAAACATCAGCTCTACAGGTCATTAATCTTGAGAAGTTATACCCTTTCCGGTTATTTTGGTAACAAAGTAACCTGAGCGGCTCCGAGCGTTGCGCGAGACAACTCGCGAGCAGAAACAGATACCAAATTGACTCTTGAATGTCATAGTCTGAATCATCTAAGGGTAAGCTCTCACGAGCGATTTTGATGCCGCATTATGGCATCAAAACATCACTTTAGTATAAGGGTACGCTCTCACGAGCGATTTTGATACCGCATTGTGGCATCAAAACGTCACTTTAGTATTATGTGGATGTTAATCACAACATATGTCCTCGGCAACCTATACAGGTGTAGCATCAACTCACCAGTAAATTAGAGGACGCACTAAATTAGGTCTTTACAGAAATCGTCAAGACCCGTCAAGCAGGTGTTGAGCATCCAACAAAACTGTCTCTATGCGTGGTCTAGACCCCAATGGGTTAAATAAGTACCTCCTATCTGGAAACCGCAGTTTTCAGATAGCGTTTAGCGGTTAAGGATGGGCGCTGCTGAGTTTGATAACTGCCACTTTTCAACTTGGAGGTACTTAGGTTTATCTGAAACATTCGCAGTCCTTACCTAAACGACGTTCATGATAAGTGCTTTGCCGTATGCATTGCACCTTTTGTTTGCAACTTCCCCTACAATCTAGCTGTGACAACTTCTAACAAGACAAACGCACGTCAAGCAACGTCTGTAACATCATCAATAACGCGGTCAGTGCCGCTGCAAACATCACCTCAGCCTATGATTAACGTTTGCAACCTCAGCAAGCAATTTGCCAAGGTCAACGCTGTAAAGCGTTTGAGTTTAACAGTACACGCAGGTGAAGTCGTGGGCTTACTAGGTCCTAATGGTGCTGGCAAAACGACAACGTTGCGACTATTAGCTGGCTTGCTTACGCCCGATGACGGTGATATTCATATCGCTGGTATTGACGCGCGCAAACACCCCCGTCAAGCGCGCACCCAACTGGGCTACGTAAGTGGCGATACGGGTTTGTACGACCGCCTTACTGGCCGTGAAACGTTGCGCTATTTTGCACGCTTGTATGGGCTTAACAAAGTACAAACGAACGCACGTATTGACGCACTTGATGAGCAACTTCAACTTGGTACGGTGCTTGACCGCCTAGCTGGTGAGGGATCGTCTGGCATGAAACAAAAACTATCTATTGCTCGGGGCATGTTGCACGACCCGCCGGTATTACTGCTTGACGAAGTGACCTCGAGCCTAGATGTTATAGCTAGAAGGGCTGTATTAGATGGCGTTCAACGTTACAAGGGAAGTGGTCGAGCCATTCTTTATTCAGCCCACACCATGAGCGAAATCGAAGAACTGTGTGACCGCGTTATCATGTTAGTAGCTGGGCAGGTGATTGCCTCGGGTACACTCGCTGAACTCAAGACACAAAGTAAGCAAACCGGCATTGAAGATGCTTTTTTCTATTTTGTCGAACAACATCATCAGCAGGTCAGTGTATGAGTGTAAGCGCATGATTGCACACTTAACCGCAAAAGAAGTGCTTTCTACCTTGCGAGACACGCGGGCTGTACTTGCCAACTTGCTTATTCCGCTAGTGGTGTTACCCCTCGTGATACTCGGGGTGCCGCTCGTGTTTGGCGGACTTTTTGCGCGCGAAGCTGTCAACGTAACTGAGATAGTGGTGGTGGGACTTGAGTTTTTACCTGCTACCTTGCGCGACAGTCTTGAAGCTGAAGCGCTTGCACTTGTTGAAGACGCCGCCCCCCTTCAACGCGTCGACGACGACCTGTTTCCGGTAGCGTTAACGGTGCCAACAGACTTTGCTAGCCAACTTGCTAACAACCAAGCCCAACTCAACTTGTACTACAAAATGGGAAATTTACGCAGCAGTTTGGCAGCTAGCAAAATACAACGCGCGGTGAACAGCTTTCGAGATGCGCGCATACAAGCTACCTTGGACGCAGCAGGTGTCGATACCGCCGTGCTTACCAGCATCAATCTAGTAGAGCAAGATATCAGTTCCGAAGCTGAGCAGCGCAGTGGGAGTATAGCTTGGCTTATTCCTTTTTTGATGGTGATTTGGACGCTCTCAGGTGGGCAGATGACCGCCATTGACGCAACTGCTGGTGAAAAAGAACGCGGCAGCCTCGAGACCATCTTGGTAACACCTGTACGCCGCCGCGATTTAGTGACTGCCAAGTTTTTAGCCACAACGTTATTTGGCGTAAGTTCAGCGCTTATGGCCATTGTAGGTTACTTTGTCTCCAGTCGTTTTTTGCTGAGCGGCGTTGTATCTAGCCTCCTGGGTGGTCGTGGTGATGACATGAACGAGATGATGGGTGTCTTAGGCGGACAACTAAGTTTGAGTCCAGTTGCGTTTTTGCTACTCACCGTAAGTAGTTTAGTAGTTGCAGCAATGGTGGCTGCGTTACTTATTTGTATCGCCATGCTGGCACGCTCGTACAAAGAAGCTCAAAGTTATATTGCTCCACTGGGTTTAGTGATGATTCTGCCAGTCGGGGGGTTACAAGTTGCAGATTTTTTGACCCTAGGTTTGGGATTTTATGCTGTGCCCTTGCTTAACGCTATGTTGTTGATGACCGATGTCATTCGGGCAGATGTTAGCTCTGCTGCGGCACTTGTAACGTGGGGCTCGAGCCTATTCTACTGCGCCATCTTACTAACCATTGCCAACTACAACTTCAACCGCGAGGACATCTTATTTCGTACTTGACCTGCTCTACCAACCTCAATCTAGGACTGATTTTTACCAGCTGCTTAACCAAAATTTTCTTTGTAAAGTGCTGCACACTCTTCAATAACGCTACGTGCGGCGTCTACACCGTCTAGCCCTTTCACTTCTACTTCATCGTGCGTTGCTTTTTGATACTCGCCAAAAAACCAGCTTAGTTCTTCTTGTTCGTAGTCAGGCAATGCTTCAAGGCTTTTGTAATTTTCATAGACAGGATCATCGATAAGTACGCAGATAATTTTGTCGTCATTTTCGCCATTATCTTCCATATTGACAATGCCAATAGGCCTTACAGTACACAGCGTTAAAGGACTAACCGGGTCGCGCATGACAACGATCATATCAAGTGGGTCGCCATCTTTATCTAGGGTTTGAGGTAAAAATCCGTAGTTACCAGGATAAGGTACAGGCGGATAAAGTACGTGTGAAATGCGCACAAGCCCCAGCGTTTTGTCAAGTTCGTATTTTATGGTTGAACCTAAAGGAACTTCTATAACGGCATTGACCTGCTCTGGCGCGTTGTCACCTAGCGGAATATTGTGCCATGGGTGAACCATATGTCATAGCCTTTCTGATCCGGATTATGATTAAACACTGCATAAACCCTAGCGCGTTTATTTGGTCCCCAGGGGCATTTTTATCTTTTTCTAGACGTTCTACGTAGGTTGATTTATTCTTATCTTGTTGATCCACTTAGTTTAGAGCATTAACAAGATAATTGTTGAGTCAAACGGTCACCCGTTTTTAATCAGATATTTTCTAAATCATACTAAAGTGCTTTTTGTGTGGCACAACGTGCCATGCAAAAAACGCGTGCGCGTGTACCCTTAGACGATTCAGATTATGACATCCTTGAGTCAATTTAGTATCAGGTGTCTAATGTGAGCTAGCTGAGCCGGTCATAGTTTTGGCAACGCTTTCATAAAAAGCCGTGCGCAAACTATGAATCGCAACGGCATTACCCCGGTGAGGGTGAACAGCATTACTTAGCAGCACCCCAAACCAGCCTTGTTCAGGGTCAATCCACATGCTGGTTCCTGTTGCGCCAGTTAGCCCGAACGAACGTGCACTAGCCTGTTGACCAACCGGGCTGCCGCCACTAGCGAGCATCCAACCGTAACCATAGCGAATGTCTTCGCTGACAACGTGTTCGTGGATCGCTTGCTCGAGCAAACTTGCTGGGGCAATGCGCTCATCAACATTGAGCCACGCTTTGGCGTACATAGCTACATCTGCAATATTGCTAAACAGGCCTGCGTGACCGGCAATACCGTCCATCACAAAGGCATTTTCATCATGGACAATGCCTTCTAAAATCTGATTGCGCCAACTGCAGTCTTCAGTTGCAGCCACCGGACTGTCCATCACAGGACCGTAGGTGGTGTGAAGTAAGTCGAGGGGCTCTAATACGTAGTAGCGCACAAATTCATCTTGTCGCAAATTGGTAACCCGCTCAATAATGGCACCCAAAACCATAAACCCCAAGTCACTTTGCACCCACTCACCCGGCTCATAGCAAAGTTCTGTCTGCAAGATATTAGCGGTCGCCGTTTTGCGGTTATTGGTAGTTGCAAACAGAGGTTTCCAAGCAGGTAGTCCGGCTGTATGGGTTAACAGTTGCGCTACAGTTGCATCTGCAATTGGGTTTGTTTGTAGCCAACCTGCATTACTGAAAAAACGCCCAACTCGGTCATGTAAATTAATAAACCCGGCTGACAATAATTTGAGAATACTGGGCAAAGTAGACATAACTTGGCTGAGTTCAGCTAGGTCGTAGAGGGTGTTTTCATGAATAGACACGTCTTCAACAAACAACAAGTCATCTTCTTCAGGGGTTTGATAACGGCGCACGCCTTGCGCAAAAATAATGGCAATGTCATCTTGGCTCCCTACAGCTGCAACCGCACTAGGGATTTTGCGTGTGGTGACGGCTGCCTCGAGCAAGTCCGTGGTCTCACGGAAGTTGGCAGCAGATAGGGCGGACACAGCTGTATCGTAACATGCATATGCAGGTGCGTCATGTTGATGTGGCTATCATATGTAGTTGTTAGATAGGTAGTTGCAAACATCTACCCTTAACCGTGCTGAGCGGCTAAGGGTAGTAAAGGTTATAACCTAACCGATGTTTAGGGTGCTTATGCGGTAGTTAAGACTGATGTATCTACTGATGTATCTACTGATATATTTGAGGATAGTACCTTTGAGAATTATTATGTTTAGAATAGCATAGTTATCTAAAAATACCTATGCTTAAACTCAACTGTTGGTTATTGAGCTTATCTCCTAAATTTACCTTTAAAACTGACGGCGGGCTACAGCGATAAGATCCTCTGTTTGTGCGTCACGAATCCAAGCGACATCCAGCGCTGGGCGGTTAACCTGAATCATGAGCCAAGGACTGGTAAGCACTTGGGTGGTAACAGCACCTTCTGCTGGTGAGGTTTCTTGCAACCCAATGTAGACGTCGCTTCCTTCGATCACGACAGACCGAGTTTGCAAACTGTAGCCGCCAGTGGGGCGTTCACCTACAAAGATACCAATGACACTTTGGCGCGCAAAGTCAACTTCGGGAATGGGCGGTTGCGCTAGTTGATTGCCGTAAGCAATGTTCCACAGGTCAATAAGTTCACGTTCCGAAGTAGCAATGGCAAAATCTGAACTGGCAATAGCTGCTAGGTCGCCCTCGGCAAAAATGCGCCAACCGGGTTCGGTTACGGGCGTGCGCAAGGTTTCCTCCGTGGTGGGTAACGACGACTGCAAAAAGAACTCACTGCGGCGGTAGTCATTGATACCAGATGTGTCGCGCAAACGTTCTTCTTGAGCAGGAAGTTCAGCCAGCACATAGGGTGCTTGGTCAGCAAGGGCACGCTCGAGCATGGTTGCTTCGTCATTTGTTAAATCTGCCAAATTGCGAAGTCCTTGCAAACGCTGACGCGGAATAATACGCTGGTTGATGCCAGGACTGGTGGCACTTGCGAGGTCAAACCAAAAGTTGCCATCGTAGTAAACAACTGCGCCAGTATTGCCAGTAGTTGTAAGCACAACATCACTTGAAAATGGAATGCGGCTGACGGTGATGGGGCCTGCTACCGGTTCTAAGCTTTCGCGCACGTTGGGGTCGCCGTCTACGAGTAGTGCACCGCGCACAGCAAAGGGATCATCAATAGTTCCCTCAGTTAGTTCGGTAACTCCGCCACCATCTCCTAGATTGAGCTTGCGAGGAGTTCCAAAGAAATAGGCTAGCAGTACACTTTCTTCTGCCCCGTACAGGGCTATATCATGTAAGTTGAGTGCTGCATCTTCACGGGGAGCACATGAGACGAGCAGTACAAGCGCAAGAGCGTACATAGAGCAGCACAGCGGATAGCGCATGTCTACCTCCTTTTTTAGTATGCTAACACTTTATAAAGTGTGCCTTAGCATAACGCTGCAACTACCTACAATTGGCGTAAACCCTATGAAGAATGTGAAGCGTTCTAACATTTGTCGTTATTATGTAGTCAACCTCATACTCATGATTTAGTTGAAAGGTCGACGACGAACTGCTCGAGCACAATCATCTTGCCCTGAAGCTCAACGTGCTCTCGTGTATTTGGTTGTTTACAAAAGCCCTGTTTGAGTAGTACTCTTTGTGAAGCGATATTGGTAGTGGCCGCTCGAGCTACTAAGTGCGTTAGCTTCAACTCGGTTAACGCAACGTGCTTAAGATATGCAAGTCCAGTAGAAGCAACGCCTTGCCCCAAGTAATCCTGACATACGCGGTAACCTACCTCGGCATCATCGTTTTGAATGTTAGACAGGTTAAACCTACCTACAATCTTTTCGTCTTGGTAGGCGACATATAGTAAGTAGGTAGTCGGAGACATGCCTGCGATGAGATCAGCAAGTAGCTTAGGAAATTGCTCTGCGTCAAAGTAAACTTCAGGGCGAGCGGGTACCCAAGACTCAAACCACGCTTTATTCCTCGCTTCAAAGTCAACAAGGGCGTCACTATCTTCTAAGGTCAGCAGATTGATCACAAGTGACTTGGTCTGTTCTTTTGCTGAGGGTTGTCTAGGTCAAGGTCAATCAAGGTAAACCGAAACGCATTGACAACCTGCATACCCATATCTGTCACATAACTGCGTGGGGCGTTTACCCCGTTTAAGTGGACGTGTCCATGTACGTGTAACTTGGGCTTCCAACGCTTGGCAAAACGGTTAAACGCAGGAATGCCTCTATGCGGGAAGTCACTGCCCTCATGTGGGCCCTTGGGCGGTGCGTGGGTTAGCAAAATGTCTACTGCACGCCCGTGGCGTTGTTTGTTGTACAGGAGGCGCGGCGTCATGAGCTGGGTGAATACGTCCATCTCAAACTCGCTGTACTGCAAGTCGCCGGGGCGGTAGCGGGCGCTGCCTTCGATGCCAGCAATAATTACATCGCCAAATTTGATGACTTTACGGTGCAGGTTAATGCAGCCACCGGGAAGTTTTGTTTCACCTGTAAACGGGTCATTAAGATAGCCATTGCCATGATTGCCCAGCACAAAAAGAGGCTGGATGGTGAGTTTGGTAGCGACGTACTCGAGCACATGCCCGGGCATGTCGCCGGCACTCACTACGAGGTCAAAAGGTGGCAGGTTTTTCGGAAAGTTTTCCGAATAAACAATTGGCGACACCTCGTCGGCGATGGCCAAAATTTTCATCTTAGGCCATCGTACCTGATTTTGCCGCCTAGTACGAGCTAGCGTCCCCCAGATAGTGATATCAGATGAGGTGGGTATCTCAGATGAAGTGTGTGAGGCAAGAAGGCTTACGAACTCAGCTTTTGAAGTGGCAGATAAACATGTTGCTGCTAGCCATTGTGATTAAATTAATTTATTGGCGTCACAGTTTAGTACGTCTAATCAT
>CAZMCW010000219.1:0-8102 GCA_964564405.1 uncultured bacterium
ATTTGTTTGGGTTGCTGGGGTTTGACCTCTGTTTTGGCGACAGTGACTTTGAGAAGCCCTAACTGCACGACAACATCCTCACCGCGTGTCTCGACGACTGGACCGGATGCATCGTAAGCTTCAACGTAGACAGTAGCACCTACCTGCACGTTGGCTTTGCTAGCTTGACGGCCTCCCCCTGAGCCTTTGCGGGATGACTTTTCTGAACCCTTGCGAGATGATTTTTGAGCGGTCTTTTGCGCGTCTTTGCGGAGGCTTTGAATTTCCTCGAGGGCTTTACCACGTTGGTCTTTGTCGGTGGTGGCAACTTTTTTAAGTTCCTTGGCTTGCCGCAAGGTGTCTTGCAACATGGCATCAGCACGTTCAGCAGCAGCGGCAATGACGTCTTGTTCTTTGGTGCGCAGCGTGTCAATTTGGGTGCGCAGTAACTCAGCTTCGCGAACAGCTTGGTCGCGGGCGTCGTTGGCGCTAGCGATGTCGTGCTCGAGCTGTTCTTTGTCTGCTTCTAAGCTCTCGAGCAAGCCCTCGAGGTCGCTAGCTTCGCTGCTAAGTAGTGTTTCGGCTCGTGTCAAAATATCCTCAGAAAGTCCTAAACGTTCAGCAATTGCTAACGCATAAGAGCGTCCTGGTTGCCCCATCAGCAACTCATACTTAGGGCGCAGATGTTCCACGTCAAAACGCATGGCTGCGTTTTGCGCACCTTCGGTATCAGCAGCGAAGGCTTTGAGGGGGGCAAGATGCGTTGTGACCAGTCCAAGCGCGCCTTTGTCCAGCAGCGCTTCCAAAACAGCTTGCGATAATGCCGCACCTTCGGTGGGGTCAGTTCCGGAGCCAAGTTCATCAATCAGCACCACCACGTTGCGGCTAGCTACCTCGAGCACGGCCCGCAAATTGGTCAGGTGGCCTGCGTAAGTGCTCAAACTTGCTTCGATGCTTTGCTCGTCGCCAATGTCTGTGAGCAGTGCATCTACTTGAGGTAACGACGGCTCGCTAGCAGCCACAAATAAACCGCTGTAGCCCATCAGCAGGGCAAGCCCCAAGGTTTTCAGGAGAACAGTTTTACCACCTGCGTTGGGACCACTTAAAATGAGTAGACGGGCGTCTTGACTTAACCCCAAACTGTTAGGAATACAGCCTTCAATTAGTGGATGACGGGCGTCTGCGAGGTTGACACTACTGGTGTCGTTGAATGTCGGCAGGGTGAGCTTCCATGCTTTGGCAAGGCGGGCGCTCGCCGCAATGACGTCCAGTTCAGCCAAGGTGGTAAGGCTATCAGCAAGCCCCGGTTCATAGGCTAAACGCTGCCCCAAACTAATTAAAATACGCCGGACTTCGTCGCGTTCTTCAAATTCCAAAAGTGCTAATTCGTTGTTGAGGGGCACGACGGCTTGGGGTTCTATAAAGACAGTCGCACCCGAGTCAGAACTGTCCAGCACAATTCCGGGCACGCGGTGTTGGGCGTTAGCGCGAATGGGAATGACATAGCGGTCACGCCGTAAGGTGATGATGGCATCTTGCACGGCATCACTGTGACGCTCGAGCAGTTTTTGTAATTGCTCGCGAATGCGCCCGCGCAGGGGTTGTAAGCGGCGACGAATATCACGCAATTTTGGCGTCGCGTTATCGCGCACGTTGCCTTGGGGGTCAAGTTGTTCACGGACAATCCGCAGCGCACCGTCAAAACTGCCAAGCTGTTCAGCCATAGCACTCAGTAAAGGGCGCTCAGACGATAAAATAGCCCGTTTGATAGTGCCAGAGGCGTCCATTGTGTAGGCGATCTCGAGCAGTTCTTTGCCATCAAGTAAGTCACCATCTTCAATGCGGGTTAGAAGTGGTCGAATGTCATGCACGCCGCCAAGTGACAAAGGTGTGCCTGTCAGCGCTTCTTCGGTGCGTCGCCATTGCAAGTGAATCCAGTCGCGGTCAGTGGTTGGGCGTAGTTGCAGCGCACGTTCCCGCCCCAAGCTGGTGTTGGCACGTTCAGCAAGGGCGTTTAGCACCCTAGAAAAATCAAGTTTGTCTAAAGTTGTTGGTGTAACATCCACAGTATTTTCAGTATACGCGTTACCCGCTTGTCTGACCGTGGGTGTGTGACGAAACGTATGATAGAACCTACAACTTAGCAAAGTTTAACTTGTTGTGATTTATATATATCTTCAATAATGGAGGAGCTGTGACATTCTCAGACACACTTGTTGAAATCTTACAAGAGCAGGCAACACCGTTAACGCCTCAAGACATGCGTGAGATTATCAAGTTGCGCTATACCCATTGGTATGGGACAGAAAGTCATCATCGCAATGTTGATAACGGTAATTACAAAGACCTTAATCATGCACTTTTAGCGCAGATTTATAGCACAGTTGGCAACAACAGTAAGTTCGATTGTGATCGTAGTTGTAAACCAATGTCAGTTAGCATTTCTCTTGAAAACACAGAAGATATCGCAGCCCCAGAGCTATCCCTGACTGATATTGACGATGTTGAAACCAATCGCGGTACAGTTTATCTGCTTAGAACAGGGACATTTACAAAACAAGGAAAAGAAATTATCAAGGTGGGGGTTACTACAAAACCTCTCGAGCAACGCATAAAGCAACTATATACAACGGGTGTGCCTTTTGAGTTTCGAGTAGAGAAAAGTTTTGAAATAGATTATTTTAGAGAGCTCGAGCGTGCTTTACACAAACTGCTCGTACCCTTCCAGTTGAATCAAAACAGAGAATTTTTTACGGAGGATGCATTACCCTACATCAATGAGATTGTTGATATTCATCAACGCATTCTCGAGCATAATAGTCACTAATGCCAAACAGAGTCTGCTTAGGGTGTATGTTCATGAAGCAAAGCAGTAAACTAAAAAATATATAGGGCGGTTTCCACAGAGGGCTCGAGAATCTCTATTGGGACGGAACCGCCCTGTTGATTATGGTAGCTTGCCAACCCGCTTGCTAAAAGTAGAATTGCCACACGAGAAAGCCCACCCAAACGCCAATTCTTTCACACCTATAACTGCCAACCTGTGGCATGAAGAGGTCTTAATCGCGTGGATCAAGAGCGTCGCGCAAACTATCCCCAAGGTTGTTAATCGCTAGCACAGTAATGAGTAATAGCAAACCTGGAAAGGTAGGCAGCCACCAAGCAACTTGCACAAAGACTTGGCTTTCCGCGAGCATACTGCCCCAAGTAGGCGTAGGCGGTTGAATGCCTAAGCCCAAAAAGCTTAGCCCAGCTTCTGCTAGCATGAGGGTGCCAAGTTGTAAGCTGGCATCTACAATCACAAGAGGAAAAACATTGGGTAAAATATGCCGTGTCATAATGCGGGTTTCACTGCTACCTAGAGCTTTACTTGCCAAAATATAGTCCTCATGGCGTAACTCGATGACGCGGGCGCGCGTGAGTTTGGCAAAACTCACCCAACTGGTTAGTCCTAAGGTCAGAATGACCACTGTGAGGCTCGAGCCTAGCGCCGCAATAATGGCGATGGCAAAAATAATAAATGGCAGTGTGAGCAAGGTCTCGGTAAGCGCGGTAATAAGACTATCTACCCAGCCGCGTAAATACCCTGCGGCAATGCCTAGGCTAGTTCCCAACACGCTGGCGAGTCCTACTGCGGTTAAGCCTACTGTCAAAGAGACTCGAGCCCCGTGCAATAAGCGGCTGACTACATCTCGACCAAGTTGATCTGTACCCAGTACATAGTGAGCATCTTCATAAACAAACCCCGGTGGTTTTAGAGTGGCAAATAAGTTTTGTGCTTGAGGTTCATGTGGCCACAATGGTGCAAATAGCGCGCCAAGGGCAATAATTACTAGCACAAGACCAGCACTCCAGACCTTAGGTGAGCGCCACAATTTACGTTGCCACGAAACTTGCCAGTAAGGTTGATACGCCACTAGCGTAAGCTAACTTTCGGGTTAAGACGCGTGTAAGAGACATCAATCAAAATGTTGATGGCAATAAGCAAAGCTGCTGTCACAAACACACCTGCCACCACAATAGGGTAGTCACGCGCAAACACCGACCTCACCAAAAGCCTCCCTAGACCGGGCAAGGCAAACACGCTTTCGGTGATGACCGAACCGCCGATCACAAACCGCAACTGCAAGCCAATTTGGGTGACAATAGGAATTGCAGCATTGCGGACGACGTGCTTCCAAATGACGGTAGCAGGCGTGCTGCCTTTGGCTTTGGCCGTGCGCACAAACGGTTCTGGTAAAATTTCTAGCACACTTGTGCGGGTAACACGTACAATGCCACCTGCTAAAAAAAGACTGAGGGTGCTAACTGGCAAAATCCAGTGTCGTGGGCTGCTTTGACCCGAAGCAGGTAACCAACCAAGCCGTACTGCAAACAGCAAAATACTCATAATACCCAGCCAAAAGACGGGTGTAGATTGACCGATGAGCGCGAGGCTCGAGACCAACCCGTCTAACACCCGTCCACGCTGGGTAGCAGCCAATACGCCCGCTGGCACGCTTATAAGGGTTGACACAAACACGGCTAAGCCCGCTAAGCCAAGGGTCGTGGGTAAGCGCTCCATAACCAATCCAAGCGCGGGTTGCCGCAATTGCAGTGAGCGGCCAAAGTCAAGTTGCACAACCCGCCCAATAAAACGCCCATAGCGAATCAGTAGAGGATCATCAAGTCCCCAAGCGGTACGTAGTGCTTGAACGTCTTCAGCAGTGGCATCTGGCGGGAGCAGCAAGCGTACGGGATCACCAGACAAGTTGATGATCGTAAAGACAATAAAGGTGAGTAGTAATAGCACCACAAGGCTTTGCAAGATGCGCTTTGTCAGGTACTCGAGCATTACCTAGACATCCGATTAACAGGTGTCCGACCAACACATGTCCAACCCAAAAGATTCTCGCAATGCATTCGCATCCCCAATATCAACACCCCAACCTTGTGATGTCTCTAAAAGATAATGTACTTGTAAGATGTCGCTTCAGCATTGGATAAACTACCTCAATTCGAGATACTAAAGACTACAAAATTTGTGTTGAGTCAGTCCCAAGCGAATCATTGAGATGCTATCAGCATCAACATGTAAATATGAAAATTAGCTGATGATCGTATACACCTGAATGTGATGTTATTCATCTTTGGTGTGATACTATCAAGCATGATTAGACCTTATCTTGTGAACAGCTTACAGCTTGTGTTCAAGTGTGCTTGTGTAGCTGCGTGCTGGCAACGCCGCTCGAGCCTCACGGTGTTAACTGTCCTCCTTACAAGTTGGATGATGATCTTTATAGGCAGTGCGGTTGGGCAAGACAGCACACCTATTGTGGTCATGCAAAGTGCTGACGCCAACACGCTTGACCCCACTATGAACCGCGAGACATCAACCTTTAACATCCTCTTAAACATTTATGACGGGTTGCTTTTTAAAGAGTCAGATGGCAGTTTTTCGCCCGGCCTAGCTGAAAGCTGGCAGCGCGATGGCGACCTCACGTGGGAGTTTACGCTGCGCGAAGGGGTTACTTTCCATAATGGTGAACCCCTCACAGCTGAAGCTGTCGCGTTTACCGTGAACCGTATTTTGGATCCTGCTACAGAATCGCCTATTTCGCGCGGCTTTGCGTTTATTGAGAGCATCGAAGTAACAGGTGACTTAACGTTCACCATCACCACGAGCAATCCACAACCTCTTGCTGAGTCCTACTTTGCAGAGTTACTTACCATTCCCCCTGCTTATTTTGAGGAAGTTGGTGCAGATGCGTTTGCTGAAAACCCAGTAGGCACAGGACCATTTATGGTTGATAGTTGGCAGCGGGATGTCGCTGTAACAATGACCGCCAACCCCAACTATTGGCGCGGGCCAGCAGATATTGACAGCCTCGAGTTTCGCCCTGTGCCTGAAGCACTCACACGGTTTTCCAGCCTTGCTGCAGGTGAAGCCGACTTGGTTGTGAATGTGCCATCTAGTTTGGTGCCCAGCATTGAAAGTAACGACGCGCTTAAGCTCGAGACCATTGCCGGTGCGCGGGTTATTTTCGTGGGTATGAACACCTTGGCAGAGTCACCCGTGCAAAACCCGTTAGTGCGCCAAGCACTCAACTATGCTGTGGATGTTGACGCTATTATCGCAGGTGTTTTGGGCGGATTAGCAACACCTACCACCACCTTGTTAACCGATATTGACCTTGGCTATAACGACGCGCTTGATCCCTATCCTTACGACCCAGAACGCGCCCGTGAGCTTTTAGCCGAAGCAGGTTACGGTGACGGCCTCAGCTTGCGTCTGGAAACGCCTAATGGACGCTATGTGAGCGACGTGCAGGTAGCGCAGGCCATTGCAGCTCAGCTCGAGGCTGTAGGTGTTACAGTTGATTTTGAAGTTCGTGAATACGGTGCTTATGTTGGTGACCTGTTTGCAGGCAACGCCCCAGATTTATTTTTACTTGGTTGGGGCAACGCTGTATTTGACGCTGATTTTATTCTTTACCCGCTCACGCGAACTGACGGGCTTTTGTCTTATTACAGCAAC
Source organism: uncultured bacterium (assembly GCA_964564405.1). Classification (GTDB taxonomy): domain Bacteria; phylum Deinococcota; class Deinococci; order Deinococcales; family Trueperaceae; genus JBCCBI01. The sequence goes on from CAZMCW010000219.1 coordinate 6,497, forward strand.
CCAGAGCTCGACCTTTTGCTAGATGAAGGTAGTACATCTGTAGATGTTAACGTTCGCCAACAAGTCTATACAGAAGCTACAGCGCTACTTCAAGACGAGGCACCGTTTATTTACCTCTACAAACAACAAGATGCTTACGGCATCAGTGAAAGGCTTACTTGGACGCCAAGGGCAGATGAGTTTTTGTGGCTCTACAGTGCGTCTTTGGCGGAGTAAAAGTTACTGCAAGAAAAAGATAGCTACCAAAAGGTTTCTACGTGAGGTTGCCAGTTGCGCCTCACGTAGTTTGATTTGAGCCGCTAGCATCCGTACATTTTCAGCGCTATCTATCAGGTAGGTTAAGTATTAGCGTTTCCACAAGTAACTGCCTGTGGCAGTTACTTGTGCGACCTAGGGGAGTAGAAATCGACTAACTGAGTGTGGGTGAACCAATCTTGAACTGCTATATATCTACTGAGTGGTAAACTAGTTCGAGTACCTTCTCAAGTTACACGAGAGTATTCGTAATAAAAATGTCTTGTTTGATGATAGCTTGATGAGACATGTATGTTAAACTATACACAATAGCTTCATATCTAAACCCTCGAGGCTAAACCCCTAGGGGCCAAATTTTTAGCTAAGGTTTGGTCATCTGTTGAAAAGTAACGGTCACAAACAAAAAGATTAACACTTTCCGAAGCGATGATACGTGTTTTATATTTGGGCGCTGATAAGCACGTAGAGCAGTAGCGCAACCGGTCGGGAGACACAATATGAATAATGACATAAATAACAGTTTCGCGCCAAAGGCATGGAACAATTTACAGCCACCGTATTTGGCATACACAAAGCGCATAGCAAATCTCAACACAAGGTTAATCTTCATTGCATACAGTGAACACAACCATGGTAGATAACTCCGCGTTAGCTTCAAAAATATCAACCCAGAAGACAACCCAGAAGACAGCCCAGAAGACAGATGGTGAGTCAGTGTCCTTACGGGCATCCATGTCAAGTAGTGCTTTGCGGCTTTTACTAAAGCGTTTAATGGCTAAGCTCGAGCCTACCCCTTCAGATGATTCATCTAAAAATTTTCACGCTAACTGTCCTGTAACGCAGGTTTTGTAAATCTCAAGCAACAGTTCGGACACTTTTTACAAACCCTATCACAAACGCAAGCGGGATTTTGGAAGCAGGTTGCTATATCGTGTCGGTGACACACATTGATTTTGAATACCTGTCCGAAGTATTGTCAAGAAGACATTTTAACAATATTTTTAGTGCTTCTTGGACGTGCGAAGCAGCCTATGTAACGTATGAAATGAGGTTTGCACGGTTTTAACACCGCCATATCAACAGCAGTTCCAGGACTAGTTCCTTCACACTGAGTGGGTCGATTTCTGCTCCCCTTAGGTCGCACGCGCAACTGCCTGTGACAGTTACTCGTGGAAACGCTACAACAAATATACAAAACGGATTCTGACCGATGATGACTTTAACGCATGATAAGTCAAGACGCTCGGCAGAATCCGTTTTTTACTGTTCTTGCTGAGCTAAATCCTGTGAATGATACTGCATCACCAAACTGATTTTGCAACAAAGATTATCTCAAGGTCATACCCTAAAG
>CAZMCW010000220.1:0-7863 GCA_964564405.1 uncultured bacterium
CTCAGCATAAACAAGACCGCACGTGCCGTAAGCTGTGCGGTCTGTTGTTGTGCTTAGGTTAAGTACGGACGAAGATTAATTGCCAACGATGGTAGGTAGGTCGCTCGAGCCAGTATCTAACAGTGTAGCTATAGGATTATCGGCGGTACCCATAATGCGAATGTCAGGAAGGACGGTAAAAATGCCAGCGTCAATGTCGCTCTGGTCAACAAGGCGTTCATAGGGTCCAATAAGCACGATTGTCTTGTCACTATCAATTGTGCCATAACGTTGCCGGACACCAGCAATGCCTATGTCGGTATCGGCAGTGGGGTCTTCTGGATCATCGTTGTTGGTGAGTACAAGTTCCGTAACGTCCTGAGTAAAACGGGTAAGGGTGTCTTCAACGGCTATAAACCGATACGTGAAACTACCAACGTCGTTGCCATCTGGAATAAAAAAAGCAACGTTGACAGCAGCAACACCTTGATTGGGGATGGTGCCGTCACCAACTTTAAAGCCGTAAGGCAAAACTGCATCAAGAGGCACTTTGGCAGCGCGCTGGAGGGTGCTTCTAAAATCAGCGTCCAGGTCGCTTTCAGCATAGGCTACGAAGTCTGCAGTTGTCTCGAGGTCATCTAGGGTAAACGCGTGAGCAGGCTTGATCTCTGCGATGGTTGCTTGATCGGTAATGGCACCACCGCCCAAAGCTGTGACGTTGCTTAGCGGACTCAAATTTTGGTCTAGCCCTGTGACAGAAATACCTAACAGCACGAGGTTGTTAATGGGGTCACCTGAGCGGTCGCGGATGTTCGCTTGAATTCTAACAACGCGCCCTGCTCCCAATACGCTGCTGCTCGTAAACGTGATTTGTGGTGCTGATGCATTGACAACTTCGATGGTGCTGTTGACGCTGTAGAACGTGTCACTGAGTGACGCCGTGGTGATGCCGGTGCTTGTATCGATGGTGAGCGTACCCATGCCTAAAACATTAGGGCTAGTTTCTGGGCTGTTGTTATGACCACAAGCTGCTAAGACTAGCATTAAACTTGTGATAGCAATAAGGCGTAATCCTTTAAACATAAAAACTCCTTCTCAAGCGGTGAGCCGCTTTATTGAGGCTTGTTGCGTCAAGGTGACGCAAACAGTGCATACTATAGCGTGTTTGCTACAGCTGCGTTTGAAAACGGATGATAAACCTACAAATCACACTTTAGCTAGCATGTTCTAAAGGTAATGACAGATACTACTATCTTGACTGAAAATTTCAACGGCAACACGGACAAGCGTACGTGCTGTTAGTATTTCTAACAAACGCAGTTCTGTCAACTCACACTCGAGGGGGAGCAGCAAGTTGGGATTGAATAGCAACTCCAGGATTAGTTCCCCCACACTGAGTGGGTCGATTTCTACTCCCCTGGGTCGCACGTGCAACTGCCTGTGGCAGTTACTCGTGGAAACGCTACAAGTATGGTTGTGTTCAAAACGGATTTTATGGTTTGACTTACTGGTGTCCGTAGAAGCTAATCAACAAAGCATCAATCAGATTTGAAGTCTCACAGGAGGTTAGTTATGAAAAAATCGCAGATGGGTACGTGGACAGCTATAGGCATTGCAATAGGCACCGCAATTGGCGTTGCTTTGGGCAATGTGGGCGCTGGTATTAGTATTGGGCTCGCCGTCGGCACCACAATTGGCGTTGCACAATCACAAAAAACGTCTGAATAAGTGCTGGTTTGCTTTAGATAATCTCGAGGTCTTGTGCCCTGGTCACCGCTTCGTGCCGTTTGTGAACACCGAGTTTGCTGTAGATGTTTTTAAGGTGGGTTTTCACGGTATTGACCGAGATGTGTAGGTAAGACGCCAGGTCGGGGCTCGAGCGGCCGGTGGGCAGCAACCGCAAGATTTCCAGTTCACGCTCGCTAAGGGGCTCGAGCAACCCATCAACAGCATCAAACGCATAACTTGGTGAGGGTTCCACATGCGTCAATAAATTGGCCGCAAAGGTCGAACGTGATGTAACCTCTTTTAACAACGGTGCTAGTGTGTGACCCACCGCTAAGAAGATGTGACGAAACCCTTCAGGTTCAGCGAGTGTAAGTGCGTTTTCTAATGATACTAAGGCTCGAGGGTGCTGCCCTTTCACAAGCTGAATGCGCGCTTGGATTACTAGAAGTTCAATAAGGCTGGTGATGCGATTTTGTAGTTGGGCTTGGGTGATGAGCTGTTCAGATAGTGTGTTTGCGTGCTCGAGAAGCGCCTCGTCTTGCCCTTGGTTGTAATTGTGCTGATACCTTGCCAGCGCGACATTGAGCCAGCTAATGTGGGCGTACTCGTCAAGGTACGTCAGGGGTGTTTCAAGTGTAACCATCTGTCTGTTTGCCCAGTCGGCAGCTTGGGCTAGCTGTCCCCTTTGGACGTAAATACGCGCTCTGACAGCATCAAACGCATGTAGGTTGACAAAAGGGGTTCTTATGTACCAAAACTCAGCCTCGGCAAGGGCGTTGAGGGCAGCCTCAAACTCCTCTTGGGCTTGCTTAATGAGCGCTTTTGTAAGATGATAGCGGTATTTTGTGCCGGGGAGGGTGCTAGTTGGCTCCAGCGCGTGGGCTTGGTCTAGAAATGCTAACGCATCTTGGTAGTTAGCACGTGCTAGGGCAACCTCAGCTAAACCAATATAAAGCTTGCTGGTACCTGGCAGCACGTGAGGTTGCTTGGCTGCCAAGTTGAGGGTTGTGGTACACAATCCCTCGGCGTAACCTAACTGCCCTTGAGCTATGCGGATATCTGCCAGCAAACAAGGTGCCACGATTGCCATATGCTCGTTGCCTGCACGAATGAGCATGTCCGCACTTTCAGATAAACCCTGAAACGCAGCTTCTAAATCTCCAGATGCCCAGTGTGCGAATGCCAACAAGGAGAGTGCGGAAGCGCGTCTAAAGATGTTGTCTTGTGGGGTAAGCTCGAGTGCATCTTTTGCATAACGGACTGTGCTTGCTACATCACCGTTCGCTTGAGCTTGAAAGGCTCGAGCTTCCGCTAGGCTTATCGCAATGCCAGCAAACTGAGCTTGATCGGCAATAACCATATCGCGCTCGAGCGTTGTGGTTAAGAACGTTTCAAGTTGCTGCAAAACAGTTTCACCCGCTTCAAGCTCGCCGCGATTAAGTAGTGCCCAAGCGTGCCCCAAGCGTAAAACAGGCCGGTTGTGACGAACCCGCTGGGGTAAACGCTCAAACCAGCCTAACCACGTCTCAAACCGCAACGTCTGATCCATCTCAGGCCACGCCAGTTCAACTAGGTTAGCAGCCCGCTCAGCATCACCAGCAGCGAGCGCGTAGTCGATGGCATCATCTGGGTAGCCCTGTTCTTCAGACCAGCAACTGGCTTGGTGATACAACGCAGGCACACCATCTTGATGTGCGTGTTGTAAGTGCGTCACCAGCACATCTGCAAAAAGGTGATGATACCGGAACCACGCCCGGTTATCATCAAGTGGAATTAGGAAGAGGTTGGCCCGCTCGAGTTGCTCGAGCCGCTGTTGACTATCACCCTGCCCAGTTAGCAAATCGCATAATGCAGCATTGAAGCGTTTTAGCACCGAGGTTTTAAGTAGAAACGCGCGTGTATCATCATCTTGTTTGTTTAAGACTTCTTCTAGCAAATAATCAATAACATAGCGGTTATCGCCTGAAAACGCATCAATAAACGTAGAGGCATCCGCTTGCCCTTGCAGGGACAACGCCGCAAGTTGCAAACTTGCCACCCAGCCTTCAGTGCGCGTATCAAGCTTGGCGATGTCCTCTGCTGAGAGGTCTAAGCCCATAAGCTGATTAAAAAAGTCGGCTGTTTCAGCCACAGAAAACCGCAAGTCAGCCGCGCGTAACTCGGTCATTTGATGCCGTACGCGCAAGCGCGCGAGCGGCAGTGCAGGGTCTTCTCTGGATAAGATCACCAAGTGCATGTGAGGCGGTTGATGCGCCAAGATGAACTCGAGCAGCGCGTTAATATCCTGCGTGTTCACCAAATGAAAATCGTCCAGCACGACTACAAACGGCTCAGGCAACGCTGAAAGGTCATTGATAACGCTTGCCAGCACAGCCAAGACATCTTGTTTAACCTCTAAAATGTCAGCTATACCTGCACCAACATCTGGATAGACCGTTTGCAAAGACGCCAACAAATACCGAATAAATTGATTTGGGGAATGCTCTGTTGTGTCTAGTGATAACCACGCCACAGGTCTATCCAGTTGTGCTAACCATTGACTCACCAGCGTGGTTTTGCCAAAGCCAGCAGAGGCTGAGACGAGGCTGAGTTGTTGATTTAGGGCTGTGTCTAGCTTGGTGAGCAAGCGTTGCCGTGAAACAAGCTTGGGTCGTACCTGGGGTTGGTTGAGCTTGCTGGCAAGGATGAAGCTAGACATGAGGTTATTTTATGTCATTACCTTTGCACTTGAGTTGAACTAGCTCGTCAAAACATCACATTTAGGTAATTTACGAGAATATAAAATGTTTTAGAAGTAAAATTAATGATAACAAATCACCTTAATCTTGGCGGTATGCAGATTAATAAAAAGACGCCTCTTTAGTTTTCAATTTTGTCTGCGAAGACCTTGACAATTCTAGAGTTAGCTTCCTTGACTGCTCTCATAAGTGACACGAATGTTTTTCTAGCCTCATTTATCCTCTCTTGATTTCTAATTCCGTCTTGTAATCCTTCTTTCAACTGATCTGCGAAAGAAGTTCCGATTTTGATTATCGGACGCCAGATTGCCTTTGCCTCGTCAAGAGATACGTTTTCCTTAAATCGGACTGAAAACTTGTTAGGGATTTTTCGGCTTAGCAAATTTTCGAGACAGTCTGCTATTGCTGTAGAAAATAAAATAATAGAGCCTCGACTTCTGAGAAAATCAAGAAGCGTTTCGTCTTCACTAAGCATTTCTTCTCCGGAATGAAGTAATTCTACTTTTAAATCCTCAATTGCTTTAGTGAGCGAATAACATAAGAGTATGTGTCGTGCAGAGGTTTGGTCGTTAAAAAACATAGAATATAATCCGTCAGAGTCCCAAATTTTACTTTTGTCATTATAAGCAATGCTCGGTTTCCCATGAAACGCTGCTAGAGATTGTCCTGCGGTAACCGAAGGGAGTACGTTTGGGTTTCTTCGAATAATATCTACCGCACCCCCTCTTCTCGACGTATATTCTATTTGTGGAATTGATTCAAATTCAGTGGTGATTCTTCTTTGATGTGGATCATTACTTCTAAAGTCTGGGGCATAAATTTTGTTCTGGCTGTTATTAAACTTTACAATAGACGCTACGGTATCAGAGTTGTCACATTTGATAATCCGAATAGGAACTTTCATGTTTTCAGAGGGTGATTCGGAAAGGGAACCAATAGCACCTGTTGTCTGTGCTCCATTTACTATTGATAAACCTGAAATTCTTAAAATTTTCTCGATAGGGTCGTAGTCAAAATCATGAGTTAATGCTGTAATACCATTGTTGTATACAAAAAAGTTTGAAGATGCACTGATTGCAGAGTCCTTTATTCCATTATTGATATTAGAATCAGACTTTCTACTGCCTAGATAATCCCTAACATTAGCAGAGAAAAGATGGGTGTTATGAGTTTGGTATAAATCGTAAAGTTTTGATGCTTGAATTGAGGTTGAAAAGGATGTCCAGTTCTCACCAGAGTTTTGAAAGCCATCGCAATTAGAGAATAGGATCTCGTCAGTCATCAATATGGGAATTGTGAGACTTTGATACCATGCTTCCAAAGTTTCAAGACCCACTTCCTTAGAATGAGACTCAATATTCTTGTCAGGATAATGCTCACGTAATATTGATGAAAGTGTATGCTCAACACTTATCAACTCTTGATTGACATTTTCGGATTCTTGACAATTATGAGAATACCAAACGGTTATTTTTTTGATCTCATTGTTGTTGATTCTTTGACGAAGTTCGCGTGCTGCACTTTTTAGACGATCAGGCAAATCCTCGATTTGTCTCGTCAGTAGCCAAGTAACAGCTGTATTAAGTTCACTAGCTTTGTTTGCTGGCGCTTCATCTCTGTCTTTCTGAGATAAATAGCCTTGAGCAATTACAGCTTCTCCACTCTCACCATCGATATATACCAAATCGGTTTTTTTATCATCTGGGCCATCTACCAAACTATCTGTTGCAACTTTGTCAATATCCTCAATTGAGTATCTGAGCTGAAGTGCGTAAAGTAATAGTGAATTATCCACGTATCTACTTTTTAGGTCTTCACGAGAAGCATAGTTTTTGTAAAATGAATACTCTTCTTGTTTCATATTTTGTAGTTTAGTCCTAATTATTTAGTTATATAAGCGCAAAGGTGAATTTCGATTTGTTAGTATTCAGCCTTCTTTCATACCAGCCTTGACATCAAGCGTTCCTATCTTAACTATATTTACTTACTATAAACTATATCTACTTCCAAGACAAGCGTCATCTAAAAAGCATGGAGGAAGCTGAGGTGCAACCATACCTCAGCTATCTGGCAACAGATAAAGAAAGTTCCCGCTAAGTAGACAAAGATAAAGCAGGGCTTTTGTTAATAACATTTGCTGTAGAAGCATACGTTTTGTTCACGTTGATGACGATTTTACCTTTAGCCCGCCCAGACTCTAAATACGTGATGGCCTCTGGAACTTGGCTAAGCGGGAACTGTGTGTCTGTAACAGGGCTTATGCTGCCAGCCTCGAGCAACTCCTGTAAAAACAACAGGTCGTCTTGGCTGGATGTCTGCATGAAGTTTGTTAATGTTTTACCGTCTTTCTTAGACATAAACGACCCCAAGAACATAGCTTCAAACATCTGCTTCGTCTCGCCACCGGTCATCACAAAGGTTCCGTTGGAAGTGAGCGCGCGTTTGTACTCAGCAAGCGGATAGTAACCACCTACACCCAAAATGACATCGTACTGTTTGTCTTGAGTGGTAAAGCTTTCTTTTTTGTAATCGATCACGTGATCTGCGCCGATAGCACGAACCATGTCAACCTTTTCAGTACTGCACATGGCTGTCACTTCAGCACCTAGCGCTTTGGCAATTTGCACTGCAAATGTGCCCACCCCACCTGAGGCACCGTTAATAAGTACCTTGTGCCCTGCTCGTAACTTGCCGTGATCGCGAAGTCCTTGCAGGGCTGTCAGACCTGCTATGGGGGTAGCAGCGGCTTGCTCAAAGCTTACATTTGCTGGTTTTAAGACAAGGTGATCTTCGGTGGCAGCTACGTACTCGGCAAAGGTGCCAAAGTTAGGGCTCGAGCCAAACACCTCGTCACCTACGTTGAACTTCGTGACGTTTTTGCCAACAGCCTCAATACGCCCCGCAAAATCACTCCCAAGAATAGGCTGTTTAGGTTTAAAAAAACCAAAGATGAGGCGCATTAAAAACGGGTCAGCTCGCATAAGGTGCCAGTCACCTGCATTCACACTAGCTGCATAAACTTTGACTAAGACCTCATTATCGTTTGGTGTGGGTTGGCTTACGTCCTGTAATTCAAGAACATCGGCTGAACCATAGCGTGGGCAGACAATTGCTTTCATCATTAATCCTCGTTTCTTTCAGGTTGAACCTGCTGTAGAGATTCTCTTTTGGTAGTCAATAAATAGCTCAAGGGTAAAAGCCAGGTCGTTATAAGAATGATGGTGGATGCATGTAAGACGTCATTTGTTGGAAACGCAAAGGATAAAGAGGCGCTGATAGCAGCAATATTGAGTGAGATAAGCAAAGAAAGTTTAAAAGCTATGTTTGAGGTCATGATGTCCTCCTCATAAATTTGATGTGAACTCATGGTTTGTCTTGTGGCTGGGCTTTCGTTACATCTACTCAAGCGTTTTGGTCT
>CAZMCW010000220.1:7873-8102 GCA_964564405.1 uncultured bacterium
ACCCAAATCGCGCACTTTTCTTAAAAGTCCAAAGAGTTCAGGCTGGTCGCTAACCGTGCAGGTTAACAGGGTGGTGGTGTCCTCATTTTCTTTCACACATACCCCTTCAAACCACTCTGTCCAACCGTCATCCAGATGACCCTCGAGCCTAATTTGATAGACCTGCTCTGTTGATTGAGGGGTTGGTTTGCGTGTGTTTGACCGTGTGTTCGACATAGTCTCTTCCTTT
>CAZMCW010000221.1:0-8066 GCA_964564405.1 uncultured bacterium
GTTGGCTTGGTTGGTGTTGGCTTGGTTGGTGTTGGCTTGGTTGGTGTTGGCTTGGCTAATATTAGTTTTGTTGATATTGCCGAGGCTAACGTTATCAAATTTGACGTTATCAGGGTTGATACCGGTAGGATTAATGCTACCTCGGCTGGTGCCATCAGGGTTAGCGTTGTCAAGCCTGACAGTATCTTGAGTGATGTTGGTTTGTGCAACGCTATCTTGAGCCTTATTAGCTTGGTCTAAAACGCCTTTATGAGCTTCATCAGCTTCTTTGGCTAAATTTAAAAGTACAGTTGTAACATCTAGTGACAAACTGCGGCCGGTTTCAGGTTCAGAGTCTGGCTCGAGCCGAAACGTACCTTTGTTGCGAGTAAGTAGCTGCTTAATGGCATCTTGTGGTGCTAAGTCTTTAAGCTTAGCGTGAACAATTTTGCCTTCAGCAACGTACAACGCAGCGCCATCGCCAAAGTGAAGTGCACACTGACTGTGAATAACTTTGACCATCTCGAGCACTGACGCAATACCGCCAAGCATATCAATACGGCCGTTAAAGGTCGTGTTGTCGTGGGCAACTGTGTCAGCTTGTTGCTGCGCTAAGCGGTTGAGTGCAATGCTGATGGTGTTGATGACATCAGCTTCGCGAATAGGCTTGCTCAAAAAGCCTAGCGGATTAACCTTTTGAGCGCGCTCGAGCGTCATGAGGTCAGTGTGTCCGGTAATAAAAATAATGGGTACTTCGAGGTCGTCTGCAATATGCATGGCTGCTTCAATGCCGTCCCCACTACCCTCGAGGCCAATGTCCATAAGCACCAAATCCGGATTGTGAACGGTCGCAAGCCGCACGGCGTCAGTCGCAGTACGCGCCACTGACACAACTTTATAACCTGCTTTAGTGACAATTGCCGACACAACCGTTGAAATAATGCGGTCGTCTTCAACAATAAGAATGCTGGCCATATTAAATGTTATCCAATTTTGAAGGTGGTTTGGAGCATAGTTGCATGGTGTGTCGCCTAGGGTTACAGCAATGGTATTTGTACCAAGTTTGCTGAAATATGCTACTACATAGCTTAAAAATGCTTTAGCTGAATTCGGTATCTGTTCTCACTTACAAGTTATCTTATTGACGCACCGAGCCGCTTGAAGCATTTTATTATCAAAACAATCTAAAATGAGTAGGTCTATGTAGCGCCGTTAATGTAGCCAGATAGGTAATTAAAAGCTAGCAATTAATGCGGTAACGTAAACAAAATGTGAGTCTGTTAGTAAGCCGACAATGTAAACAAATGATGAGCACATCACACTCACCTCAACCTCATACTATAGCGTGTCAGGATTTAAATAATAGGTCTTTCCACTGCGATTATGTGAGACTGTAATACAAGGTACTTTTTGTGATGGTTCAGCACCTTGCATGAGTTACCCCGCAGACTGTGTTGAACACACTATGTCATGCCCAACCAATGCAAAAGTAGTGGAATCAGAAGTGCGGTAAGGATGCCATTAAGCCCCATAGCAAGGCCTGAAAACGCACCAGCTTGATCGCTAGCTTGGAATGCTCTGGCAGTGCCAATACCGTGTGCAACTAGCCCCATGGCAAACCCTTGGGTGGCGTCATCATGAATACGAACAGCGCGTAATAAGGGCAACCCGCAAACAGCCCCAATAACACCTGTGACAATAACCAAAGCTGCCGCGAGCGCAGGTAACCCGCCAGTCTGTTCAGCAACGCCCATCGCAATAGGTGTGGTAATGCTTTTAGGCGCAAGCGATAACACCGTTGTTGATGATAACCCTAGTGCGCGGGCCAGCCCAACCGCAGACACAATACCAGTAACCGCGCCTGTGCTTAGAGCAAGTGCAATAGGCAGCGCTCGAGCGCGTAGGGTGTCGAGTTGTTTGTACAAAGGTACGGCTAGTGCTACAGTTGCCGGGGCTAACAATGCATGAACAAGTTGATTGGACGCAAAATAGCTATTATAGGGCGTGTTAGTCACCAGTAAAAGGCTCGCAATAACGCTAATTGAGACAAACACCGGGTTGAGCAATGGAAACGCACGAGCGCGCAGATATACCCACTGAGCTACTTGAAAGACAACCAGCGTCACCGTTAACCAAAACAAAGGGTGTGCGCTTGTACGTGCTAAAAAAGGCGCAAGCCAACTCACTTGCTCAACCTCAACGTGACGGTAATGAAGGTTGAGCTTGCTGCCAACGCATCACCGCGTGCATGGTAAATGCCGTTACTAGTAGAGTCACTAAGGTGCTTACCAGCAGGACGACTGTTAGCCCCACAGCTTCCGTCTGCAAACGCTCGCGGTATTGCACAATGCCCACACCAGCGGGTACAAACAGCAGTGCCAAGTAGCTCAGCAGATGCTGCGCACCACGCTCGAGCCAACTTGGCAACCTCACCTCAGGTACAGTTTGAGACGATATCGCTGCGCGTACGAATGCGCGTAGTAGCAACATTGCAAAAAGTAATACCATGCCCAAAACGGGACCAGGTATAGCTAATGGCAAATAAGGAGACATGCCTTCACCAAAAAGTTGAAATAGCAAACAAAGGGTTAGGGTAATGAGCATAAGCTAGCTTACGTGATACCGCTCGAAAGGTCGTAGTGCACGTAGTACACGCACGCGTATAAGCCCTATCAACTTTAGATTATTGTACCAAATAGCCTCCTAAATGAGGAGTACAGGCACACGTATAAGCCCTATCAACCCGTCAAGCTAGCGCACAGTCACCGTTAAGGTGTAACTGCTGTCTACACCTTCACCAAGGCCGTTGACGACATCTATGTACCACAGTCCAGCGGGCGGGTTGTCTATCTGCAACCGTTCGCGGCCACGCAAACTGTTGGCAAAGTAAACACCGCTTGCAAAGTAGTCGCTGATGGCTTCATCAACTTGACTTGCCAAATCGAGATCACGTGAAGCATCTAATGCTATTTCTAAAGATACAATACCTGCTGGAATCTGGACTCTGTAGGTGTGAAAAGTTGCTACCGCAGGTTTACCTGCAAGCTCACCGTAAGCGCGTTGACGCTCGCCCAGCATGAGGTCAGCAACTAAGCTCGAGTTACGACTTGGCGCAATCACCTCAGCCGATGCTGCCGCATCGGGATCGCGGGCTTGGTCGCTACTGACCATTAACCCGGCGCTGGTTACGCGTAGTTCGTAAGGCACAACTTGACCGCCCAAGTTCACAACATCTACGTAGTAAATGCTACCTTCCTCAGGGTTGTTGTAGGTAAACGTTGGCGGACGCGCGCCAAAACTGTTGTAGTCGGCGTCGTCATAGGTTTCAATAATGGCACCGCGTTGTACCACCAAGTCAATGCTTTGAGGGTCACTACCCAAACTGCGCACCTCGAGGGTAAGGTCGCTAAGCGGTTCGGTAACTTCAGTTACATAGGTGTTGTAACTAAACCCTCTAGGTCCTGCGGGGGCAATGTTAGCAGTTACCGTATTGCCAACCGGAACAATGCCATAGTTGCCATCAGGCAAGCCACTTTCTGGTGACATATCAACTGACGCATTAGCACTTGGAGCGCCATCTGCTGCATCCTCAACTGTAGTGACGTTAGCTGTAGTGACGTTAGCTGTAGTGACGTTAGCTGTAGTGACATTAGCTGTAGTGACGTTAGCTGTAGTGCTCTCAACCAATACCAACTCGCCAGCGCGAACAACAGCACCATCAGCTAGTTCAGAGGTAACTTGCAAAGTATAGGTAAGGGCTTCATTTTGGCGATTCACCACATCAATGTAGATGCGCTGGCCAGCAACACCGTCGTAACTTACTTGTTCACTGGTGTTAGGGCCCACACCATTAAAGTTAGCAGCACTGTAGCGGGTAACGGGTTCATTTGCGTTGGTCACCATGTCGATGTTGACACCTTCTTCACCGCGTACGCGCACAGTTACAGCCGGAACATCTGCTGGTACATCTAGCACGTAAACATGGTAGGCGAGGCCGTTACTGGCAGCAGCAGACACAATGCTGCGGGTGATGGTACCGCCAAGCTCGAGCGCACCATATGTTCCGGTAGGTTGAGGGATAAGGTCAGTATTTATAGACTCTGTATTTGTAGACTCTGTATTTGTAGTTGTATCCGTAAGCGCTAACGTGAGGCTTGCATCTTCTGCCGTTACCGTTACATCAGCTTCCGCTACAGTGTCCCCATCTTCACTGCTAGTATCTTCACTGCTAGTATCTTCATCACTACCACTTTCACCAGCAACATCATCACCACTGGTGTTTTCAGCACCTCTACTTCCACCATCAGCAGCTTCGGGAGCGTCTTCTAAAGCTACATTTTCACTAGCAGAATCATCAACTTCATTGGCAGAATCATCAATTAAAGGTGCTTCTGTGCCAGCCTCTGTATTAACCTCTGTATTAACCTCTGTACGAGCTTCTGTTGCTAGGCGGGCTGTGATAGTGAGGGTATAGCTTACAGGCGCGTCGGTTTTGTTAACCACGTCGATATAAACCTCGCCGGCAGGTAGGTTGAGATAGGAAAACCTGTGTTGAGGTGAGCTATCTAATCCTTGATACGATGCATCTGCAAAGCGCTCAATGATGCTCCCAGGTTGGGTAACCATGTCCACGTCATCGTCACCACCGTCTACCTGAATAGTGAGTTCGCTAGCGGGTTGCTCGAGCGTCACCACATAGGTGTGATAGCTAATTGTGTCACTTCCGGGTCCGTCACTAGCAACAAGACTGCGGGTAACGTCCTCACCGAGGGTAAACGAGTAGGTTGTGCCGCTAGGGTCTTGGGCGTGGCTGTGGGTAAGTAAGGATGTCAAGATGACTAAGGCAACGGGTAAGCAGGAAGGACGCTCGAGCCACCTCCAAGTGCCACAACTACGACTTACCAGCCAACTACAATTTACTAGCCAACTACAATTTACTAGCCAACTACAATTTACTAGCCAACTACAACGAAGACGCATTGATAACCTCTTTAAGAATGTACTTGTCAGCGACCCGCAACGCAGCACCGCGTTGGTTGACCAACAAAGCTGTCACCACCACAATGCCTGCGCCAACAAACAACGTGCGTAAGCCCACCCGCATAGCCACCGGGTAGCGTTGCCGCACTTTGGGAATTTGCAACATAAGAACTATCACTAGCCCGCCAATCAGTAATCCCAAACCCACCAGGGAGACAAGCGCAAGAAGGGTATCCAAAACTGTCATAAGGGCATTATAAAGAGCGTATGTGAGTAAGCAGGGGCTCGAGCTTGCCAATTGACAAGAGTAAAAACAGGTTATGTTCAATCACTTTTTGAGTTAGGCCTTTAGGAGGTTGACATAATCGTTATTGCTAACTGTGCACTCAGCAACATCACTATTAATGACTATTAATGACTATGTAAACCCATTATCGGAAAATCTCCTTTTCGTCCTCGCTGTACACGTAAGCTTGCATGTTGATGATCTGGAACAGTACCTTATGACATTGCTCTTTGATCAATGTCATATTTGACTCGAGGTTGATATTTACGTGTCGCCAGTACTTGTACATTTCTTTATATATAAATATCTTCATAACACTGACATCAATAAACGTTTTGCCAAAGGTATACACAGAAACACGCATACTGGCACCAACAGCGACAATCCCCGACGAATAAGCTATGATGACGTCATGACTGCCATTTTTAGGCCGCATTATGTGTGCGGCCTTGTTTTGAGTTGTGTGTTAAGCCTCAGTTGGGTGCTTGCACAACCGTCTCCAGCAAGCACGCCATCAGAATCGACTTCATCAGATGAGACACCATCCTCGAACGAAACGTCTTCACAAGAGGGCGCTGAGGGCGTAAGTTTAGATAGCCTTACCCAGAGTGGATTAGATATTGCGCCCCTAGCAACGGGTGAGATTCCGGAGCAAGTGTCTGACCAAGCGGTGCGCACCTGGCAAGAACGCGCTGATGGCTTTGATTATATTGCTCTTGCTAACGCCTCACCTGCGGCGATGTGTAATCAACTTAGCACTTTGGGTCAAGACCCACGTGTGATTCGCAATGTGACGGTGAACTTTGAAGATAGACGTTTGCTCGAGGACGCTAGCATAGACCCAAGTGTGCTGGAAGCAGATGCGGTGCGGCGCTATTCATACTCTGCCAGAGTCGGTGAGGGAACGGTTGCTCGAGTCGAAGTACTCCTTGCCCAGCGCAACAATCTGTGGGAAAGCGAAGCTGTGCGCATTCGCTTTGATGACAGCACCATTTCACTGCCTGCACCACTTCAGTCGAACGCAGCTGGCGTTGGCTTTTTACTCCTGACAGTTTACGTTGTGTATTTGCTGGTGCGGCCGTCGTGGTTTCGGCGCGTGTTAGTAGCAGGATGGCAAGTTATTCGCGATCACAAACGCATTGTAATTGGCACCATTATTGCGTTGTACGGCATGTACGGGCTGGGATCCATGGTGGGCGTAAGTTTGCCTGAATGCCAGTTGGCATTAGCAAGTTTAGTTGGCGGTAGCCTCGAGGACATTGGTATTTTGGAGGTACTCGCCAACAACAACATCGCTCAAACCGCTGCGGCCATCACCTACTGGAATTTTGTTCAAGGTACCTTGACCACCACGCTTTTTCCAGCAGTACTTTTTGCCATTCCTGCGTATATACTCAACATCTCGCGCTTTTTTGTGCTGGGGTTTGCGCTAGCGCCGGTAGGTCCGCAAGCAAGCTTACTGCTGTTTCATATTCCGGTGATTGTCATTGAACTCATGGCCTATACATTGGTCACAGCGGGTGGCGGCATTTTGCTACGCACGATAGCTAAGCGCGGGTTTGGCAACATTCGCTTAGCTATCAACAACCTTATGCTTATGGTGCCTATTGCGTTTTTGCTGCTGGTTATTGGTGCGTGGTACGAAAGCATTGAAATCCTCTGGCTCCTGCCTATGTTGATGACGCCTTAATAAATCGGAGTTGAGGTTGAACCTTGCCCAGACTCTGGCATGTTTATTACGTTGGGGGTGGCATCCGTGCTTTTTTGTGTAAAGGATAAAAGGTTATCTCGCTAGCGCTCAAAATTGCGTGGGTTGATTCCTGAAAGAATCAACTGAAGACACAGCAAGGATAAGTAAAGCTCGAGGGCTCAGATAAATTAGGCTCGAGCTTTTTATAGCGTTTCCACGAGTAACTGCTACAGGCAGTTGTTACTCGTGCGACCTAGGAGAGTAGAAATCGACCCACTCAGCGTGGAGTGGAGAACTGATCCTAGAACTGCTATTAACATCACAAAGTTAATCTGTTATGTGGGATCCGTTTGTATCCTACATAATGCCCAAAAGCATCATTGCGCCTACCACAGATTCCGTAGTTTATCCTACCTGCTCTTGCAGGGGTTGATTCTTCGAGCATCAACCGGATTTGGTATTAAATCGCCAATACCCTCGCAACTTCCAACAAATCCCAGTCAATTTCTTTTTTCTTAGTCCAGGTGTGCTCGAGCGGAACAGAAGCTGTCACCCGCTTATCCACCCCAATCATCACGTTGGTTTGCCCTTCAATAAGCGCGTTTACTGCTGCGTAGCCAAGCCGTGAGGCGAGTACTCGGTCGCGCGTACTGGGACTGCCGCCGCGTTGCATGTGTCCCAAAATGCTGGTGCGCGCTTCGTAGCCGCACAGGGCAGCAATATCTCGTTGTAACGCTAGCGCGCCGCCTTCGTAGGCACCTTCAGCCACAATCACGATGCTCGAAGATTTCCCCCGTTGGTGGGCGTTTTCAACCAGTTTGATAAGGCTGTCTGCATGAACCTCAACCTCGGGGAGCAAGATAGCCTCAGCACCGCCGGCCACGCCAACATAAAGTGCAATGTGCCCAGCATGACGGCCCATCACCTCAACAAAAAATAGGCGGTCGTGGCTAGCAGCGGTATCGCGTAAGCGGTCAACGGCATCCAACGCAATATTGATGGCCGTATTAAAGCCAATAGACACATCGGTTCCATAAATATCGTTATCGATGGTCCCGGGTATGCCAATAAAGGGAATGTCAAAATACTCATCACAGAAGACCCTAGCCCCGGTAAGCGATCCATCCCCCC